>PMSS01000364.1 GCA_003167515.1 Acidobacterium sp. | reverse complement strand
GCGGTTCATCGGCATTGACGGCGTCAGAGCCGAAGTGCCGACCGTGAGCGCACCGAGCTTGCCGGATCAGAAGTCTGCTGATGCCGTTCTGGCTGCGCTGGGCAAGGCGCGCTGGAGTGTCCGCACGGTCGAGCGAAAGGAGCGGCGCAGAAGCCCGGCTCCTCCGTTCACGACGAGCAAGCTGCAGCAGGATGGTTCGCGCCAGCTGGGCTTCAGCGTGAAGCGCACCATNNTCACCTACATGCGTACCGATTCCACGCGCGTCTCGGAAGACGCCGTGACCGAGGCGCGCGAGTTCATCGCAGGCAAGTTCGGGCCGCAATATGTCCCGGCCGCGCCCAACGTCTACAAATCCAAGAAGGATGCGCAGGACGCGCACGAGGCCATCCGGCCGACGAACCCGGAGCTGCATCCGGACGAGATTCGGCGATACCTGAGCGACGAACAGTATCGGATGTACAAGCTCATCTGGCAGCGCTTCGTCGCATCGCAGATGGTGCCAGCGGTCTACGACCAGACCACGGTGAACATCGAAGCGAAGGCCGATCGATCCTATGAATTCCGGACCAGCGGCTCGGTGCTGAAGTTCGATGGCTTCCTCAAGGTTTATCAGGAGACCAACGAGACCGCGGATGAAGATGAGGACGAGCTGAAAAACGCGTTGCCTCCTCTGAACGATGGGGACCCGCTGCGGCTTAACCGGACGATTCCGGAACAGCACTTCACAGAGCCGCCGCCGCGATACAACGAAGCGTCGCTGGTCAAGGAACTGGAAGAGCAGGGGATCGGGCGGCCCTCTACCTATTCGTCGATCATCACGACCATCCAGGATCGGGAGTATGTGACAAAGATACCGCCGACAGGCCGAGGCGGGCGGTTCTATCCGACAGAGATCGGGACAGTGGTGACGAACCTGCTGGTTGCGAACTTCCCCTATATCTTCGACACGCAATACACCGCGAAGCTCGAAGAGGAACTCGACGAAATCGAGGAAGGCAAGGAGAAGTGGACCGACCTGCTGAAGGGCTTCTATGGGCACTTTGAAGAGGAACTGAAGAGCGCCGAGAAGCACATGGAAAACGTGAAGCGGATGGAGAAGCCGACAGACGAGAAGTGCGATCTGTGCGGCTCGCCGCTGGTGCTGAAGTGGGGCAAGTTCGGGTCGTTTTATGCGTGCAGCGCTTATAGCCAGGAAAAGCCGGTTCTGGTTTCAGCCACGGCGTGGAAGAAAGACCCGAAGAAACTCCTCAAGAAGGTGGAGTCGAAGCTCAAGTATCCGGTGCTGGTCAAGGCCGCCGAGGGCGATGAGTCGACCACCGTCGCCGAGGCGAAGAATAAGGCAGAGCTGACGGAGGGGATTGAGGGCGCCCTGGGCAGCGGCCGCAAGGTGACCGTCGAGCAGGTGAGCTGCGGTTTCACGAAGGAGCATTACGCCCCGAAGCCGGATCTGCAGTCCGGTGACGGACAGAACGGTGCGCCGCCCGAGGAATATTGCGAGAACTGCGGGCGGGTGATGGTTCTGAGGCGCGGTCCCTTCGGCGCCTACATGGCCTGCCCGGGATACAACGAAGACCCGCCCTGCAAGACAGTGCGACGGCTCAGCCAGCAGCAGCAGCAGAAGCCGGCTGTGCCGCTCGATGAGAAGTGCCCGCAGTGCGGCAAGCAATTGGTGCTGCGCACGGGAAGCTACGGGGAGTTTGTTTCGTGCTCGGGCTATCCAAAGTGCAAATACATTAAGCAGAACCTGATCGAGGGACTGAAATGTCCGAAATGCGGCCAGGGAGACATCGCCGAGCGCAAGGCACGCACGGGGAATATCTTCTGGGGCTGCACGCGTTATCCCAAGTGCGACTTTACTTCGAACCTGAAGCCGGTAGCGCAGCCTTGCCCGCAATGCGGGTCGAGCTACGTCGTCGAACGCGTCATGTACGGCGGGCTCTATCTGGTGTGCCCCAACAATAAGGAGATGATGCCGAGGCGGCGTCCGCGCAGAGGCCAGACCGCTGCCGACACGCAAACGACTGTCGAGTGCAATTTCTCCGAACGGATCGGCGATGCTCCGGCGCCGCCGGTTCCCACAGCGGCAACCCACGGGCCGCTGGTGGAGGAAGAGCAGCCGGTCGGGTAAAGCAGGCAATAGGCAGTAGGCAATGGGGAACAGGAAAAAGCAAGAGCAAGGTCGAGTCAAAAGCAAGAACTGCCCAATTTTGGTCGGGATGACAATTGGAAACAAGAAGGACCCGCCGAAGCGGGTCCTTTGTGTTTGAGATTCGATGCGCGCCTACGGCATGTAGTAGCGGAGCGAGGTCTCGATGACATTGTCGTTGGTGTTGATGCCCGCGCCGCCTAGGCCGGACCAGAGGTAGCGAGCCACATAGCTGTACTGGAAACCCTGGCGGAGACGGCCGTGCGGTCCAGCGTAGAAGTTGTACCAGTAACCCACGGTGGTCTCCTGAGTGTCCTTGGTGGCGCTGGCGCAAGTGCTGGTGGTCCCAGGCGTGGTTCCCGTGCCGGTAGTGGTTCCGGGAGCCGCTTGCACGGTGCAGCCGGAGTCATTGGCATAGTAGCTGCCGTATCCCACCTGGCCTTTACCCACATCGACGAGGTTGCGGCCGACGTAATCGCCGCCATAGTAGGCGTAGAGGTCGAGACGCTTAGTCGCGTGTCCTTCAAGAAAGCCCATGCCGGAGAAGGAGTGCAGCGGCGAGAGAGCACCGTCCGGGCGAACCGTCACGTCAGGGAGGGTGGTTGTTCCCAGGCGAGCCGTCCCGTCACCGTACAGCCCCTTCAGGCCCAGATCCATCCCGCCGAGGTGGAAGCGAAGGCTGCCGCCCCCACCGCCTGCCGGAGACGTGTTGTTATAAGCGCCCGTGGCGGGTGTCGACGTAGTTGCATTGGGATAGATGCGATCGCGGAAGAACCGGGAAACGCCGAAGACTTCGATGTGGGCAAACTTCGGATCGAAGGCCATCTTGGCAACGAACATCGGAGCCACGTTATAGGAGTATGCGGCAAGCGGCGTCGCTGAACCTGCCGGCGCGCCACCGTTGTTGTAGAGGCCGCCACCAGTGCCCGGAGCGCCGAACAGATAGTTGGTCGGGCAGGAGGGCGCGGTTCCGGTCGCTATCGCACCGGCGCACGATGGATTCAGCATCTCGTCGTTCTCGATTGAAATACCGAGAGCCGCGGCTGTGCCAAAGTTCTTGACGATGTGGAAGCCCGGCTGACGGGTCCATACGAAGCCCACGTTATAGTTCGGGTCTATGTTGAACGGAACCGCTTCCGCTTTGCTGTTCAATAGCTTGGTATATTCCGTGACCATCGACCACTGCTGGCCGCCAGTGAAGGTCCAGCCGCTGTTCAGGGCCGCTTGGGCAAAGAGAACGCGCTGTCGCATGACGTAGCTGTTGGACTGGTTGTTGTTGGAGGTGACGCCGGTGCCCAGCCAGTCAGCCTCCCAGTAGCCGCGGATCGTGGCGTTGGAAACCTTTCCCTCGGCGGTGAGAGCAACGCGCGACTGGCGGCCCGTCATCTCGAACTCGCTGATGTTGCCGGCATCGGCTGCCTCCAGCGGAATACTGCTGAACGGTGTCGGAATATCGG
>PMSS01000385.1 GCA_003167515.1 Acidobacterium sp. | reverse complement strand
GTGCTGATGAACGGCAGCGCTCTGGGAGTGAATTGGGCGCAGGCGCACGCGAACGTAATCGTGGAAAGCTGGTACTCCGGCGAGGAGGGCGGCGCGGCCGTGGCCGAGACGCTGAGCGGAAAGAATAATCCTGCCGGCCGGCTGCCTGTGACTTTCTATAAGGATGTCAGTCAGTTACCTAACTTCGAGAACTACTCGATGGAGGGACGGACTTACCGTTATTTCAAGGGCACGCCTCTTTATCCATTTGGCTATGGGCTGAGTTACTCCACTTTCAGCTACAGCAATCTCACTTTGCCCACCGGGGACGTCGCTGCAGGCGATCCGGTCAGCGCCGAAGTGACGGTGACCAATACCGGGAGCCGCGCCGGAGATGAAGTCGTTGAGCTGTATCTCACCTTCCCTGACGTCAAGGGAGCGCCGATCCGGGCGCTGCGCGGATTCAAGCGAGTCCATCTGGAAGCTGGCGCGAGCCAGAAGGTTCAGTTTGAACTGAAGGATCGCGACCTCAGCATGGTGACCGAAGCTGGCGATCTGATCGTCGCGGAAGGTCCTTACACCATCACCATTGGCGGCGGACAGCCGGATACTGGCGCGCCGGTGGTCACGGGAAAGTTCAGCGTCAAAGGCCAGATCATGTTGCCGGAGTGAGGGTGGTCGAATCCATGCGCGGAATGCTTATTGCCGCATTTTTCCTGATCGCCATTGGCAGCGGTGTCGGCCAATCGGCTACCAATGTGCAGGTGGATCTCGGGCACGGCCTGGGCGCGTTCACGCCGGTCTATCCCTGGTTCGGCTACGACGAGTCGAATTACACGACTACGAAGAACGGTCAGGCGCTGCTGCGGGATTTATACGATCTAACTCCGGGGCCGGTATATGTGCGCGCGCATTTCCTGCTGACCACCGGCAATGGGATACCCGAGCTGAAGTGGAGCTCGAGTAACGCCTACAGCGAAGACGCGAACGGCAAGTCCATCTACGACTGGACGATTCTCGATAGCATTTTCGACGTGTGGGTCGGCGCGCACGTGCGACCCTTCGTGGAACTCGGCTTCATGCCCAGGGCGCTGTCGAGCCATCCCGATCCGTATCACATTCCGTGGCCCACCAAGCCCGGCGATGTGGAGGGTTGGTCGTTTCCTCCGAGAGATTACGGTAAGTGGCAAGAGCTGGTCCATCAGGTAGCGGCGCACATGCTCGCGCGCTACGGCAAAGCGGAGGTCTCGAACTGGTATTGGGAGGTGTGGAACGAGCCGGACATCTTCTACTGGCACGGAACGGAAGAGGAGTACAACCGGCTCTACGATTACGCAGCCGCTGGCGTGCGTGCGGCGATTCCGGCGGCGCGCGTTGGAGGGCCGGCAACGACCGGACCGTCACCCGGGAGCAAGAGCGCCGCATTTCTTGAGGCATTTCTGCGGCACTGCGCGCGGGACCGCAGTGCAGCGACGGGGGGGCCGGTTCCGTTGGACTTCATCTCGTTTCATGCGAAGGGCAGCCCGCATTTTGTGGATGGGCATGTGCAAATGGGCCTGGGTCACGAGCTGCAGAATGCGCAGACGGGTTTCGGAATTGTTCATGCCTCAGAGAAATTTCGCGGATTACCGATCATTCTGAGCGAGGCCGATCCGGAGGGCTGCGGAGCTTGCTCGCCGGAGCAGCATCCCGAAGACGCTTATCGCAACGGCACCGTGTATCCCGCGTACACGGCTGCCTCGATGAAGGGGCTGCTGGAACTTGCGGAACGAGAGCACGTCAACCTGGCCGGATTCCTGACGTGGGCGTTTGAGTTCGAGGATCAACCACTATTTGCGGGCCGGCGCACACTGGCGACCCATGGTATCGACAAGCCTGAACTGAATTTCTTTCGCATGGCGGGACTGCTGGGCGGCGAGCGCATCGCGGCAACCAGCAGCGGCGCGATCCCGGCAGAGAGCGTCGTCGCATCGGGAGTTCGCCAACAACCAGCAATAGACGCGCTGGCCACCCGATCCTCGGGCAACAACGCGGCGATTCTGCTGTGGAACTATCAGGACGACGACACGCCTGGGCCTGCTGCTCCGGTTCGCCTCGCGATCCGCGGCATCCCGCCGGCGATTCATCGCGCACTGCTCGAGGAGTTTCGTATCGATAAGAGCCACAGCGACGCATTCGAGGTGTGGAAGCAGATGGGCTCGCCCGAGGAGCCGAACGCGGAGCAATATCTCAGGCTGAAGGCTGCCGGTCAGCTGGAGACGACGGGGTCGCCGCGCTGGGTGTCTGTCGACCATGGCGATGTGCGGGTGGAAATCGAGCTGCCGCGCGAGAGCGTGGGCTTGCTGCGTCTCACCTGGTCCGGCAAGTAACGAAACTCTGCGATTGACGCGACTTCCGGCCCATTTCCGTCCAGTTCCTCCGGATCGAGGGGATGCGCAAAAAGGAAAGAGTAACAAAGCTGCCAGCGTTTGTGGTATACGTTTTCTCGGCGTTCGCCGCCTGTAAAACGAGGTTCCTTCCATGAGAACGAAAAGATTCGCGATTCCTCTCGCATTGGCTTTCTCCTTTTTCGCCGCCATGCTTCTTCCGGCACAAACCGCAGGGCCCGCTGTTCTGACCATCCATCCCGATCAGACTGCCTCGAAGGTGAGCCCCACGCTTTACGGCCTGATGACCGAGGAGATTAATCACTCCTACGACGGCGGCCTGTATGCGGAGTTGATTCGCAACGGTACGTTCCGCGCCGACTGGTCTGGAGTCAATGACTGGATCCTCGTCGAAGACGGCGCCTCCAGCGCAAAAATCAGTCTGGACAGACACACCGGCCCCAGCCAGGCACTGCCTCACAGCCTCCGCATCGATGTCACCCAGGCCACCGCGTCCAGCCCCGCCGGTGTGCTGAACGGCGGCTACTGGGGCATCCCGCTGCGCCCCAACATTACATACCAGGGTTCGTTTTACGCCAAAGAGGATTCGGGGGACACGGGCCCCGTGACCGCCAGCCTGGTGGCTGACCAGAGCGGCAAAGTCCTGGCCAGCGCGGTTGTTTCAGGAATCGGTACGGACTGGAAACAATACAAATTCGCGCTGAAGACAGCCGCGATCGCCCCCTCGCTCCAAAATCACCTGGTCCTCACCGTCGCGCATCCCGGCAGCTTGTGGCTGAACCTCGTCTCGCTGTTTCCCCCGACGTACCATGACCGTGCCAACGGCAACCGCATCGACCTGATGGAGAAACTCGCAGCGATGCATCCGCAGTTCCTGCGCTTCCCTGGCGGCAACTATCTCGAGGGCGATCATCTAGCCGACTGGTACGACTGGAAAAAGACGATCGGCCCGCGCGTCGATCGCCCTGGCCATCCCAGCCCCTGGCGCTACTGGTCGACCGACGGCCTCGGTCTGCTCGAATTTTTTGAGTGGTGCGAAGACCTGCACATGCAGCCGGTGCTTGCTGTCTATGCCGGCTACTCGCTGATGCACGAGCACATCGATCCCGGCCCTGCCCTTGACCCCTATGTTCAGTCCGGGCTCGAAGAGATCGAGTACGCGACCGGCGGCTCCGATACGAAATGGGGTGCCCAGCGCGCCGCCGACGGCCATCCGCAACCCTTCCACATCACCTATGTCGAGATCGGCAACGAAGACTGGTTCGATACTTCGGGCAGCTACGACGCGCGCTATGCGCAGTTCTACAAGGCGATCAAGGCGAAGTATCCCGATCTGCAGCTGATTGCCACCGCGCCCATCAAGAGCATGACTCCCGACGTGCTCGACGAGCACTACTATCTGCGCGCGACAGATTTCTTCCACGACGCAACCCACTACGACAAAACCGACCGCAACGGGCCGAAGATTTTCGTCGGCGAGTGGGCCACACGCGAAGGCACGCCCACCCCAAACATGGGCGCTGCGCTTGGCGATGCAGCGTGGATGACCGGGCTCGAGCGCAACAGCGACATCATCGTCATGGCCTCGTATGCGCCGCTGCTGGTGAATATCAGTCCCAACGCCATGCAGTGGGATACCGACCTCATCGGCTATGATGCGCTGCGTAGCTACGGCTCGCCGAGCTACTATGCCCAGGTCATGTTTGGCAGCTACGTCGGCGACCAGACGCCAGCATCGTCAGTGGAGGGCGCGGGCCCGCGGTTCTTCTACTCCGTTACCGAGGATTCAGCGAAGAAGCGGTTCTACGTCAAGCTGGTGAACGCCACCTCCGATCCGCAGGCTGTTGACATCAACCTGCCCGGAGCGAGCCTGGCGCCGGAAGGCAAACTTATCACCCTGACCGGGCACAACCCGGAAGCGACGAACACCATCGACCAGCCTACGGCCGTCGTTCCGGTGGAAAGCGGTCTGCATGGCGTGAGCAGTTCGCTCCATCACCGCGTTCCCGCGTACACGATCGAAGTGATGGAGCTGGATGTGCGCTGACGAGCGGCGTTCGGAGAGTGTGCCCATGAAATAGTGGTTCACTCGCAGCAGAAGGAGATCAGCCATGGTATCTCGCCGCACTTTTCTTACCACGTCGATCGCCGCTGCCGGAGCCGCTGCCGTCAGCCACCGCGCCTACGCGGCGCCTCCGCCTGCTCTCTCCGGGTCGACACGGCTGGAGCAGTTCGACTACAGCGACGTTCGCCTGCTCGACGGCCCCATGCTTGAGCAGTTCCGCGCCAACCATGCGTACTTTCTCGCGCTCAACGACGATTCCCTGCTGCAGCCTTTCCGCCAGAAGGCAGGCCTGCCCGCACCTGGCGAGCCGATGGGCGGATGGTACAGCTGGTCGAAGGACTTCGACCCCCCGAAGAATATGACCGGCTATGTTCCCGGCCACACGTTCGGACAATATATGTCGGGCCTGGCGCGCGCCTACGCTGCGACGGGTGACGACGCCACGCAGCAGAAAATCGCCCACCTCGTGCGGGGCTATGCCGAGGCCATCACGCCGAAGTTTTACGAAGACTATCCGCTCCCGGCATACACTTCGGACAAAACCGCGTGCGGCCTGATCGATGCCCATCGTTTCGCGCACGATCCGCAGGCGCTTGTAGTGCTCTCGCATGCCACCGACGTCGTGCTTCCCTTTCTTCCGCCCAAGGCGCTGAACCGCGACGAAATGGCGACTCGCCCCCATCCCAACATTTCCTGGACGTGGGACGAGAGCTACACGCTGCCGGAGAATTTCTTTCTCGCGTATCAAATCAGCGGAGACCCACGCTATCTCGCGCTCGCGAAGCGCTTCCTCCAGGACGACACGTACTTCGATCCCCTCTCCGATGGGCAGAATGTTCTTCCCGGCCAGCATGCCTACAGCCATGTGAACGCGCTCAGCTCCGCGTCCCAGGCGTACCTGGTTCTGGGAAGCGAAAAGCACCTGCGCGCTGCGCGCAACGGCTTCGGCTTTGTCGTCGACACGCAATCGTTCGCGACCGGTGGATGGGGCCCAAACGAAACTTTCCGCTCACCCGGCAGCGGAAAAATGGGCGCGAGCCTCACCGATACGCACGCCAGCTTCGAGACCCCCTGTGGCGCCTACGGCCACTTCAAGATCACGCGTTATCTGATCCGCATCACCGGCGACAGCCGCTACGGCGACAGCATGGAGCG
>PMSS01000443.1 GCA_003167515.1 Acidobacterium sp. | reverse complement strand
ATAGAAAAGCGTCCGGGACTTCCCGGCCGCCCCCTCTTCCCCGGCCGGCTCCCGGCTACTCGCTACAGGCTACTCGTTACCAGTGCCACCACCCCTGGTCACAGTCCCTGCCATCCTCCACCGAAGTTAGCGCCTGCGCCGCCGCCTTGATCGTCCGGCTATAGCACCCCCCCTGCGAATCCTTCCACGTATAAGTCTGCGAAGTCTTGCTCCCCGTCGGCCCCAGGAAATTCCCGCTCGCATCGAACGGCAGCGTATCCGTCGCCTTCACCTCGTTGTGCACGCTGCTCTCATACACCGGCCATCCACCCTGGCTGGTCTTCTCGTGCTTGTCGTATCCCTGGTCAACGGTCGTTGTCTGATCCGCACTACCGTCCGAGTTCACCACATACGAAAAATCAATCGTCAGCGGATACCGGAAGTGCCGCTCCGTCGTCGTCTCCGACCATCCCTGTTTGGTCACGCTGGTCGAATCCACCGTGCTCAGCTGCTGCACATTCTGAACATCCGTCGTCGGCGACACATCGAACACCTGGTCGTTCGTGAACCCGACCTTCTGCGTCACCGTCGTCTCCACGCGCCCCTGCGACGTGTTCACCCACCCGCGAATCGTGAAGTCCCGCGTCGACGAAGTATCCACCGTCCCCGTATAAGTCGGCCCCGCGCTGGCCGTGATGTTCTCTGTGATCGTCGGGTTAGGCGCCGCGCTCAGCGTGTTGCTGATCACCCCTCCCGCCACCGTCGAGATGCCATGATCCGTGTACACCAGCAAATTCGCGGTCGCCAGAAAATAGCTGTCGGCGTTGTACACGCTCACCGCCACCGTATGCGTTCCACCATCCGCCAGCACCCCCGCAAACGGCGTCAAATCCACCCGGTAGGGCACAAAGTCCAGCGTCTGCACCCCCACAATCGGCTCCCACAGAAACGGATCGATCCCGCCCGTAAAGATCCACGGATACACCGGCGCCACACCCGCGGGTTTCCCATCGACTGATACCTCCGTCTCGCGAAACGCCGTGTTCCCGCAGCTCTCGAGGTTCGCAGTCTGATCGTTGGGCACGCAGAAATACCAGAACTCATCGTCAATCTGGCTCTGCGCAATCACATCCAGATACGCACTCTCCACATTCTTCGGCAAATTCAGCGTCTGCGTAATCTGGTCCGTCGTCGTGTTCAGCGTCCCCGCATCGCCGCTCGTCCCATTCACTGGCACCACCACATCCGGCACCCGCGGCGCACGATCCCGAAAGTCCGCCGGATAAAACTCCAGCGCCGCATTCGCATAAATAATCCCGTTGTAGTCCACGCCTCCCGACACCCCGACAAAATTCCCGATGTTTGCCTCGCCCGTCTGCGTCGACTTGAAAATCGCCGACAGGTCCGTCACATCGCGCTCCACGTGCCACGACGGACTCAGCGCCGTGCGCGGCTCCGCCGTCGTCCCGTAGTAAATGTTCGCGTGCCCCAGATAAAACGCAGCCGTCCGGTCGTACTGCGTTCCCGCCGTCACCGTGAAGTCCGCCGTAAACACCACCTTCGACCACGGCCCAGGACAATGCGCCGGCGGCGTGTAATCGAACGTCGCGGGCGTGTAATTCTCAAACGCAAGATTCTCAAACAGCGAAACCACACACGGCTTCGTATGCGGCCGCGGCACCAGCGGCGCAGCCGTGATCGGATTCGACGACCCGACCTGCGGATATGTAGGGACAACCGTGACCTGCCCGCGTAACGCGCAGGCAGAAAGGAGCAAAAGCGCAGCAACCGGGGCGATCGAGCGCCCCCTGCCGAAGAGGGAGAACAGCGACACTGGCATGGCACAACCTCTCAAAAAACTAAGCGCTCTCAGGATGGGCTCGACGACGCAGCATCCTCAAAACCGCTCAACAAAAATCGCCAAAATCATACCATGCGCCCAGATATTTTGATCAAAATGGCAGTTCTTGGCATCCCCGCTAGCGTAGTGTCCCGAAGTTCGCTAAGGACTTGTTGCTTCGTTTTTGTAACCGGGCGTGACTCAAGGCGGAATTGAAAACAGGCAACTTGCTCATTTTTCCAATTCACTACATTCACAGTCACAGATCGGCCGCGCAAAAAATGCACAATTTTGGCACAGAACGGCTGCATGCCAATCATGCCGAAATTTCCCAGTAGCCGACAATACCTCCCAGGCCCGAAAGCGGGGACACGAATCCGCCGCAAATCCTCATCGAATTGAGCAAATCCGATTTTGATTTGCTCATTCGAATACTGTGTCGGCAGGGGATATACTGCTTCGGTTGTGATAGAAGAACTTTGGAGAAAATTGCGGGGCATCGACCGTTGGCCCGAGACTGAGGCCGATGTCGCAGGGGTCTATCGATTCGAAGGTCGCCGGAATTGCAAGCTTGCAGTGGTTAGCTTCCGATACAAGGATGAGAACGGGCGCTATCACACTGGACAGCTCCGAGTCGATACATACTCCTCGATCTATAACCTTTCTGTGGGCGATGTGATCAACGTTCGGTACAATCCGGCCCGCCCTGACAGATTCTGGTCCGATGAATGCGGTTTACCGGTCCAAACATCTCTTCTTGTAGCGTGGGCGATCGCCGCATTGGCGCTGCTGTCGTATGTTCTGATTTCGTCAAGCAAGTGAGTATTGGCTCCGCCGACGGCGGTCTCGTCTCCGGGAATCATGAACAGACCGTCGAAATCTGGAATCGCGGCTGTATAACCGGCATCCATGTAAGTCGTCTGTCAAGGAAAAAGCACGAGTCATCCGTACGCGCTCTGGAGAGCGCGTTGTTAGCCCGATCAGGAGCTGGCGCTGCGCACGTTTGCCTCTCGGCGGTTGGTTCCTGCACTCTGCAGAACCGGACATCCATTTGCTGCCTCGGGCTCCTGGGAGCCGTCGCAGAAGATTGAGTTTGTGTTCACTGCCAGTCCCGAAACAATCCGAAGAGAGCCTCGGGAGTTGCCTCCGTCGCCCGGCCGGTAATGTGCGGGACCTGGCAGCCTGCGCATCGATGATCCTGATGTTTTTCCTTTCCCGAGAGGGGTTCAGGCTGCTGCAGCAGATCTGAACTTCCCTTCAGGGATGAAGTCGGTCTTGCGTCGATCCACGGCCAGCATATGAGCCACCATTTTTCGTGCCACGGCGAGCGTGGCGCGATTGGCGTTCCCGCGCTGTCGCTCCCGTTCGTACAGCAGAGCCAGTTCGTCGCTGTAGCGCGGAGCGAGTCGGGCTGCCTCGACCAGCATGCGCTGGATATGCTTGTTGCGCTGTTTGGAGATGGGAGTGCGCAGCACCTTGTCGGCTGAGCTCTTCTCGGCGCCGCATAGTCCGCAGTAGCTGATGGCCTGCTTGATGGAACGGAAGCGCGAGGTATCGCCCACCTCCAGCACCCAGGTCAGTGCAGTGATGGGGCCAACGCCGGGCACTGTACGCAAACGCTCGAGCCGTTGGCTCAGCATCGGGTCCTGCTGGAGCGATCGCAGCAGCGTTCGATCCAGCCGGATGGAACGGTCGACGTGTTCGCGGCACAGTTGCAGCAGGGGACGGATGCTGTCGGGGATCTCTTCGTTCGTGGAGAGCAACTGTGCGAAGTAGCCCATGCGGTGCAGCCGCAGCTTGTTGTAACTCACACCAGTTTCCATCAGCAGCCCGGAGATGCGGTTCTTCATCTGCACCGACTGCCGCTGGACGAGATTGCGATAGCGGAGGACGCGGCGCCGGTCGCGGATCGGCGTCGGGGCGATGTGACACTCGGGCAGGAAGTCGCAGCGCAGACAGTCGGCGATCTTGCCGGCGTCGATCCTGTCGTTCTTCCGCTTGGCTGCGGCGATGGCCCGCAGCATCAGCGGATGCGCTACCTTCACCTGTTCTGCATGGGGAAGCAGATGATCGTAAATCCAGCCCGTGAAGATCGTCGCTTCCATAGCGATCATCCGGGGTTGAGGAAGTGTTCTGATCCACGCGTCCAGCTCGCGCCGCGTCGATCCGATCCGACCTTCCTGCTGCACACAACCAGCCGCGTCCT
>PMSS01000096.1 GCA_003167515.1 Acidobacterium sp. | reverse complement strand
AGCGAACAACCGCAGTCGAAGGACCTGCGTTTCCCCCCGGCCAACCTCTGCGGCGAACCCCCGCACCAGTTCGCCAAACTTAGTCTCGGATGTGCAAAAACAAAAACGCACAACCTGCCCTGAGCGAGTTCGCGGCAGCGAACGAGTCGAATGGGGCCTTCGCAAAAAGGGGAGCCTGCCCTGAGCGAGTCGGCGTAAGCCGGCGAGTCGCATGGGGCTCGCGCGTGCAAAAAAGCACGCGCCCCCACCCCCATTCAGTCCCTGCTCTAAAATCGGACCGTGACCGATCCCCGCCCCGGAGAAGTAACTCAGCTCCTCAAGGCTATGCACGACGGCAACTCCTCCGCCGCCGAGCGCCTCCTCCCTCTCGTCTACTCCGAGCTCCACCGCCTCGCCCAGGCCTACATGCGCCGCGAGCGCCCCGACCACACTCTCCAGGCCACCGCCCTCATCAACGAAGCCTACCTCCGCCTCGCCGGCGAAGACATCGACTGGAACAGCCGCGCCCACTTCATCGGCCTCGCTGCCCACGTCATGCGTCAGGTCCTCGTCGACTACGCCCGCCAGCACAATGCCGAGCGTCGCGCCGGCGGTCTCAACCGCGTCGAGATGCACGACGACCTAGCCATTTCTCCCGACCGCCTCGACGAAGTCGCCTCCATCGATCAGGCCCTCTCCCGCCTCGCCGCCCAGAACCCGCGCCAGGCCCGCGTCGTCGAGCTCCGCTACTTCGGCGGACTCTCCGTCGAGCAGATCGCCCAGGTCCTCGCTGTCTCTCCCCGCTCCGTCAAGCGCGACTGGTCCCTCGCCCGCATCTGGCTCTTCCGTCAAATGCGCCCTGGCGGCTCGCCGCCTGCGGACTCCGAACCACCGCCCGAAGAATAATCGCCCTTACGGCCACTGCGCCTCGAGCGCATAAATCTCCTCGATACTGTTATCGCGCACCGCCAGTATCGACCCGTCCGGAGCCATCCCCGTCCACTGCCCAAAGGTTCCCGTCGCAAGCGTTCCCAGTTTGGCCAGGTTCACCACTAACTGCGGCTTTCGATCCTTCAGACACACTCGGTAAACCGGCATCCTCATATCGCGGTCGTTATTGAAATAGATGCATTGACTATCGCGAGACCAGTTCGGATAACTACCCGATAACTCAGTCAGCCCCTCCCACTTACTCGTGGAGAAGTCGTACAGCGCCAGCATTTGCGTACCGGCGGTGATCGCGACCAGCCAGCGTCCATCCGGCGACCAGTGCGGCGCGTAGTATCCGCCCGAATCGGGCACCGCCGTCAGCGTCCGGCTCTTCAGGTTCAGTATTTCAATCGGATGCTTCTTCGTAGAAATTGCTGCAGGAGAAGAACCTCCATATGCCAGCGCATCGCCTTTCGGTGACCAGCTCGGATACAGATCGTCGTTGTCGCCCCACGTTACCTGTTCCGGATTCCCACCCTCGGCCGGCACAATGTAGACCTCCCAGCTTTTCCCCGGCTCCCGCCCCGAGAAGGCGATCTGCGTGCCATCCGGCGACCAACGCGGCAGCCCCGCCTCCATCGCAGCAAACGTCAACTCGCGACGGTCGCTGCCGTCCGCCTTGCTCTGCCACAGTGTGCCTTCCGGCACCGTAGCGTAGGCCATCCTCGACCCGTCCCGCGAAAACGCCAGTCCCTCCGCTGAAAGCCCCGGCAGATATGGCAGGAAAAGCTTCTTCTCGACGTCGTAACGCTCCAGTTCTCCCCGCGGACTCGCGCCCACGAAAAATATCTTCTTCCCATCCGTGCTCGGCAGCGGAGCCTGCGAGCTCATCTGTCCCACCGTCAGCTGCACCGGCTCCGGATTCGTCTTCCGCCACCAGTCCTGCTTCTCCCTCATCGCCCACAGATTCCACGAGCCTCCACGCGCCGATGCAAACACAAAGTACCTCCCATCCGGCATCCACGCGCCACAGCACTCGTTCGGCAATGCGTTCCAGCCCGCAAACAAACGCCTCAGGTGACTTCCATCCGACCGCGCCTCCCACAAAGTGTTCGTATTCAGCTTCTCGTCCCAGCTGCTGAATCGAATCAGCTGCCCATCGTGCGAAAACCTTATCCAGTACGGCTGCCCAGGCGCGGTCAGAATCTTTCGCGCCTGGCTTCCATCGCTCCGCGCCACCCGAATTTCCGGCCCCACCGCGTAGTAGATCGTAGCCCCATCCGGCGCCCACGCTGCATCGAACGCGGAAAGGTTCCCGATCCGCCGTGCCTGCCCGCCCGGCACCGCCATCGTCCAAAGCGTCCCGGTGCCCATGCTGGTGTTGAACGGCGGTCCTTGAAACAGCAGCTCCGATTTCGCTGCCGACAGGTCGACCAGCCCCGCCATCTGGAAAGGCAGCCGCACCCGTTCCGCCTCCCCTCCCGCTGTAGATACCTGCATCACCGTGGCCTGCGAAAGATCCTGCAACTGGAAATACACTCGCGGCCCATCGGTCAGCATGGCCGACTGCGGCCCCGATCCCCCAGCCAGCTTCGACGTGCCGTCATGAGTCAACTGCGTAATCCCGGTCACTCGCGGAGGCGGCGCGGTCGGTCGCATCAGATAGGCAGTTGCCAGCACCACTACCAGACCTCCGGCGCCCGCCAGCATCGCCGTGCGCCGCCCGCCGGACCGAACCTTCGCCGCTTTTATTCCCGACCCAACCGCACCCGGCTCCAGATCCCGCAACAGCCGCTTCAGATCCGTCGCCACATCGGCCGCCCGCTGATAGCGCAGAGCGCAATCCTTCTCGAGCGCGCGATCCACAATTTGCTCCGCCAGCGCCGGCACATCGGGTCGAGCCTCACGAATCGCCTTAGGAGGCTTCTCCGTGATCGCGTGCAGAATCCCAATACTGCTTTTCCCCTGGAACGGCGGCCTCCCCGCCAGGCACTGGTAATACACAACCCCCAGACTCCACAAATCCGTACGCGCATCCACGCTCTGGCCCAGCGCCTGCTCCGGCGACATATATAAAGGAGTCCCCACCGGCCCCCGCGTCCCCGTCAGCGATTTCGTGGAATCCGTACCCAAAGCCAGCATCTTCGCCAGCCCAAAGTCCAGCACCTTGGCGTTCCCCTTCGGCGTCATCATCACGTTCGCCGGCTTCAGGTCCCGATGGATCACTCCTTGCTCGTGCGCTTCTTCCAGCGCCTCCGCTACCTGCAGCGCAATCGCGGTCGCGTCCTTCACCGCCAGCGGACCCGCCCGCAGCTTCGCACCCAGCGACTCGCCCTCCACCAGCTCCATTACGATATAGTCCACGCCGTCCTGCTCGCCCACGTCGTAAACGGCCGCAATCCGCGGATGATTCAGCTTCGCCAGTGCTCTTGCTTCGCGACGGAACTGCCGCCGCGCCTCTTCCCCCCTCAGCACCCCAGGAGCAAGCATCTTGATCGCGACCACGCGCTCCAGCTTCTCATCGCGCGCGCGATATACCACCCCCATGCCGCCCGCGCCCAGCGGTTCGACGATCAGATACCGCCCCAGCCGCGTCCCCGGTGCCGGAAATCCCACCGAGTCCCCTGACGGTTCACCCTTCTGCAAAGGAGATTCGGATAGAAAGCCGCTCAGCCGGTCGTTCTCGGAGAGCAGAGACTCCACCATGCGACGTATTTCCGGCGCGCCCCGGCACGCCTCATCCAGGAAAGCTGCCCGCTCTTCCCGCGGCAAATCCAGAGCTTCTCCGAAAAGCTGCTCCGTCACGGCTTCTGGCTTTTCCATCGTGCGCGCCCCGGCTCCAACGTGGCTTCCACAGTACCACGCAAACATCACCATAACAGCCATAGAATCAGCCTTGCCGGGCCCCGCCTGGTCAACGCCCCGAACCCGAACAACCTTCCGCAAAAAATAATTTGCAATTCGTTTGCCCCTTTTTCCCGCCCACCGCGCACTCATCAGTGAAGGCGGTCATCAAGGCCGCTATCCAAAAGGAGAGACCACCATGAAATCCATCATCCGCACCTTCGTCCTGGCCGCCTTCGCGGCCGCAACCATCCTCGCCACCGCGCACAGCGCCTCCGCGCAGATCTATTCCAGCAATGCAAGCGGCGACCATAACCTCGGTAGCGGCGGGAACATTTCGGTCATGGTTTTGGCTCTGCCGTACGCCGGAACCTATATGCTTGGTGGCCAAACAACGATCGTCAATACAGCAGGCAACAACCAGGAAGAAACTGTATACTGCTGGATTTCGACCGCCAACGGCGGGGCCTCAGTGCCCTACGGGCCCTCATCCTGGGCAACGGCTGCTGCTACCGGCGGGGTGATCACACTTCCACTCAACGGTTCTTACACCGCCACGGGGCCCACGGATCTTTGGGTCGTCTGCCACAATTTTGGCGGAGCTGCCCTGGCAACCTACGGCAATATCACCGCAATGCTCTGGTAGTTTTGTCGCTCGTCACGCGGGGTGGCTCCAGGTTGAGCCGCCCCGCAGGCGCGTTCGAGAACCTATCCCGGCGTTCTGCTCAATTGCTGCTACCGCTTAACCGGGCCACCCCGCGGGATCACAACCGGCCAATACCCTCATCCCCTGCTCTTTTGTCAAGTTTCCACCACTTCCCCAAAGTAACAATCGCTGATAAACCGGGACTTCCACGCCAGGAAAGTTGGCAGTTTTTTCCTCCAAATCTGCTATTCTGAACTTAATAGAGTAAAAAGAAAAAGCCCGCCCGCGCGGGCTTTCTCTATTGCGGAAAGGAGCAGCCAACCCATGCAAAATCTCGCAACCAAGTCAGCCAAGCCCTTAAGCGCCGACCGCTCCCTTCCCGGCCGTCTTACCCCTGGCCGCGTCAGCCCCGGCCGCGTCATCCCATCGCTCGCACGCGTCAATGACGCATTCGCACTCGTGAGTCAACTGACCTGTTTTCATAGGCCATCAGGTACCGTAAAAAAAGAGTTACTATCCAGGTCCAACAAAACAAAAGGCCAGCGGAAACACCCCCTGGGGCCCAATTTTTCAGAAATCGCAGGTAAAATCGCGGATAGGTCACGGAGGAAGCCCAATGTCCACCGATGTGTCAGCAGAAGAACTGGGCAGCCGCTTAGCCGCCGCCCAGGAACGTCTGATCGAACTCGAACGCGAAAGGGCGACTGCGGTGCCCAATGAAATCGCCGCCCTTGATAATATGATTGGATCGGTTCGCGGCGAGATCAACAGCATCAACGCGAAGATACTCTCTCGCGTCCCGGTCAGGTAGAATCAGCAAAGGAGAACACATGGAAACCAACGCGATTATCGTCAGCATTGATGAGGAACTTCAACGACTCAGGCAGGCGCGTGAGCTGCTGTTAGGTACAGGCAGCGGTCACGTGGCCGCACGCGGGACAAAGAAGAAACGGCACCACACCATGAGCGCGGAGGGGCGCGCAAGGATCGCCGCTGCGCAGCGCGCACGGTGGGCAAAACAGAAGAAGGCGGCGAAGAAAGCGGCCTAGAACCGGTCTCATATAGGTTCGCGGCTTCGATCGGCACCGTGAGCTCCGCTTCGGACCACCCCATCGCGCCAATTACAGGCGCGTGGGAACCCCCGGGCGCCGGGCCTCATCCGCGGATGCCATGAAGCTTTTTGTGAGACCAGCGCCTATTCGACGGTGATAATGAAGGTCTCGGTGCTGGTAACTCCGTCGGGGTTGGTGTAAGTGGCTGTGAAGCTATTGGTGGACGAAGGCAGCGTTATGCCGTCGAGTTCCCGCGCGGTGGAGGTGAACCCGCCGGGGCCGGTCCAGCTCCATGAGCCGCCGCTGCCCGGCTGTGGACCGAGGTTCACCGTGCTGCCCGGG
>PMSS01000490.1 GCA_003167515.1 Acidobacterium sp. | reverse complement strand
TGGTGGCGGTGCTGGCGATGCCTCCCGCACTGGTGTTTCTGTATCTGCTGGTGAACGACAAGGAAATTATGGAAGGGGTGAAGAGCCCCGCATGGATGAATGCGCTGGCTGCGGCGGTGGTGGTGGTGCTGACGGCTGCGGGCATTCTGTATGGACTTAGCGTGGTTGCGCCGGGCGCATTGGCGTGGATCGGGAGACTGTAGGAGCGTGATGCGATGAGCCAGGTCGAGCATGTGAGCGACGCGGACGCGGGTTTCGTGCTGTCGAATCTGGAGCCGGACCAGCTGGCGTTGGCGAAGAACGTTCCGGTGGCGCGGCGGCAACTGCGAGGCTGGAAGCTGGTGCTGGTGTGGTCGCTGCGGGTGTATCTGGTGTTCATGCTGGTGGTGGTGTTCTGGCAGGCCTGGCTGGCGGTGCGGTGAGGACAGTCCCCAGTTCTCAGTCCCCAGTTGACCGTCTCGAGTCCATAAGAAGGTTTGGTGCTGAGGGCGGCGCTGCGGTAGGCTCGGTTGGGGATGAAGAGGACGCCGAGATTCCGATGAAAGTGCTGGTGATTGGTGGGGGCGGCCGGGAGCACGCTTTGTGCTGGGCGATTCGCAGGTCTGCGCGCGTCAGTGAAGTGGTTTGCGCACCGGGGAATGGCGGGATTGCTTCGGTGGCGCGATGCGTTGCGGTCGACCAGAAGGACCTGAGCGATCTGTTGCGAGTGGTGGAGAGCGAGAGGCCGGATCTGACGGTGGTGGGGCCGGAGCTGCCGTTGGCGCTGGGTTTGGTGGACGCGATGATGGAGCGCGGGCTCCGGGTATTCGGGCCGACGCGGGAAGCGGCGATGCTCGAGACGAGCAAGGGGTACGCGAAGCGATTCATGCAGCGGCACACGATTCCGACTGCGGCTTATGCGGTGTGCGAGTCGCGGCAGGTGGCGCAGGAGTCGTTGGAGATGTTTCATTTGCCGGTGGTGATTAAGGCGGATGGGCTGGCCGGCGGCAAGGGCGTGCTGATCTGCGAGGACAAGGACGCGGCGGAGCAGGCGATTGCCGATTTGTTCAGCGGGCAGCTGCTGGGGTCGGCGGAGAAGAACGTGGTCATCGAGGAGCACCTGACGGGCGAGGAACTTTCGCTGCTGGTGCTGAGCGACGGGAAGCATGCGGTGCCGCTGGTTCCGGCGCAGGATCATAAGCGGATCGGCGAGGGGGATACGGGGCCGAACACGGGCGGCATGGGCGCGTACTCGACGGACACGATGCTGGATGCGCAGATGGGGGAGTGGATCCTGCACCACATTGCGCAGAAGGCGGTGGACGGCATGGCGGCGGAGGAGACTCCGTTTGTGGGCGTGCTGTATTGCGGGTTGATGATGACGGCGAAGGGGCCGATGGTGCTGGAGTTCAACGCACGGTTTGGCGATCCTGAGACGCAGGCGATTTTGCCGAGGCTGGAGAGCGATTTGGTGGATGCGCTGGAGGCGTGCGTCGAAGGGCGGCTGAGCGAGACGGAGTTTCGGTGGACGCCGGGGGCTTCGGCTTGCGTGGTGGCGGCTTCGGCGGGGTATCCGGGAACGTATGAGACGGGGAAGTTGATCGCGGGGCTGGAAGAGGCGGCGCGGGTTCCGGGGGTTGAGGTTTTCCATGCCGGGACGATGCTGGAGGGCGGGCAGTTTCGGACGAACGGCGGGCGAGTGCTGGGCGTGACGGCTGCCGGCGACACGCTCGAGGAGGCGTTGGGGTCGGTGTACGAGGCGATGGGGCGGATTTCGTTTGAGGGGATGGTGTACCGGCGGGATATCGGGCATCGGGCTCTGGAGGGCCGGGCTCCGGGCAAATCATAACGGGTACCCCCCTGGCCCTTTCGACGGGTGAGGGCAGCCAGGTATTTGATTTTGTTGGGTTGGGATTTTTTGGGCGGCACGTATCCATATCATTCTTCGATTCTTGTGGCCTTCTATTTTGTTTTGATATGCGTAGCTGGCCCTCGAAAACGGGTGTCGGTTATGTATTTGAAAATGGAATAGAAGATATCAACGAATATCATTCTCAAATACTTATGCGGGGCCGGCGATGATTTGCCGGCCCTTTGCATTTCTGCCGCAGCGGGTTAGCTGGCGGCGGGGGTGGTGGCGGGTTTGCCTTCAAGGATGAGGATGGCCTGCTCGACTACGGGGGCGAGCTTCTTGAAGTCGTCGATGAGGGTGAGGAAGTCGGAGTAGACCTTCGAGTCGGCGGTGAAGTTGAGACCGTTGGCGGTGACGGCGCCTTCGGAGGCGGTGATGAGGGCCTCGACGTCGGCGACCACGGTGGAGAGGCCGGCGATGAAGGGCTTCTCGAGGGGCTTCTCGGACTTCAGGATGGATTCGACGCGGAGGGCGAGGCCGACGACGGTTTTGACGGTTCCGGCGAACCATTTGCCGAAGTCAGCGATTTTGACGCCCAGTTTTTGAAAGACGTTCATAGGGTTCCTTGTTCCTTTGCACGTGCAAGATGAGGGGGCAAACAGAAAAGGCCCGCCGGGATGGCGAGCCTTCTTTTGAGAATTACCCTCTATTTTCAGAATACCAGTTAGAGCGGGAAAAACTGCCAACTTTGTTTGAGTTAGGCAGGGGATAAGCCGTGTGTAATGAGGGGTCATTACTTCGGTTTTTGGGCCTGGGGCTTGACAGATTTTCCACATTCGGGGGTTTTAGGGAGAAAGGCATGAGCTGGAGCCGGCGGGGGCTCTCCCGTGGCCATGCGCGCTTCTGGCGCGCAGTGGAAACGTTGCCTTTTCGAAATGGAGCACGGGCAGTACTTTGGCGTGAACGCCGAAGAGAGTCGCATTGACGCGTGGGGTGACGGGGGAGTTTGCTTCTTGCTGTGGGGTGAACCTGGCCTTCGCCTGGTTTTGGGTTTGGGGATAGCTCTGGGCTATTGCACGCGTGCAAACCTGGCCCGCGATGGCAGCCGTAGCATAGAGAGATTTAACTGCGCTTTTGAACGATGGGTCCGGCTAGTTCCGCTCGAACACCAGCACATTCGGCTTGTCGCGGCCGGGAATGTGCACCGTGACCGTCAAGGTCTTCTGATCGGGCGAGAGGGCAATCTCCTCGGTATCCGTTACCTTCCCGTCGGCCTTGTCGGTAATGACGAGAGTGCGCTCGTCCACTCGCCGGCTCGAGGAGGCGCCATGGTCCGCGAGCGGCCCCTCGTTGGGATAGTCCTTGCCGTCGAACCTTGCATTTTTCGTACTATGTTCCAAGGGAGTGATGAAGGAAAGGCCGTCGCCCTGGAACTCCTTCACCTGCATCAGAAAGGGCGAGTTCATCGTCTCCCTGATGCTCTGCCAATCTGCCGCGAAGCCCGATCCTCCTCCACTGCGCCGGTAGACGTAATCCATGCTGAGCGTCGAACCGTCGGCCTCGAACTCGCGAAAGTAGTCCGTGAGAGTACTGCCGTCCTTCGAGAGATTCCACGTCCCCCTGAGCAGCAATCGGCCGGCTTTGCTGCGCTCAACGATCCAGGTGTTGGGTGCCTGAGCCTTAACAGACAGGAGGGTCCCGCCGTAGCCCGGCTGGTCGCTCCCATCCACCACGATCGTCTCGGGGCCCACGCCAAAATCGAACGTGTACTGGTTGCCGCCCTTGCTCTGAACCTTCATCTCGTCGGGCATTCTGCTGTTCGAGGGGTCGAGCTTCCACTCGCCGATGAAGGGGCTTTCCGCGGCCCATGCTATGCCCGTCGCCAGGCAAACTGCTGGCAGAATTTTGAGAATTCGCTTGAACACGGATGCCTCCATGGTTCCTCCTCGGGAGCACGCCGATGGCCGTCTGGCGCGCCGTGCAGACCCAGTCCTGCTCATCGGGCATTGGGTCGTTCCGTCATTCGATTGCCTTGTTTTTCCGCGTCACGCCGCGCCTCGCCCCAGGACACTACTCGCCGCCCCAACCTCAGCCTTGTGGCTCCGCTTGTCCGCAATCGAAACGCACTGTCCCAAAACGAACATGGGAACAGGGAACAGGTCAGATCAATTTGCGGGCGCAGGAGCAGGGGGTGGGGCGAGGGCGTAGACGTCTACGCCGCCGTTGTAGTTGGGGACGTAGACCTGGCCTCCGTCGACTACGGGTGGATTGAATTTGTTGAAGAGGAACTGGATGTTCCACTGTTGCGAGTCCCAGAGGACGGGGATGGTCTGGCTGCCGTCGGGGTTGGTGACGAAGTTTTCGGGATCGTAGACGAGGAAGCGGCCGTTGGTGACGGTGGTATTGGCGTCGCCGTAGGGGATGGTGCAGAAGAGGAGGGCGGTACCGGCGGTGGAGCCGTTGCTGGAACCGGAGCAGAAGCCACCGGGCATGCCGCCTGGGTTATTTGTAACATTCACTGATGCAATTTCATTTCCCTGAGCGAGGTAGGTGAGGAGGCCGGCGGGGGAAATGGCCCAGGCGTGGAGCTGGGAGTTTTCTCCCCAGGCGAAGAGGACCTGGCCGCGGGTGGGGCTCATGTACTGAACGGGGGTCATATGCATGTGGCGGGTCTTGCCCCATGGAAAGAAGTTGAGCTGGGTTTGGTTGTTGGTACAGGGGTCGTTGCCTGGGCCGGGGTCTTCGGTGAGCCAGACGGGAGGCGAGGCGAGTTTGGCGCAGTTGGCGCTCTGATTGGCGAAGTCAGTGGGTTTGGTTTCTCCCAGGTCGGCGGTTTTGGTGACGTAGGCGATGCCGTCTTTACCGCTGACGACGTAGAAGCCGTATTTTTCGATGAGAGCACCCTGGGCGGAGCCGAGGTCTTCGTCCCACCATGCGCCGTTGTTGTTGGCGATGTTGGGAAAGACGAGGCGGACGTTCCTGCCGAGGCTGTTCTTTTTGGTGACGGAGGTCGCGCCCTGGAGGGAGGGAGTCATGGCGGCGTTGACGGGATGAAGTGCTTCTGACGGTGCGCTGACCCCGGCGGGTTTGGCGGCGAGGATTGCTGCGGCGGGGGTGCCGGCTCCGGGGTATCCGCCGGGAGAGCGGGCAGCGTCGGTGTAGGGGGTCCACCAGCTGACAATTTTGAGGGAGGCGGGTGTTGAGGCAGCGGGCGGGGTGTACTGGATTTTCAGAATGGATTCGGGGAAATTGTTGACGGCGTCGAAGACGGGGCCGTTGCCGGTGACGCCATAGAGGAAGCCCTGAGCATCGGCGGCGAGACCCTGGCCGCCCATCCAGATACCTCCGCCACCGCCGAGAGAAGTGGCGAGAGCGGCAGTGACCGCGTTGGTGGCGACGTCATAAGCGAGGACCCAGCCGGCTGCGCCCTGGCCGAGTTCCATGATGGTTCCGGAGGCGAAGAAGATGGTTTCGCGGCCGTTGATGTTGGTCATGACGAGGGAGCTGCGCTGTTTGCGCATGACGCTGGACCAGGTTTGCGAGCCGCTGGTTCCGTCGAGGAGGACGGTTTGGACAATTTTGCCGGTGGCTACGTTGAGGACGTTCATAAAGTGCTGGCCGTTTTGCGGAGTGCCGTCGGGTGAAACCCAGGAGACGAGGTAGACGAGGGAGGTGTCCTGATCGATGACGCCGGTGGAGAGGACGCCCCATTTGTCGTTGATCTGGTAGCAGTCGATGGTGATAAAGGGGCCGCCGCACATGGCGTTGGGCGGGTTGGGCCCGAGGGAGTCGCTGCCGGTGATGGGCAGGCCGGGCAGGCCGAGGGTCGTTTGCCAGAGGCCCACGCCGGTGGTGGCATCGACGCCGCGCACGATGTTGGCCATGGATGGGAGCACCATGACGTCGTGGGTGGTGCCGTCAGCGATGGTGAGGTTGGGGAGGATGAGGGGCTGCGATTCCATGCCGCGGGCGTCACCGAAGACGGGAATGCTGGTGACGCGGACGAGGCCCCGGGCTTTGACGTTCGCCTGGGTGAGGGTGGTTTCGTGTTGGTTCCAGCCGCTGCGATCGTTGTCCCAGGCGCGGGTGAGGAGCGGGACCATTGTGGACTGGGCTGCGACGGAAGTGGTGACGACGAGGGTGGTGAGGACGGAAATGAAAGCGAGGGCGGCGGAGTGCAGAGGTATGTGGGTCTTCATGGATCCTCCCGTTGGGTGGTGGCGGATGATCCGGTGGAGCGGATTCTTTTTTGGTGCGGCCGGAAACGGAGCCTGGGGAATGAAGAGTTTCCAAGCTAGCACGATGGCGGGTGGAAGGCAATGTGGGGGTCAGGAACAGGGAACAGGGAACAGGGAACTGGGAACTGGGAACTGGGAACTGGAGAGCGTTCAGTGCTCCCGTTCGGCGTTCAGCGAAAAATGTTCGAGCGAAAAATAATAATTCTCGAGATGTTTGGAACTGGCGGCTGCGGGGGTGCGTATCGGCTCCTGTGGTGGTACCACAGGTTTGGGTGTGATTCTTCTGTGGGCATAACACAGGAGCGGCCTGGGAGAGGGCAGGATGGGCGAGTCGAAGCTGGATTTGTTGCAGGGAACGCTGGACCTGATGGTTCTGCAGACGCTGGCGGCGATGGGCGAACTGCACGGATACGGGATTGCGCGGCGCATCGAGCAGGTGAGCGGGGACGCGGTGCTGTTGAATCAGGGGACGATTTACGCGTCGCTGGTGCGGCTGCAGCAGCGGGGATGGATCGACGGGGAGTGGGGAACGTCGGATAACAATCGCAAGGCGAAGTTTTATTCGATTACGAGGCGGGGGAGGAAGCAGTTGGCGGAAGACGCTGCGTACTGGGAGCGGTTGTCGGCGGTGATGAGACGGGTGCTGAGTACAGGGAATAGGGAATAGGGAACAGGGAATAGACGAGCGTTCGGCGTTCAGCGTTCAGAAACAACACAGAGATCAGAGCCGGAAGGCGGTTTCGATGAGCGGCGATTCTTTGCGGCAACGGATGAATCGGGTGCGGTCGTTTTTTCGAAGGGCACCGCTGGATGCGGATCTGGATGCGGAGATGGCTTCGCATCTGGAGTTTGCGATTGAGGAGAATTTGCAGCGTGGGATGACGCTGGAAGAGGCGCGGAGGAAGGCTATGGTGCGTTTTGGCGGGGTGCAGCAGGCGCGCGAAGTACAGCGTGCGGCTCGGGGGCTGCCGTTTGTGGATGTGCTGGGGCAGGATTTGCGGTACACGGTGCGGACGCTGGGGCGGGATCTGGGCTTCACCGTGGTGGCGGTACTGATATTGGCGCTGGGGATTGGGGCGAACGTCGCGGTATTCAGCGTGGTGAATACGATTTTGCTGCGGCCGCTGCCGTTTCCGGAATCGCAGCAACTGGTGTGGATTGCTCCGCCGCCGCAGAAATGCGGATTGTCGTGCGCGACGTACTCGGCCGATGCGTATGAGGAGTTCAAGGCGCAGACGCGGTCGTATGAGGACGTGACGGGGTATGAGGCGTTCACGAGCCCGGACAATTATCGGCTGACGGGGCGCGGACAGCCGGAGCCGGCCACAGGGATGGAGGTGATCGGGAACTTCTTTGAAGTTCTCGGGGTGCAGCCTGCGATGGGGCGGTTGTTCACGGCGCAGGAGTCGCGGGCGGGCGCACATCCAGTGGCGTTGCTGGCTTATCCATATTGGCGGCGGCAGTTCGCCGGCGATCCGGCGATCGTGGGCAAGGAGATCGATCTGAATGGAACGCCGGTGACGGTGGTGGGGGTGCTGCCTGCGAGCTTCGATTTTGGCGCGGTGTTTTCGCCGGGATCAAAGGTGGATCTGATCGTGCCGCTGATTCTGGATCACGAGCGGATGGAGGGCAACATCGTGACGATGATGGGGCGGCTGAAGCCGGGCGTCACGCTGGGGCAGGCGCAGGCGGAGGCGAACCTTGTGGTGCCGAACCTGTGCTGGAACATCAAGTATCCGCAGTCGTGCGGGTCATATGTGAACAAGACCGGCGCTTCGATCGAGGTCCGGACGCTGAAGGATTATGTGAGCGGCCGGCTGCGTCGTTCGCTGATCGTGTTGTGGTCGGCGGTGGGCATGATTCTGCTGATCGCGTGCGTGAATCTTTCGAATTTATTGTTGGCGCGCGCGGCGGCGCGAGGCAAGGAGTTCGCGATGCGGAGTGCACTCGGCGCGAGCCGCGGGAGGCTGGTGCGACAGCTTTTGACGGAGAGCCTGATTCTTTCCGGAGCGGGCGCGGTGCTGGGATTTGGGCTGGCGTGGGGGCTGGTGATCTGGCTGGCGCATCAGGGATCGCTGGCATTGCCGCTGCTGAGCACATTGCACATCGATGGCGAGGTGCTGGGCTGGACGGTTCTGATCGCGGTGGTTGCGGCGCTGCTGTTCGGGCTGTTTCCGGGGCTGAGAATGGCGAGCGGCAATCTGCAGGAGGCGCTGAAGGATTCCGGTCACGGGACGAGCGCCGGACGCAGGCACGAGCGAGTGCGCGGGGCGCTGGTGATTGCAGAGGTTGCGCTGGCGTGTCTGCTACTGGTGGGAGCGGGGTTGCTGCTGCGGAGTTTTCTGAAGGTGCTGGAGATCGATCTGGGATTTCAGCCGGACCATGCTGCCTCGATCAAAGTGGAGTATGACGACAGCGCACCGGCGGACGTTGCGAGAGCGTTGAAGCGCGGGGAAATCTTCCAGCAGGTGATCGCGCGGGTGAGCGCGCTGCCTGGCGTGGAAGCGGCGGGGATTGTGGATTACCTGCCGCTGGGGCCGAACCGCGCATGGGGGACACCGGTGCCGCAGGGCAAAACATTTCCGGAGGGCGCGGTGCCGGGACCGCTGGTGTATGTGTGCACGCCGGGCTACGTGCGGGCAATGGGGATGCGGTTGCACGGGCGCGACTTTGCCTGGAGCGACGGGCCGAAGAGCCAGGAGGTCGTGATGATTAACGCGGCGGCGGCGCGGACCTATTGGCCCGGGGAAGATGCGGTGGGCAAGGTATTGATGAACGGCAAAGATGAACTGCATGTGATCGGGGTGGTTGACGATGTCCACGCGTCGAGCGTGGAAGCGGAGAAGGGGTGGCAGATCTACTACTCCGTAATGCAGAACGGGCCAAACGATGCGCAACTGGTGATCCGCAGCCGGGTAGCGCCGGGTTCGTTGGCAGGAAGCGTAATGCATGCGCTGCGGGAGCTGAATCCAAGCCAGCCGGCGGCGGAGTTTAAGCCAGTCCGCACGATTGTGGATCGGGCGAATTCTCCCCGGCAATTTTTCATGCTGCTGGTGGGGATTTTTGCGGGGCTGGGTTTGCTTCTGGCTTCGCTGGGGATTTATGGGGTGATCGCGTATTCGGTGACGCAGCGGACGCAGGAAATCGGGATTCGGATGGCGCTGGGGGCGACGCGCGGGCGGGTGCAGCGCGGAGTGCTGGCGCGGACGCTGTGGCTGGTGCTGGCAGGTATTGTTGTGGGAACGCTGGGATCGTTTGTGGCGGCGCGGGCGATTGCTTCGCTGCTGTTTGGGACGCAGCCGACGGATCCGCTGACGTATGTGGGGATGGTTTTGTTGCTCATGCTGGTGGCGCTGGTGGCGGGGTATTTGCCGGCGCGGCGGGCTTCCCGGATTAATCCGATGATTGCGCTGCGGACGAACTAAAAGGGCAGGGAATAGGGAGTAGGGAATAGGAACTGCTGCGGCCGGCTCGAAAAGGGTCAGGCTTCGCTCAGAATGACTGAGCGTTCGTCACAAAGCCGTTGTCTTTCTATCCATAGATAGTCTATGGTTACGAATCATGGGGAATAAATCCGAACTGATGCCGGGGACGCTGGACATGTTGATCCTGCAGACGCTGAAGCGCGCGCCGCTGCACGGGTATGGGATCGCGCAGTCGATCAAGCGCGTATCGGATGAAGTGCTGACGGTGGAAGAAGGGTCGCTGTATCCGGNNGCTGCAGCGGCTGCTGCTGCAGGGTTGGGTGAAGGCGGAGTGGAAGATGACGGAGACGAACCGGCGGGCGCGGTTCTGCACGCTGACGGCGGCGGGGCGGAAGCAGCTGGGAGTGGAGCTTTCGAAGTTCGAGCAGATGGTGACGGCGATTGGGCGGGCACTGCGCGATGCGGAGGAGGCAGGATGAGCGCCATGGGTCGTTGGCTGAAGAAGCTGGCTGTGCTGTTGCGTCGCGAGAAGTTCAGCGGGGAGCTGGATGAAGAGATGGGCTTCCATGTTGAACAGGTGGCAAGGGAATTCGAAGCCGGGGGGATGGCGCCGGAAGCAGCGCGCTACGCGGCGATGCGGCAGTTCGGGAACGCAACGCGGCTCAAGGAGAGAAGTCACGAGGTGGTGGGATTCCGCGCGGAGACGGTGACGCAGGATGTGCGCTACGCGGTGCGACAGCTGCGGAAGAAGCCAGGATTTGCGGTGACGGCGATTTTGATGCTTGCGCTGGGGATTGGGGCAAGCACGGCGATTTTTGGATTTGTGGATGCGGCGATGCTGGAGCCGCTGCCGTATGCGCAGCCGAATCGGCTGGTGGACGTGGCGGAGAGGGCAGTGGTGTTTCCGCGGTCAAACTTGTCGCGCGCGGATTTTGAGGACTGGCAGCGGATGAACAAAACGCTGAGCTCGCTGGATGCGTACGAGGGGACGAGCTATCTGTTGCGGATGGGCGCGGTGTCGGAGCCAGTTCCGGCGGGGCGGGTGAGCGATGGATTCTTCGCTACGCTGGGCGTGCAGCCGGTGCTGGGGCGGGATTTTCTGCCCGGGGAAGACAAGCCGGGCGGGGCGAAGCTGGTGATGTTGACGTACGGGACCTGGATGAAGCGGTTCGGCGGGCGGCGCGATGTGATGGGCCAGGCGGTGAGCCTGGATGGGGATCCGTACACGATTGTGGGCGTGCTGCCGCAGAATTTTGCCTTTCAGCCGCGGGCGAATGCGGAGTTTTGGACGGCGCTGGGGGACAAGACCGGGTGCGAGAAGCGCAGGAGCTGTCACAACCTTTATGGCGTGGGGCGGCTGCGCAATGGCGTGACGGTCGAGATGGCGCTGGCGGACCTGCAGCAGATTGCGGCACATCTGGCGATCCAGTATCCGGGATCGAACAAGGATCAGAGCGCGAGCGTGCAGCCGCTGTCGGAACTGATCATCGGACAGGTGCGGCCGATTTTGCTGACGTTGCTGGCCGGGGCGGGACTGCTGCTGGTAATTGCGTGCGTGAATGTGGCGAGTCTGCTGCTGGTGCGGTCGGAAAGCCGGAGGCGGGAGATCGCGGTGCGGGGGGCGCTGGGGGCGACTCCGGTGCGGCTGGTGCGGCAATTCGTGACGGAGGGATTGCTGCTGGCGATTGCCGGGTGCGGGGCGGGAGTGTTGACTGCGGTGGGGATCATTGCGCTGCTGAAGGCGCTGATGCCGAAGCTCATGTTGGATGGTGCGCCGTTCGTACGCAACGTTGGGCTGAACGCGCATACGTCGCTCTTTGCCGGAGGCGTGGCAGTGGTGGCGGCGGCGATACTGGCGCTGACGCCGGTGCTGCGGCTGGCGATCAGGGATATTCATGGGGCGCTGAGCGAAGGAGGCCGAGGAGCAGCTAGCCGCTTCTGGCGGAGGATGGGCGCGAATCTGGTGGTGGTGGAACTAACGATCGCGGTGGTGCTGCTGGCTGGCGCTGGATTGCTGGCGAAGAGCCTGTACCGGCTGCTGCATGTGCAAGTGGGGTTTGATCCGTCGCACGTGGCGACGGTGCAGGTGATGGCGCCCGACAAGGCTTTTCCCAAGCCGGAGAACTGGGTTCAGTTATACCCGGTGATCAAAAACCGGCTTCTGAGCTTGGCGGGAGTGCAGGCGGTGGGGATCACAAGCGACCTGCCGGTGCAATGCAACTGCGACACGGACTGGATCCGGATTGCGGGCAAGCCGTACCACGGCGAACACAATGAGGTGCCGGAGCGAGATGTGAATCCGGAGTATCTGACGACGGTGCTGAAGGCGAGGCTGATCGAGGGGCGGATGTTCACGAACACGGACGACATGAAGCATCCGCAGGTGATCGTGATCAACCAAACACTGGCGCGGAAGTATTTCCCGGGTCAGGATCCGGTGGGAAAGATGATTGGCGATATAAAACTGTCTCCGGACTCGATGCGGCAGGTGGTTGGGGTGATTGCGGATATCCGTGAGAACGCGCTGGACGATCAGCCGTGGCCGGCGGAGTATTTGTCGATTTACCACGGGCCTGACAATTATTTTGCGCTGGCGGTGCGGACGGCGGGCGATGAGAAGGCGCTGCTGCCGGAGATGGTGAAGGCGGTGCGGGTGATCAATCCGAATCTGGGCGTGAATGGAGAAATCACGATGGCGGACCAGATTGGCAACTCGCCGACGGCGATGATCCACCGGTTCGTGACGTGGCTGGTGGGCGGGTTTGCGGGGATGGCTCTGCTGCTGGGCGTGGTGGGTCTGTATGGGGTGGTGGCGTATTCGGTGAGCCAGCGGACGCGGGAGATTGGAGTGCGGATGGCGCTGGGTGCGCAGCGGAGCGCGGTGCATCGGCTGATTTTGAAAGAGGCGGGATTGCTGGCGGGGATTGGGATTGCGCTGGGGCTGGGATGCTCGGTGGCGATGGGTTTACTGATGAAGAGCCTGCTGTTTGGGGTGCGGTCGTGGGATGTATCGACGCTGGCGGGTGTGGCGGCGGTGCTGGGGGTGTTTGCTTTGCTGGCTAGTTTTATTCCGGCGCGGCGGGCGGCGCGGGTGAACCCGGTGGAGGCACTGCGGGCTGAGTAACAGGGAACAGAGCGGCGTTCCGGGTTTCGGAACTTCCGGGATGCTCCTGGCGTAGTTTCTTCATACCGATTTGGAGAAGCTACCCCATGCGCAACTTCAGTTTCACCCTCGCCCTTATGCTCGCTCCGGCCGCGTTTGTTGCTGGCCGTGCTGTTTGCTTCGCGCAGGATTCCGGTTTCAATCTCGATGTGCACGCCAACTCGCACGCGACAGCGGAGAAGGTCGGGCTACCGGTTTATCCCGGAGCGACAATCTACAAGGACAAGGACGATTCTTCGGCTGATCTTGGGCTCGCGTTCGGCGATTTCCATTTCAGCCTGCTGGCGGTGAAGTACGTAACCAGCGATCCTGCGGCGAAAGTACTTGAGTTCTATCGCAAGCCACTCTCGCATTACGGTGAGGTGCTGGAGTGCCTGGATGGCAAGCCGGTGGGCGAGCGGGCCAAAACCAGCAGCGGACTAACTTGTTCCAGTGAGCAGGGCGATCATGTGCAGGTGAATGGAAGCCCCGATTCTTCGAATGATCACGAGCTGCGCGCGGGGACTCCGCAACGGTTTCGGATTGTGGGGATCGAGAGAGCCGAAAACGGGAGCACGCGTTTCGGGTTGGTTTACCTGGAACTGCCCAGGGACGATAAGTCGAAGTAGGGTTGGCCCCTCGCGAATCCCGACGAGCTGACTCGTCGGGATTGCTGGCGCTCGGGAGGTCCTTCGACTGCGTTCGTCTCGCTGCGCGAGCCAAACTTCGCTCAG
>PMSS01000344.1 GCA_003167515.1 Acidobacterium sp. | reverse complement strand
AATCACAACCTTGAGTGCCTCTTGAGTTCCGGCTGCAGTATAGAGGGTCGACCAGCCGGTGTCGTTATCAGTGATCCACCAAGGCGAACCGGCGCTCCGAGCCAATCCCCAAGGATTGGCCAGCAGTGGATCGATGGTCGGGGCATGCGAATCGACTTGATTCGAAACCAAGTTGGTAAGGTGATATTGCGCTTGGGCCAAGGCGGGAACCATGAGAAGAACGAGGCCGAGGCACGGGGCGACTGCGATCCTACGAACCAGCATATTTCACACTCCAGGAGAAAATTCAGGAGCAGAGGGAGGTCGAAGCCACCGGGAGGAGCGACTGGGCATGGAACCTTCTCTGGCCTCTCAGCTAGTAAACGTAGGCCGCGTCACGATGCTAAGTTGTCATTGGTTTGTCACCAGCTTGCTAATCTCTCGTCTTTGGAATAGCCCGGCCGCGCCTTCGCCGCAGGGAGGCGATGCAGCGACCTGTTCAGCGACGACATCGAAGACATTAGTTCTGAAAAGTCGGCTTTGTTGCACCCTTTCCGTAGTGGAGACAGAAGCGACGGCAAAGCGAGGTATAATTTCGAGCGGCTGGGTAGCCGAAAGGCCCCGGCTCATTCGAAATTGAAGCCCCGCCCAATCAGCACTCAGTCGAAGTGATGCGTTGCGATCCAAATCCCCACCCACAATCCGAACGCCGCCATCAGCAGCGTCAGGATCAGGGCGTGGACAATCTCCCACCGCTTCCACCGGATCTGCGCGACCCGCCGCTTATTGCCGCGCCTCCAAAGATGCACCTCAGCCATGGCACTCTCCCGCGCATGCGGGAGGCGGCCCGAAAGGCCGGCCTCCCGCCGACGTTTTCATCTAGAACGACAGTGAGATTTGGCCTGTGATCGCACGCGGTGTTACATAGTGCGTGCCGCTGAAGGTGGAGAGGAAGTTATAGAGCGCGTATTTGTCAGTGACATTGATCGCGGTGACCTGCGCGCCCCACTTATATTTGTCGCCGTGGAAGAGGTTATCCTCCCCGAGCGTCATATCGAACAGACTGCGCGGGGCAACGCGGGGCGGCTCGTGGTCGTTATTGCCCTGGTTGGGCGGCGGAATGTTGAGAAGGCTCGAGGTGAGCTGATTGGCCTGGCACTCATAGTAGGTGACGCCCGCCAGCATAACCGGCGTGCCAATCTGGTGGGTCGGCGTTGCTTTGTCCCCGGCGCAGGAGAGTCCGTACTGGAACTCCTCGTCGGCGGTGAGCGGCAGAGCAATCGGGGCTCCGAAGACCGGATCGGCGGTGGGGGGGATATTGTTATCGACGAGGGAGACGGCGGGCTGGCCGTTGAGCGCCGCGCGGAGCACCACGCCGGTGGGGTCGCTGACGGTCCCGGTGACGCTGCCGGAAGTGCCGTTGGACTGGGCCGTGGCTGGCGGGGCACAAAGGAAGACAGAAAAGAGCGCGATGCAGATAGAAATAGCCGCGCGACGCAGATACGTGCGCATAGACGACCTCCGAATTGATGGATTGTCCCTGGGGTTTTCTGCTCGAAGGCGGAATTCTGCTTAAGCGAAAGCAGACGGGACAGGCGGAGGCCGATTGGCCAGCTTCAGAACGAAGCGCTGCCGGGGTACGGGAGCGAAGTTTTCAGGAACAAAGCGCGCGACCGGCCGTGAAGACACGGCTATCGTCACCGCGACCACCACCTGCGCCACGTGGTGCGCAGTCACGCACAGCGAGCAGTCGTGATCGGCCTGGCCGGAGGGATGAGAGTGGGTGACCTGCAGGATGCCGGTCATCAGCACGAGCGCGACACACAGCATACCCAGGACAGATATCCAGGAAAGCCGCGTTCCACGTCCTGCCGTAACGACCCGCATCTGTATCAGACTATAACTCGGATCGGTCCTTGCCCGCAAAACGCCGGGATCGGCCAGCAGAAGCCGAGCAGTCAGTCCAACCCGCAGTCCTGATTCAGCAATTTTTTATGATGGAAAATCCTGAAAATGGCGAAGGATTCGTGAGTCAGCCTAATCCTTCGTTGACTTTTGGCCCGGCAATTCATACAGTCTAACAATCTAATCCCCAATCCTAATCCCTGGTCCAGTGCAGCGCAGTCGACGCAACATCCACCTTGAGCCGAGTTGTCGGAAGAGGTTTAACGATGAAACGCACGATGGTTGCCACGCAGTGTCGGAGATCGGTTGAATGTTCAGCCGATATGAAATCCCACAGAATTCTTCTTCTGCTTTTCGCCTTCGTTCTCGCACTCATACCCTCGCCCGCGATGCGTGGCCAGGCCACCGGAAGTTTTTCCGGAAATGTCGTCGATAAATCCGGATCGGCTGTCCCTGGGGCTACAGTCGTCGCTACCTCTGAGGCAACTGGGCTCGCCCGCGACGTGAAGACCGACACGGCCGGACACTATCTGATCCCGTTGCTGCCGGTCGCGATCTATACCGTGCGCGTGGACGCGTCGGGTTTTCAAAGCACGGAGTCGAAGGACCTGAATCTCCAGGTGGACGAAGCCCGAGAGCTCGACTTCACGCTGGTTCCCGCGACCGTGGTCGAAACGGTGGCCGTCACAGGCAACGCCATCGCCATCGAGACAGCCAATCCTTCTTTGGGCCAGGTGATTACCTCGCAGGAAGTGGCGCAGCTGCCGCTGAATGGGCGGGATTTCGTTCAGCTCGCGACGCTGACGGCCGGGGCCACGGCGGAAACCAACCCGAACAGCTTTTTCACCTCGGGCAGCGACAGCGAGGTGGCGGCGCGCGGATCGTTTTCGTTGTCGGTGGGGGGGTCGCGGCCGAACAGTACGGACTGGCTGCTGGATGGCGTGGACAATAACGAACTGACTGCGGGCGGTATCGGCATCTTTTCTTCGATCGATGACATTCAGGAATTCAAGGTTCTGACTTACACCTACTCCGCCGAATACGGCACTCGGGCCGGGCCGACGGTTCTGGTTACCACGAAATCGGGCGCGAACGAGTTCCACGGCTCGCTGTTCGAGTTTGTCCGCAACACGGACCTCGATGCGAAGGGCGATTTTGATACGACAACCCCGAAGTTCAATCTGAACCAATTTGGCGGTTCTATCGGGGGTCCTATCCGCCGCAATAAGACGTTCTTCTTCCTGGATGGGGAGCAGAAGTATCAGCGCGAGGGAATTACTTTCACCGGTCTGCTTCCTTCGCTGGCGATGCGCAGCGGCGACTTCTCCGCCGATCCCTTTGGCAATCCTGTTTCGCCGAGCGGCAGTTTTGTTCCCGCGATCGTGAACCCGAATATGATTGGCGCGTCGACTAATCCAGCTACATATCCGAATGTGTATTTCCAATGCAACTCGGCCGGCAATCCGATTCCAGCCAACGCGGACGGAAGCCAGGCGCAGGGAACGGCCTGTAACAAGATTCCCTCCAACCTGATCAACAACATCGGTCAGTCTCTGATGAGCATTTATCCCACGCCGAACGCCAGCAATTCTTCCGGGGGATACAACTATGTGAACGAGCCTGTCCGCAGTCTGAACGAAACCAAGTTCGACGCCCGGGTGGACGAAACGCTCACAGCAGCGGACAATCTCTTCGCACGGTTCAGCTACGACCAGGCGTTCTCTTTTGTCCCTGGAGGCGCGCCAGGGCTTGCCGAGGCCAATCCATTCGGCAGCAGTGAGAACCTCATCAACCACGCGCGGAACGCCGGCCTCGGATGGACCCACGTGTTCTCGCCCCGCACGCTCAACCAGGCCTCCCTTGGCTACGACCGCATTTTCGACTACATTGACTCGCTGGGTAACTTCACCTGCGGCGCGACCAAGCTGGGAATTCCCAACGCCGACCTGGGATGCTCGCCCAGCGGTTCTTCGATGCCCAGTGACTTATACAGTCAAGGTTTGCCTTCCACCGAACTCTACGGCGGTTACTGGTCGCTCGGCGATCGCGGCTACTCTCCGTTTCAGGGCGGAACGAACATCTATTCCTTTAAGGATGTTCTCGACCTGAACCGGGGAAAGCATGAAATTCGGACGGGCCTCGATTTCCGGAACAATCAGATGAATGTCGGCACCGAAGAATTCAGTGACGGCTTCTGGCTCGTCGGCGGCTTCGGAGACTTCAGCGGCTATACGTGTCCGGACGGGGTTAGCGGCTGTACCGGTACGCCTGGCAATTCTGAGGCCGACCTGCTGCTCGGCATGGCCGGGGCCATCCACGATCAGACTTACGGCGGCCCGATCACCGGACGGCGCTGGAAGATCTACCGGCCCTTCGTCGAGGATAACTGGCGCGCTACCCCGACGCTCACCCTCGACCTCGGCCTGGCGTGGGATATGACCACGCCCATCACGGAAGTCGATAACCGGATGGCGAACTACATCCCCTCCACGGGCCAGCTTCTGATTGCGGGCCAAAATGGAGTAAGCCGATCGGCGGGCATCAATATGTACTGGGCTGCACTCGAACCCCGCGCCGGCCTCACCTGGAAGATCCTCGGCAGCGACAAGACCGTCCTTCGCCTCGGCTTTGGCATCTATCACGATTCGGCCTGGAGCCAGGGCGCCCAGGGGCTGTGGCAAAATCCGCCCGACCTTGGCGAGTCCGATCAGTTCCCCGCTACGTATTCCGCGGGTTGCGCCTTTGCGACTTCATACTGTGCCACCACCCTCGGACAGACACCTGAGTTGAACTTTACGCTCTCCAGTGGTTTTACAGCCCTGCCCACTCCGCAAACAGCGGCCACCTACACGGGGTCGTTCAGCTACGAGCCGCCCAACTTGCAGCCGGGCAGGGTTCGCCAATATAACGTGAACGTCGAGCGCCAGTTGCCTGGCAGTGTTCTGCTCACCGCCGGCTATGCAGGATCGCTCGGCGGCCATCTGCTCGTGTGGGGCAACGACCTGAATACCAACAGCCCCTCTGGTTGCGGAGCGGCCGGCGATAACAACATCGGCTGCCTGCCTGGCGGCGCTCCCTACACCTATCCCTATAACCCGCCGAACTATAACGCGATCCTGCTCTTCGGCGATGTGGGCACGACGCATTACAACTCACTTCAGATCAAAGCAGAGACCAAAACACCGAAGTACGGTCTTTACGCGCTGGTTGCATACACCTACTCGCACACCTACGACAACGGTCTGTCCGACGGCCTGGGCTCGGAGTTGAGCGCCCCTTATTTCCCCCTGCCCAACTGGCAAAATCTCGACTGGTCCCTGGCGCAGATCAATCTCAATCAAAGCTTCACCGCAAGCTTTCTCTATGATCTGCCTTTCGGCAAGGGCAGGAGGTTCGGGGATAGCTGGAACCCAGCAACCAATGCAGCCCTGGGCAACTGGCAGTTGACGCTTATTGAACGAATCTCTTCCGGTTTCCCGGTTCCACTGATCGACAGCTTCAACCAGTCGGGTACTACCTACAATACCGGCGGCGACAGCTTCAATTACAACCGGCCCAACCGGGTCTCCGGCTGCAACCCCTATGCCGCCAACCATAGCCAGCACAAGTGGATCAACCCGGCCTGCTTCGTCGCGCCGCCTCCCGGCGAGCTCGGCAATGCCGCGCGTGTTCCCGTTGTCGGACCGGATTTTGTTAACACTGACTTCTCAGTGATCAAGCAATTTCCCTTGCCCCGGGAGATGGGTTTGAACTTCCGCGCCGAGTTCTTCAACCTCTTCAACCATCCTCAGTATGGTGCGCCGATTGCCGATATCAACCAGCCAGGATTCGGATCGGTGAATTCGACTGTGAACAATCCTCGCCTGGTACAGCTGGCTTTGAAGCTGAATTACTGAAGCCGGGTGATGCGGGACCTCGCGGCCTTGCCATGGGCCCGACATAGTTGTGGTCGCATGATCGGGATTGGAAGTTGTAGCCGTGTTGCGCTCTATTCGCAGCGGAGCGCCACTGCGGGATCGACCCGCATGGCGCGTCTGGCCGGAACATAGCAGGCCAAGATCGCTACTGCCGTTACCCCCACGGCCACTCCGACTAATGTCGCCGGATCGTTCGCGCCAATCCCGTAGAGCAGCGGGGCGAGGAGCCGTGCCGCTCCAAACGCCGCAGCCAGGCCGATGCAGAGACCAATCGAGGTCACTACCATTCCCTGCCGCATGACGATCTTCAGCACGTCGGTTGGCCGCGCGCCCAGGGCCATGCGCACTCCAATTTCGTGGGTGCGCTGCGAAACGACATAGGCGATCACGCCAAACAGCCCGATCGCGGTCAGGGTCACGGCCAGGATGCCCGAGGCGCCGAGCAGCAATCCTGTGGTGCGTGCCGGGAAGAGCGGCAGCGCCATGTACTCCTCGATGGTCTGCGTCCCGGTCGCGGCCATCATCGGATCCACTACCTGGACGGTGCGCCGCACCTCTTCGAGCAGGGGGCGCGCATCGCCCGATGTGCGTAGTACCAGGGTTCTGGCGGGCGGCAGAGTCCCGCGAAAGACCACGCCTACCGGCCCTTCGCCCAGAGTGCGATATTTGCCGGACTTCACCACACCAATCACTTCGCTGGTGGCTTTTTCTCCGCCCAGAGCGATCCGTTTCCCGACAGGATTCTGGCCGGGCCAGAGCTTGCGCGCGAGCACATCATTCACAATCACAACTCCGGCGTCCGGGCTGTCGCTCTCCTGCTGCGTAAAGTCCCGGCCGCTCAGGAGGGTAGTGCCCATGGCGGAGAAATACCCCGGTTCGACCCGAAAAACATTGACGAGGAGAGGATCGGGATCGTGCCCGACGTGGCGGCCGACGGAGGTCGCTTCCCGCGAGGTACCCAGGGGCAGATGATTCACGTAACTGGCCGCTGTGACACCGGGCAGCGCCAGAACGCGGCCCATGAGTCGGCGGTAGAAGGCGTCGACTTTTTCAGGTGAATAGCCAAGGGTTCCCGGATCAAGTGTCGTCACAGCGATATGCTGCGTATCGAATCCTGGATCGATAGAGTTGGCATGCATGAGGCTGCGCACGCAGAGTGTTGCGCCCGCCAGGAGCACAACGCACGCCGCGATCTCGCCGATGAGCAGGAGGCTGCGCAGGCGCGACTTGCGCAGGCCGCCGCTCTGCGTCTCTTCCTTCAGAACCGGAGCGGCGTTCACCGCTGCGCTGCGCAGTGCGGGAACCAGTCCGAAGACGATTCCGGTGGTCAGGGAAACCAGCAATGCGAACAGGAGTACGCGCCAGTCCAGCGGGACCTCGATGGTGACGGGCAGGCTTGCGGGCTTCAACTCCAACAGCAGTCGCGCGAACCACCAGGCAAGCATCACGCCCGCCATGCCCGCTATCGCTGAAAGCAACAGGCTCTCCACGAGCATTTGCCGGATGAGCCTGGCACGCCCTGCGCCCAGGGCGGATCGGATCGCCATCTCCCGCGCCCTGCCGGTAGCCCGCGCCAGTAACAGGCTGGCGGCATTGGTACAGGCGATCGCCAGTACCAGCGCAAATACCGCGAGCAACAGCCCGGTAAATGCACTCACGTATCCGCGATAGGGTCCCGGCACCAGCGTGGCCGGATACACAATGGCGTCCAGATTCTTGTTGGAGTCCGGGTAGTTCAGTTCGCGTTGATGGGCCAGCACGTGCATCTCCGCCTGAGCCTTGCGGGCATCCACGCCGGTCCTCATCCGTCCGGCAACGATCAGCCAGTAGGCGTTCCTGTTGGTAAGCCTTTCCTTGTCGTGTGTGAACTGTGCCTGCGATGTCAATGGAACCCAGAAGTCGGGTGCAATGCCCACTAACAATCCGGCAAACCCGGGGGGCGCCACACCGATGACGCTGAAGGCTGCCCCGTTCAGCACCAGCGTTCGTCCTACGATTCCCGGATCGGAGGCCAGCTCACGTTGCCAGAAGGAATGACTCAGCACCACGACGGGATGCGGGCTGGCTGGCTGATCGTCGCCGGTGGAAATTACACGGCCCAAGGTCGCATGCACGCCGAGCAGCGGAAAATAATTTCCTGAAACAAGCTGGCGCTGGATCACTTGTCCTTCGCCGGAGCGATTCCAGATGGTTGGAGCGCCGTCTCCATCGAATGCCAGCACTCCTTCGAGCGCTCGGCTCTGGTCGCGGTAGTACGCGTAGTCCGGATAGGTGAAGGGCAGGTAGCTTTGCACGCCTGTCGAAGTTCGAGAGTGGAGCCAGATCTCAAGCAGACTTCCCATCGCGCTCACGCCTGCCGGTGGCCGAAGCAGGAGCGCATTGACAAAGCTGAACACGGCGACGTTCATGCCGATGCCCAGAGCCAAAGCCAGCACTACTGCGGCATTCGACCGGGATTTCTTCCTCATCATGCGCAGTCCAAAGCGAGTGTCTCCCCACCACTCCGCCGGGGAGACAAAGCTCCATTGTGCGCGCTGCTTTTGCTGCAGCAGGGCAACGTTGCCAAATTGGCGACGCGCGGCCGTGGCCGCCTCGGCGCTGGACATGCCCTGGCGAAGATAGCGCTCGGTGAGCAGGTGCAGGTGGGATTCGATCTCAGCTTCGAACTCACTGTCCAGGCGCTTCCCCTTGAGCAAACCCGTTGCCTTCGCCGCCCACAATCGTAGCCATCGCATCGTCTCATCCTTGCCTTTCCAGCCGCAGCACGCGACCAATGACGGCTGCAATGCGCTCCCAGTTTTCCGTCTCGAGCTCGAGTTGCTTCTTGCCCTGTCTGGTGATCGAGTAGAACCGGGCCTTGCGATTGTTTTCGGAGGTGCCCCATCTGGAACCGATCCAACCCTGCTGCTGCAGCCGAAGAAGGGACGTATAGACCGTGCCTTCGTTCAGCTGCAGAACGTCTTTGCTCAGCTGCTCGATGCGCCGGGCAATACCGAAGCCATGCAAAGGACCCATGGCATGGAGGGTCTTCAGAACCATCAGATCCAGCGTCCCCTGCAGCACGTCCGATTTTTTCTCGCCCACCCGTGTCTCCTTTGCACATTCCACAGAAGGTATCACCACTCCTTTGGAATGTCCATAGGAAAACAGTTCCAGGGCTTGACGCCCGAATTGTTTGTGGCGCGACCTGTAAACTTGCCCACTCAAGCTAACACCGGGCTTGAATGGGCCACCCTCACATTGGGCCGCCGCCTCACATAGGACCACCCCGTTGTACGGGATATCGAGCGGGTCACGAGTGCGTGGAGGTTGACGGTTTTATTCGGGATTTGGGGGTGTGTGGGAAGAAGGCGGGGCTCAGGAAGCAGTGAATCGCTGGAATGTAAGCTGGCAGTAAGTGCCTGGCTTGTCAGCAACAGTTCGCCGTATTAATCGTCGCCGGAGAGAGGGCGATCGAATTCCGTCTTGACAACCCTCCCATACTTGTTTAGTCTAGGCCTGTAGCGAACAAGCCTATGGCAGAGAGCAATGCACGCGATTTGTTTCCCGGCGCGCTCGAGATGATGATCCTCGAGTCGCTTCGCCGCCAGCCCGCTCATGGCTATGCGCTGGTGCAGCACATCCAGCAGCGTTCGAACAATTTGCTGCAGGTAGAAGAGGGCTCACTCTATCCGGCGCTGCAGCGATTGCTCAAAGCGAAGCTGGTGAAGGCGCAGTGGGGCGTCTCGTCAACCAATCGCCGCGTCCGGACGTACCAAATCACCGCTGCGGGTCTGCGGCATCTGGAAGAGCAGATATCCAGCTTCGAGCGTATGTTTGACGGCATCTCGCTGGTCCTGAACCCAGGCAGGGCCACGACGAGCTGAACGGGCCACTTGAAAGAGGTTTCCAATGAACTGGATTCCGCAGATTTTCCGGCGCCGCAGTATTTACGACGATCTCTCTGAAGAAATCCGCCTGCACATTGAAGAGCGCAGCGAGCAGCTGATGCGCGAAGGCATGAGCGCGAAGGAAGCCGAATGGGAAGCGCGGCGCGCCTTCGGCAACCGCACGGTCTTGGAGGAGCGCAGCCGTGAAGTGTGGCAATGGCCTACTCCGGAGTCGATTGCGTCCGACGTGCGGCTTGCCCTTCGGCAGTTGCGCAAGTCTCCCGGTTTCACGATCGCCGCTGTTTTGACGCTGGCGTTGGCCATCGGGGCGAACGCGGTGGTGTTCGGCCTTATGGATGGCCTGGTACTGCGGCCGCTGAACGTGCCGCAGGCGGAGAGTCTCTACGGAACTCATTACGGGGACAATCTCACGTGGCAGTCGTATCCGAACTACATCGATCTGCGCGATCGCAACCGCAGCTTCGAGGATCTGGCCGCATTCAACATGGTCCTGGGCGTGGGTCTCGATACAGGCAAGGATCCGGTTGCGGCAAACGGCTTCGCAGCGACAGGGAACTATTTCGATGTGCTGCGCATTCATCCCTACCTTGGCCGTTTATTTCACGCGTCTGACGAGCACGGCCCCAACAGCGCTCCGTATATCGTGTTGACCTACGCGTACTGGCACAGCCGGTTCCACGATGATCGAGGCGTGGTGGGGCGCACCGTTCAACTCGATAAGCACCCTTTCACCATCATTGGCGTGGCACCGCCTGAGTTCCAGGGAACGATCATGTTTCTCGCACCGGATTTCTTTATGCCCATTGTGAACGAGGAGCAGATGGGCGCGCCGAGCCTGAACACGCGCGCGACCGAACATGCGGTTTTTGAGGCGCTGGGACACCTGAAGCGGGGAGTGATTCCCGCTCAGGCCGTGGCCGATGTGGGTGCGGTGAACGCGTATCTGGAAAAGGCTTATCCGAGAGAGATTGTTCACCACGATACGGCGCTGTCGCGGGAGGGCCTGACTTCGTTTGGTCCCGCGGTGCGGGCATTTGTTGCGGGATTGATGGTGCTTTCCGGACTGATCCTGCTGGGTGCGTGCGCCAACCTGGGCAGCCTGTTTGCGGCACGCGCCGCCGACCGTTCGCGCGAAGTGGCTCTGCGTCTCGCGCTTGGTTCGAGCCGCAAGCGCATCATGCGCGGACTGCTTACCGAGGCGCTGGTGATCTCCCTCGCCGGCGGGGCGGCGGGACTGTTGGTCAGCTTCATGCTGTTGCGCCGGATGAGCATCTGGCAGCCGATTCCCGGGGTTCCGCTTCACCTTCCGGTTACGCCCGGCGCAATGCTTTATGTGGTGGCGTTGGGCCTGGCATTGCTCAGCGCATTCCTCTTCGGCATTGTGCCGATACGGCAGATCCTCGGCGCCAATCCATACGAGATCATCAAGGCGGGATCGAGCGCGAGGATCGGGCGCAGGGTGACGCTTCGCGATGTGCTGCTGGTCGCCCAGATTGCGATCTGCGCGGTTCTGGTCACCTCCTCGCTGGTGGCCGTGAGAGGGCTGGTGCGCTCGCTGCACAGCAAGTTGGGTTTCGATCCGCGTGACACGATGACGGCAGGCGTGGACCTGGCCACGGCCGGATACAGCGCAGGCAAGGCGCCCGCCATGCAGAGGCGGATGATCGAAGCGATGGGGGCGATCCCCGGAGTGAAAGCAGTGGGACTGGTGAATGGTTATCCTCCATTGGTGTATACGGCGGGCAACCGGGCAGATGTGTACAAGGAAGAAACCAGCGATCTGAGGCCGCCGAACGCCGCTGCCGTGCCTTTCCGGTACGAGGTGTCTCCCGGATATTTCGAAGCTGCGGGCACGAACCTGCTGGCGGGCAGGAGCGTCTCCTGGCAGGACGACAAGAGCGCGCGCTCCGTCGCGGTGGTCAATAGCGATTTCGCGGTTAGAATGTTTGGCTCGGTCACGGGGGCGGTCGGCAGAAATTACAGGCTGCAGGACGGAACCCTTGTCCAGGTGATAGGCGTTGTGGAGGACGGGAAATACATGTCCCTGACTGAGGCTCAGCAGCCGGCGATGTTTCTTCCGTTCCTACAGTCGCCTTCGAGTGCGGCCTACCTGGTGGTGCGCTCGAAGCGCGATCCGCAACAGCTTGCCGCGGCCATGAGGAGAAAAGTGCGGGAGCTTGACGCGGGACTGCCGGTGGATACGCAGACGTGGACCCAAATGCTGGAGGTGGTATTGTTTCCCGCGCGAGTGGCGACTATGGCGCTGGGGGTGTTGGGGCTGATGGGCGCGATGCTGTCGATAACCGGCATCTTCGGGATGGCGGCGTATTCGGTGAGCATGCGGCTGCGCGAGCTGGGCATTCGCATGGCGTTGGGCGCGGCGCGCAAGGAAGTGTTGAATACGGCGCTGGGGCGGCCTTTCAAGTTGCTGGCCATCGGGTCTGCCGTGGGGCTGAGTCTGGGCTTACTTGGCACGCGCGTGCTGGCTTTCATCGTCTACCAGGCGACACCGCGCGACCCGTTCGTGCTGGCCGGAGTTGTGGTAGCGATGGCGCTCCTGGGGCTGCTGGCCACGTGGATTCCGGCGCAACGCGCGCTTTCGGTCAATCCTTTGATCCTGCTGCGCGAAGACTGAGGCAGCGTGGGTCGGGTACCGGATAAGCGCGTCCTGGACCCAGACGGCAACGGTTGCGGGTGGGTCACGAGTCATCCGAAATGACTTGCTGGTTGTTTTCCGGGGTGGATTCTGTCCTGATATGCTCTCGGCAAATGGACAGACGCTCTTTCTTTTTGTCGTTGCTGATTGCCGGGCTGGGGTTGGCGCCTGGTCTTGCTGCGGCTGCGCAGAGTGCTCAGCCTCTTTCTCCTGCTGAGAAGGCTATGGTGGCCTTCATCGATGCGCATGAGGCGGAGTCGAATGCTCTGCTGGAGAAGCTGGTCGATATCAATAGCGGGACGCACAATCTGGAGGGGGTGCGGGCGGTAGGCAAGATTATGATGGGCGAGCTTACGGAGCTTGGGTTCGAGGTGAAGTGGATTCCGATGGATGAGGTCGGGCGGGCGGGTGTGCTGGTGGCGGAGCATCGGTGTTCATTGGGCGAGGGGCCGGATCCGAAAACATGTGGGAAGCGGATGCTGCTGATCGGGCACATGGACACCGTATTTGAGAAGACGAGCCCGTTCCAGACTTACACGGTTGACGGGAAGATTGCGACTGGGCCGGGGACGAACGATATGAAGGGCGGGCTGGTGGACATGCTGTATGCGCTGAAGGCGATGCAGGCGGCGGGGGTTCTGAAGAACGCGGAAATCACG
>PMSS01000469.1:11530-12282 GCA_003167515.1 Acidobacterium sp. | reverse complement strand
ATGGTCATGCCTTCGATGCCCGCTTCGAGCAGGGCGTCCTTCACTGCGTCCAGCTTGGAGGGTTGAATGACGGCTTCGATCTTTTGCATTAGCGTGCTCGAGTCCTGCCTCAGTGTGAGTATACGTGGATGATTACGAACCGAAATCGTAGCCTTCTTCGCCGTGCTGTGTCACGTCCAAACCCTCGATTTCGTCCTCTTGAGTAACGCGCAGGCCGATGGCCAGGTCGACAATCTTGAGCAAAACCAGTGTGCCGATGATGGAGAGCACCCAGGCGATGGCGACGCCGGCGAGCTGGTTCAGCACCTGATGACCGTTGCCCTCGATCCAGCCAGTAGGTTTGCCGTTACCGTAGACCGGGTTAATGGCGCTGGAGGCGAAGACACCGGTGAGAATAGCGCCAATGCTGCCGCCCGCGCCGTGGACGCCGAAAGCGTCGAGTGAATCGTCGTACCCAAACCAGCCCTTGACCGTAGTCACCATCAGAAAACAGCAGACGCCGGCGACGACTCCGATGATGAGTGCCGACATGGGCTGCACGAAACCCGAAGCTGGCGTAATGGCGACGAGTCCGGCAACCGCACCCGAGATGGCGCCAAGAGCGCTGGGCTTGCCGTTGCGAATCCACTCGGCGACGCTCCAGCCGATGGCCGCTGCGGCGGTGGCGAAGTGCGTGTTAACGAAGGCGCTGGTGGCGAGGCCGCTGGCATTCACGGCAGAGCCGGCGTTGAAGCCGAACCAGCCGACCCACA
>PMSS01000469.1:0-11434 GCA_003167515.1 Acidobacterium sp. | reverse complement strand
ATGGCGAACATGAGCTGGTAGATCATGTAGGTCTGCGCCGGGACTGTCGCGCCGTAATCGGGATCGGGGGCGAGACCGACGCCGTGCATGAACGCGTTGTGCAGGCCGCCAATGAAGGCGTTGCCGGTGCCGAAGGCCAGACTGTAGCTCACCAGCGCCCAGAGTACGGTGATGATGCACATCATCGCAAAGCTCTGCATCATGGTCGAGAGAACGTTCTTGCGGCGAACCAGACCGCCGTAGAAGAGCGCGAGGCCGGGGCCGGTCATCAGCAGCACCAGCGCGGCGCTGGTGAGCATCCAGGCGTTATCGCCGGCGGAGACGGTGGGCGCGGCGGGCGTCTGGGCCAGCGCGGCAGAGGCACAAACAAGAGGGAAAAGGCAAAGCAGCCGAATCAAACGACGAGGGCGCATATAACTCCGTGGGCGATCGACGGAAATATGTCACGACGGGGTGACCGGGAGCTTCGGGCCAAAAGTCCCGAAGCCTGAATGGACTGGAAACGAACGAAGTACGGAATACCTGGAACCCACTTTTACATATTTTTCGCAAATCGAAAACAGAGAAATTCGAGTCGGTTGCTTTGGCGGCATAGAGAAGCCTGATTCGGGCGAGCCAGCCGGCTTCCGCCGGTGGCTTTGGAATGAGGGTGAAACGCCACGAGGCGAGGTGTTGGAGCTAAGGAGCAAAGGTCGAAGTCCAGAGATTCTCAATGGACTGGGCAACGAGCTGATTGCCGCGTACGTTCAGGTGGCCCCCGTCCAGGGTGATCTCCCCCACGGGATAAGCTGCTTCGGCGGAGGTCAGGTCGAAGAACGGAACATGGTGTGCGGTAGTCCAGCTGCGCAGTGTCGCTTCCGATTCCGCGGCGGGCTCGGGAATCTCGATGCGGAAAGGAACGTACACGATGGCGAATCGGGCATGCTGGCCCTCAACCAGATTCTGGAAGGTATCCAGCTCGGCGAGATTGGCGCGGATCGTCGCCTGAGCGTTCTGCGCGGCGGCGTCTCCGGCGTCCTTCGCCGGTGCGACATGAAAGAAGCGTGGTTTGAAGTAGCGCGACCACAGCTCCCCGAGGGCGGTGGAGGGGTGGTTGAGCGTCGTGTCCTCGCCGACGTCGGCGATTTCCGCCCGAGCCTGACCCAGATCTCCGCTATTCAGAACCAGGAGCACCACGTCCGACTGGAAAATGCCGCGCGTGCGCGCATAGGCCAGCTCGTTATCGATGGCCCAGGCGCTCACCGAGGCATTCAGCACCTCCACCGGGCGATGAACAATGGAGGGCAGATCGCGATGAACGATCTCTGAAAAGATCCTTGACTGATCGATATGGCTGGTTCCATAGGTGACAGAATCGCCGATAAACATGATGCGCAACTTGCCCGGATCCCGCGTGGGCGGGACGGGATCGGCACGCATTCCATAGCTGTTGATGTGGGTGTGACAGAAGAATCGGTAAGTATTCTGGTTAGGCTTGAAAAGGTAGGCGCAGGCAGGGTCGGAAGCAATGATCACCGGATTGCCCAGGCCCAGAACGAAACGGAGAGAAAGTTCCGCAGCGGCTGCAAGGGCCAAAAGCGCGGTCAGAGTCATGACAATGATGCGTAAGCCGCGGGATTCTCTTCCGGAAGATCGATTCAGCATCATGCTGGAAATTCCAGTTTATGGGTCCGGAGCGCTTGTCCACCAGCGGGACTGAAAAATTTCGGGCGCGCTCCGCTAACGCTGAAAACAGCAGCCAATGTTGGATATAGTGGAAATATGAGCGAGACGTTGCGGGATCGGCGGCTGTTCGGGGCCCTGGAGAGCAGCGCCAAAAACCGCGAAAAGGTGCTCGAGGCCAGCTACGGATACGAGCAGCCCGAGGGTGTTTTCCTGACTACCGTCGATGCGGCGATTAACTGGATCCGAAAGAGCTCAATCTGGCCGATGACCTTCGGTCTCGCCTGCTGCGCAATCGAGATGATGTCGATGGGAGCGTCGAGGTTCGATGTAGCGCGTTTTGGCATGGAAGTGTTTCGTCCCTCGCCACGCCAGTCGGACCTGATGGTGATCGCTGGACGGGTTTCGTGGAAGATGGCGCCCGTCATCCGCCGGCTCTACGACCAGATGCCGGAGCCGAAGTGGGTTATTTCCATGGGTGCTTGTGCAACTTCCGGGGGCGTCTTCAACAATTACGCGCTGGTTCAGGGAGTGAACCAGGTGATCCCGGTCGATGTTTACGTGCCCGGGTGCCCACCCCGGCCGGAACAGCTCTTGTACGCGATTACGCTTCTCCAGGAGAAGATTCAGCACGAACGCGGAACCCTGAGGCGCGTTCTGAACTTGCAATAGCGGGCCGTGGTTGATTACCTTTAAGAGGTAAACAGAAAATCCCCCCCCCGCAGCCCGACGGTGGCTGCGCTTTTCCCCCTTTCTTATACATCGTCGCCCGGACGTAGCGACAGAGGTACGGGTTAACCCTTCCGATACGCGGGAAAATTTGCGATTGTTTTCAGGCAACTTATTGAAATAATTGCATTCTAAGCAAGGTGATCCTGTGGTAACTTCGTTGTCTCGGGAGGACTTTTCGGCTGCCTCCCCGGTAGCTGCCAGGGATTTCAAAAAAATGGCTCGGGTCAGGCAGTCTTGTCAGTAATTATCAGTGATTTGCGGAGGATAGGCGCATGCATTTTCGTCCATTTAGCTTCTCAGGCAGAGCGTTGTTGCTGGGTTGTGCAATGATGCTCGGGGCTTCGGCGGCGCTCCCGGGCCAAACTCCGGCCCCGGCGGGTCCCCCTGCACCGGCAGATCAGGGTGCATCCCGTATGGATATTTTTGGGGGCTATTCGTATCTGGCCCCGCACGGCTCGGTGAACACGATGGAGCCAAATGGGACAGTTAACCAATCCTATTCATCCGTCAACTTCGGCGCGATCGGCAGCTTCGCCTATTATTTCAACCGGTATGTCGGCGGCCAGGTGGAATATGCCAATCATCCCAACGGCGCGAATGACGGGTTTCAAACAGCGCAGGCGGGAATCATCTTCCGCCATCCGACGGGAGAGATGACCCTGTTTGTGCATGGGCTGGCTGGCGGCGCGCGCATTGGCGGCCCCAATACGGACCCCGACGGCCCCTTTCATCCCTACACCTGGGGACCCGCGCTCACGGCAGGAGGAGGGCTGGACTATGAAATTGGCCATCACGTCGCGTGGAGGGTTTTCCAGGCCGACTACGAGTACATGCATGCGGATTTTGGTCCGGAGCCGCAGGTCGGAGGTCGCGCCAATATCGACGCCGCCCGGCTCAGCACCGGACTGGTGCTCCATCTTGGCAGCATCGCCCCGCCGCCGCCCGTGCAGTATGCCTGCGTGGTCAACCCGGCTTCCGTCTTCCCGGGCGAGCAGGTAACCGTCACCGGAACCGCGACCAATCTCAATCCGAAGAAAACCGCCAGCTATAGCTGGACCGGCCAGGGATTGACGGTGGGCGGAACCAATCCCACCGCCACCATCGATACTGGCAGCCTGCAGCCGGGCAGCTACACCGTCACCGGCCACGTGACCGAAGGTGCGAAGGCTGGCCAGTCCGCCGACTGCACCGCACAGTTTACTGTGAAGCAGTTCGAACCTCCCACCATAAGCTGCACGGCGAATCCTTCTACGGTGAAGCCGGGCGACAGCTCCACCATCACCTGCAATGGCGTCAGCCCGCAGAGCCGTCCGCTCACGTACAGCTATTCGGCATCGGCGGGATCGATCAACGGTACAGGGAATACCGCGACGCTCTCGACCACCGGTGCGCCATCCGGATCGATCACAGTAACCGGTACGGTGCAGGACGACAAGGGACAGACGGCCTCAGCGACGACCACGGTCAACGTGGAAGCGCCGCCGCCGCCGCCGGCTCCCAGGACGCAGACGCTCTGCTCGATCCAGTTCGATAAGGACAAGCGGCGTCCGGCGCGCGTCGATAACGAAGCCAAGGCTTGCCTGGACGATGTGGCGCTGAACGCTCAGCAGAAGGCGGATGCCTCTCTGGTGGTCGTCGGCAACTCGGCGCCGGTGCCGGCTCCGAAAGGCAGACACCACGCGAAGGCGCCGACTGCCGCGGATCTGGCAGCGCAACGCGCGGTCAACACCAAGGCCTACCTGGTAACGGAGAAGGGCATCGATGCCAGCCGTATCCAGGTGAGGACGGGCACGAACAGCCAGAACGAGGTGGAGGATTACCTGGTTCCGGCGGGCGCGAACTTCGACAACGACGTGCAGGGCACGACGCCTGTCGATGAGAACGCCGTGAAGGCCCAGCCAAGAAAGGCTCCGGTGCACCACCGCCGCCACAAGGCAGCGGCTAAGAAGCCCGCAGCTCAGTAACTGAGCGAGCCTGAACCCGACGGGGCTGACCGGAATTCCGGCCAGCCCTGTTTTTTTTTGCGATCCTTGTCCCCCGTTGCAGCGCTAGCTTGATTGTCACGGCTGCGCCTGCAGCGCTGTTGCCAAGTATGAGGCGGCCACGGTGAGGGGCAGTCGGATGCTGATCAAAACAGATAGCATGACCTTAGCTGGCTTGCGCATGCGGAACTCCCTCGCGTGCCTCCACATCGACACAAATGGGAATGATGAAACCGATACGGCTGGGGTTTTTCCTGACGGCTTTCGCTGCTCTTCTGCTTGGCTTGTGCGGTCAAGCCGCTCGCGCGGCGAATCCGCCCTGGGCTCCCATGGGACCTGACGGAGGCGATGCGCGCCGGTTCGCCTTCAGCGCCCGCGATGCGAGCCGCATTTACCTGGGAACGACCGACAGCTGGATCTACGCCTCCTCCGATGGAGGCTCATCGTGGTCGAGGCTGGCGAAACTGGGGACGCAGGATGACCTGGTGGTGGACAGCATGGTGGTCGATCGATCCGATCCACGCACCCTCTATGCCGGCGTGTGGGTGACGGATCGCTCCGACGGCGGAGTCTACCTTAGCCACGATCAGGGGCACACCTGGAGTGAGTCAGCAGACATGCACGGCCAATCCGTTCGGGCGCTCGCCCAGGCGCAGTCGAACCCGCGCGTGCTGGTGGCGGGCACGCTCAGGGGCGTCTACCGCAGCGTAGACAATGGACAGCACTGGCGCGAGATCAGCCCCACGGGAGGCTCCGAGATTCACGAGGTGGAATCGATCGCCATCGACCCCTACGATCCGGAAATTATCTATGCGGGAACCTGGCATCTTCCCTGGAAAACGAACGACGGCGGAGCGCGCTGGAACAGCATCCGCCAGGGTGTGATCGACGATTCTGATGTGTTCTCGATGATCGTCGATCCTTCGCGCCCCAGCGTGATGTTTTTAAGCGCATGCTCAGGGATATATAAGAGTGACAATTTCGGATACGAATTCCGCAAGGTGCAGGGCATTCCATCCACCGCGCGGCGTACGCGCTCGCTGCGCATGGACCCGGCGGATCGCAACACCGTATACGCCGGAACCACCGAAGGGCTCTACAAGACACAGGATGGCGGGGAAAACTGGGCTCGCACAACCGGGGCGGATGTGATCGTCAACGACGTCTATGTCGACCCGCGCAACCCGAAGCACGTGCTGCTGGCGACGGACCGCAGCGGAGTGCTGGCGAGCGAAGACGGTGGCGCCGGGTTTCAGGAATCCAGCACAGGCTTCTCGCAGCGCCAGGTCGCGACGCTGCTGGTCGACGAAAAGACTCCTGGCACGATGTATGCCGGAGTGATCAACGATAAGACCTTCGGCGGCGTATTCATCAGCAACGATCTGGGCGGGACCTGGAAGCAGCAAAGCGTGGGATTGGGCGGCCGCGACGTATTCGTTCTGGCCCAGAGCGACGATGGCATATTGCTCGCTGGAAGCAGCAACGGTGTTTTCCGTTGGGACGGATCCTCGTGGACGCCCGCCGACACCATTACCGGCCCCGCGAACCCGCCTCCCGCTCCAGCGAAGCAGAAACCCGCGGCGCACGGAGGAAAAACCAACCAGGCCGCAGCGGCCACGGTGGCAGATCCCCCCGCAAAGCTGGGAGGACGAGTGACTGCCCTGTACGTTGGGGGCGATAGCTGGTATGCCGCGACCGCACAGGGTGTCTTTCGCAGCACCGACCGGGGAGAATCATGGGCGCCGGTGCTGACTTCAGACCACCCCGGCACTTTTTCAAGGGCCGGCGACTACCTGACCATCGCCGCAAATGACAACACGGTTTTCATCGGCCACCGCGAAGGCATCATGGCCTCGAGCGATGCCGGCGCCACGTGGCAGGCGGCGAAACTGCCAGCCGGGCTCACTGCCCTGGCGACCCTGGCGCTGACCCCCGACGGTACGTTGTGGGCCGGCGGCCGCGAAGGCGTCTTCTATACCCAGGATCACGGCATTTCCTGGACGGCGCTGAAGCGCCTGCCGGTGGTCGCGGTCAACGGACTCACGTGGGATCCGTCAGGCAATCGCCTGATTGTCACTTCCGCGGAAGGGACGCTGGTGTACGCCGTCGATCCGCGCGACCACTCCTGGAGCTGGTGGAACACGGGATGGACCGTGCATTCAGTGGCCTCGCTGAATGGACGCCTCGCTGCCGCATCGCTCTACAGCGGTGTTGTCTTGCAGCCGGCAGCTGAGACGACAAGAGCGGGGGACGCCGTGCAGGACGCGCGAAAATAGCCGTGGCTGTCTCGCTGCGGCCGATCCTCCCCGAGGACTTTCCGGCGCTGTATGCGCTGGATCAGGCCTGCTTCGTGCCGGGCATTGCCTGGTCGAAGGCGGAGTTGCAGTACTTCCTCAAATATCCTGGCAACATCGGCGTTGTGGCGGAGGACGAGGCGCGGCATATCGCCGGATTTGCCATCGCCGGAAAGCAGCTTCGCAAAGGAGCTGTGCTGGGACGCCTGATCACCATCGATGTGGAGGCCGCACTGCGCCGCCGCGGAGTGGGCCACATGCTCTTCGAGGAGACGGAGAAACAGCTGCGCGAAGCGGGCGCGACAGCGGTGCTGCTGGAAGTAGCGATCGACAACGCGACAGCGCAGGCTTTCTATACCCGGCATGGCTTCGTGCGTACCGGCCGAATCCCCGGATACTACATGGGCCGCATCGACGCGCTTGCGATGGAAAAGCAACTGTGATGATGGCATGCGGCCCGGTTCGGTGCCGGCCTGTGACGCGCGACTACAATAAGAGCAATGCTTCGCAACAGGCTGATTGTCGCTGTGTGGCTCCTTGGTTCGGTGTGTGCCGCCGCGCCGGCCTTCGCTCAGGCAGTCAAGGACCTGCCGAAGCCCACCGACTACGTCAGCGACTACGCTCACGTGATGTCGGCTCAGGCCATCGATCAACTGAACCACCTGTGCGGCGAAGTGGACCACGAAGCGCACGCCCAGATTGCCGTTGTCACCGTCGATACGACGAACGGAGAACCGATCCAGCAATACGCTGTCGAGTTGGAAGACGCCTGGAAGGTCGGCCCGAAGGGCAGCGATCGCGGCGTGATCGTGCTGCTTGCAGTGAAGGATCGGCGTCGATTCATTTACCCAACCTACGGTCTGGAGGGCATTCTGCCGGACGGCAAGGTCGGCGAGATCGGCCGCCAGATGGTGCCAATGCTGCGCAACAACGACTTTGACGGCGCAGTGACCCTGGCGGTTGACGAAATCTCCCAGATCATCGCGCAGGATGCGGGCGTGAAGCTGGAACCGCTGACCCGCTGGGGCGCGGCCCAGCAGCAGCCCCATGCCAGCGCCGGCCAGATCATCGGTGGCATCATCTTCCTCATCCTTGTCGTTATTTTTCTCATTTGGGCCGGAGGCTCCGGGCTGCTCGGCTTTCTGCTGGGCATGTTCTTCGGCGGCGGGCGCTGGGGAGGCGGTGGTGGCTTCGGCGGCGGCGGCGACTTCGGCGGGGGCGGCGGCGGCGGTGGAGGGTTTGGCGGCTTCGGCGGCGGCAGTGGCGGCGGCGGCGGAGCTGGAGGCAGCTGGTAGGTGCGGCTGGTAATATCGATTCGGATTTCCGAGGGAGAGTAGCGCAATGATGCGTCGTGGTCTATGGATCGCGTTAGCGGTGGTAGCGGTGATTGTGCTCGCGGGGCTGCTGGTCTTCGGCAGCTTTGTGAGCGCGCAGAAGCAAATGGTGGCGAAGCAGGTCGCCGTGCAGGCGCAGTGGGCCAACGTGCAGACGGCTCTGCAGCGGCGCGCCGACCTGATCCCCAATCTGGTGGCGACGGTGAAGGGCTACGCCACGCACGAAGAGACGGTCTTCGCAGATGTGGACAAGGCGCGCGAGGCGCTGCTGGCCGCGCACGATCCGCAGAGCCAGATCCAGGCCAACGGGCAGCTGGACGGCGCGCTGGGACGCCTGCTGGCCATCAGCGAGAATTATCCGAACCTCAAGGCCAACGAGAATTTTCTTCAGCTGCAGGATTCGCTGGAAGGCACGGAGAATCGCATCTCTGTTGAGCGGCACCGCTATAACGAGACGCTGCAGGACTACAACACCTTCATCGGGCAGATTCCCAATAACATCTGGGCGCATCTGGCGGGATTCAAGCCAAACAACGCATATTTCGAGGCCAGTCCGGCGTCCCAGGCCGCGCCCCAGGTGCATTTCTAAAAACGGGTGCACACAGCGTGAGCGCACGTAAAACCGCGACCTCGCCTATCCGGCGATCAGAATCCGCAGATCGCGAAGATTGTTCCCGGTAGGTCCGGTAACGATGGAATCCCCCAGCGAAGTAAACAGCGTGCAAGCGTCGAATCGAGCCAGCGTGGCTTCGGGATCGAAGTTGTAGCTCCGCGCGCGGGCGATGGTAGTGGTGTCCGCGATAGCCCCCGCCGCGGGACTGTTGCCGTCGATGCCGTCCGATCCAGCGCTGAGCACGGCCAATGGCTCGCCCTCGTACCGCGCCAGATCAAGCGCCGCCTGCAGGACAAACTGCTGGTTGCGGCCACCGCAGCCGGGACTCTTGCTCAAATTAACCGTGACTTCGCCGCTCGAGAGCAGACATAGGCGAAGGTGCTCGCGGCGTAATTCATGGAAGCGCGCCAGCAGGTATTTCGCGGCCTCTGCGTAATCCCAGTCGTCGCACGTATTGTCGATCACCACTTTATAACCGAGCGACTGAGCGTGATCGCGCGCTGCGTTTACGAAGTCGTGGTTCGAGAGCAGGGTGTCGAACTGCGCGTTGTGAAAAGCGGCGACAGAGCTTTGTTGCTCCTGCTGGGACCGCTCATTTTGCTGCAACTTTTCAAAGTACTCGCGTATGGCAGGCGGAAATTTTTCCAGCAGATCGAATCGCTCGAGTATCTCCTGGCACTCCGCGAGGGTGGAATAATCCGGCAGCGTGGGTGACGAGGCAACCGCCGCCAGGTCTTTGAGCGGAACATCCGCGAGCAGCAGCGAAAGCTTCTCGGCAGTGGGTGCGGCAAGCGCAAGGCGTCCGCCCTTCACCGCTGAGAAATACTTTCGCACTGTGTTGATCTCCGTAATGGTGGCGCCGCTGGCCACCAGGGTTTCGTGAAAAGCGATCGTGTCGTCGAGGCTGATCTTGCGATCTCGCGGCAGTTCGAGCATGGCCGATCCGCCGCCGCTGATCAGGAAAAAAATGAAAGTATTTTTTCGTGCGTGCTTTAGCAACGCCAGAACCGCGCGTGCCGCCGCGAAGGAATCATCGTTGGGCAGCGGATGCCCCCCCGCGAAGTAGCGAATATGCCGGTTGCGTTTCTTTGGAATGTCCGGCGCGGAGCAGACGCCCCGGAGATGCGTTTTGGGGGGAAGGCGTGCCAGCAACGCGTCCAGCATGGTGAGCGCAGCTTTGCCAAAGGCGATGACAAAAAAATCTTTGTAGCCGTCCAGCGGCAACGAAATCGAAGGAAGCCGCGGCGACGGATGGCGCACCAGGGTCTTGCCTTCAAAGTGAAGGTGGCGATCGAACGCCTGAGGAATGTCGCAGGCTTCGAGAGCCCGATCGAATATCTCCCGAGCCTTCCTGTGGAGTTCTTCGAGCGCGGTCATTGGCTGGTGAGAAGCGGGAAACAACGTTGCGCCCATGCGCGGATGGCTTGCCTCACATCCTCCAGCTTACTCGCAAAGAAATGATCTGCTTCGGAAATCCACACCAGCTCCTTCGGCTCCCGGGCAAGCGCGACGGCGGCTTCGACCTCGGCTACAGGGCCGTACCGGTCGCCTGTGCCACTCACAAAGAGCTTGGGCTGGGTGCATTCACGGAGAAAATCGTATTGGTAATCGCGCCCCTCGGCGTGCGTCGGTAACCCGAGCGCGACCAGACCCGCGACCCTCGTATCCCCGCAGCAGGCCCGGAGTCCGACATACGATCCAAACGAAAAACCAGCAAAAAGAATCGGCAGGTGAAACTCGTGTTCCAGCCAGCTGAGGGCGGCGCGAACATCGTCCTGCTCGCCCTCGCCATAATCGTGCTCTCCCTCGCTGAGTTCGGTCCCGCGAAAATTGAAGCGCAGCACAGGCAGACCAAAGCTCTGGAAGGCCTTCATGGCGTTATAGACGACCTTGTTGTGCATGGTCCCGCCGCCCAGAGGGTACGGATGACAAACCAGCGCGGCGTACGGCGCATTCGGCGCGCCGGCGTTAAGCAGCGCTTCCAGCCGTCCAGCCGGGCCGCGCAGATCGTCGATGGTGCGCAGAAATGCGGAGCCAACATGAGACTGCGTCATCTGGATCCATTTTACGAAGGCCGGTCTTACGAAGCTCGCTCGCGTATTCTGGTGCTTCCGTTATGACCCTCGACCCAATTCAATGGACGCGGCGACTCGTGGACATTGAGTCCACCACGTACAACGAGGGCGCGGTGGGTGCATTTCTCGCAGAGTTCCTCGCCGGCCGCGGCTTTGCGGTCGAGAAAATGCCTGTCGAGCAGAATGCGGAGAGCCGCTCGACGAGCGAACGCTTCAATGTGTACGCGTGCGAGCCGGGTCACACACCCGATGTGGTCCTGTCGACCCACATGGATACCGTGCCGCCCTTTATCCCATCGAGCGAGGACGAGGAGTTTATTTATGGGCGCGGATCGTGCGACGCGAAAGGCATCATCGCCGCGCAGATTGCCGCGGCGGAGAAGCTCCGCCAACAGGGACTCCGCGTTGGGCTCCTGTTCCTCGTCGGCGAGGAACGCGACTCGGCGGGTGCCAAGACCGCCAACCAGCACCCCCGCGGCAGCCGCTTCTTCATCAATGGCGAGCCCACCGACAATCGCATTGCGTTGGCCTCGAAGGGCGCGTTGCGCGCCGTGATCCGTGCCACCGGCAAAATGGCGCACTCCGCCTATCCCGAACTGGGAGAGAGCGCGGTTCACAAGTTGGTAGAGGCGCTGGGAAAGTTGCTGGCCATCAAGCTGCCTGTTACGGAGGACGTGGGTCCGAGCACGCTCAACATAGGCCAGATTCACGGCGGCCACGCGCCCAACGTCATCGCCGACAA
>PMSS01000452.1:207-12660 GCA_003167515.1 Acidobacterium sp. | reverse complement strand
GTCAACGCTGCCACAGGTCAATGGAAAGCGCTGTTTGCGACATTGGCCGGTACAGGAATGCGATGCGGTGAAGCCTTCGGTTTGCATGTTGAGGACCTAGACCTGTCGGCGGGTCGCATCTGCATTCGCCGTAGCGTCTGGAATGGCGAGGAAGGCACCGTGAAAACGAAGAGTGGATATCGGACAGTGAACATCGATCCCTCGTTGGTTGCGATGCTGACCGAACATCTCAACGGAAGGACCAGTGGGCGAGTGTTCGAGACGCGGAACAGTACGCCTCTTGCAAAGGGAAACGTGAGACGCAAGCTGAAGGAGATTTTGAAAACCCTGAAGCTACAAACCGGAGGGCTGCACGCTTTCCGGCATGGCCGCGTGTCTGTGCTCCAAGCGAGCGGAGTTCCGGGCGATCTTGTGAAGGAATGGGTCGGACATTCAAACCTGCAAACCACGTCACGGTATACGCATTTTCAGGACGATTTCCGTCAGAGGATCGCGGCTAACGTGGCGCTGTTTGCACAGGAAAACATGGCAGGGAAATTGCCACTTGGTCCCAATGGTCCCAAATTTGGAGCTTTTGCAGCCTCTGCGTGATTTTCTTTGAGGCTCTGTAAACCGCTGTAGATTAAGGACTAGCCAACGGTTGTAAATGGTCGGGGAGAGAGGATTCGAACCTCCGACCCCCTGGTCCCGAACCAGGTGCTCTACCAGGCTGAGCCACTCCCCGACACGCGGGTTTAGCCCCGACGTTTCTTCAGTTTACTGCACGTCATGCACTGCCGCAAACGCCTGCCGCATACCCGGCCGCAAACGCCCGCCGCAAACGTCCACAGCAACCGGCGGATGTCCCAGGTGTCAAGCTCCGGCAAAAGTGTCGCATCCTTAAGTAAGTGTCGCGTCCTGGGCCGCCGCCCTCGCGTAACCGCCCCGCCCCGCCGTTAAACACCAGAGAGAGCAGCGGCCCATCGGTCCAGAGGCGACCGCAGCCTTATCGAACATATGCGACACATATTAAGGAGAGCGAAATGAAAGCCACGCTGCTCACCAGGCTTCTGAGAGACGAGTCCGGGCAGGACCTGATTGAGTACGCCTTGGTCGCCGCCCTCATCGCCCTCGGGTCAATCGCCGCAATGCAGAGCCTTGCCAGCTATATCGCCAACAGCTTCAACAATGTGGGCAACAGTCTCTGACAATCTTCGCATCGCCGGCGTAAGAATGCGTCGCTCGCCTCACTGTGGTAATAACACTGCCTGACCATTGCAACCGTCTCCGCCGTGGTCCACTGTGACCCTAGCTAACTAGTGTGGTTGGTCCCCGGCTCGCTGCCGCACGACAGTCGTGAGGAGACTGCAATGATCGTCGCATCGCCAACCTTCGTCGACTTCATCAATGACGAATCCGGCCAGGACCTGATCGAGTACGCCATGATCGTTGCTGTGCTCGGTCTCGCGCTTGTCGCTTCCATGAATACCCTTGCCACCAGGATTTCCACCTTCTTCAATACCGTCGGCAACACCCTCTGATCTTTTCCGCTCGGCGAAAATCACCCGTTCCCCGGTCACAACAGATCCAGTCACAATAGAGAATGAAGAGAGAATAAAGGATGAGGGCCGCACCTGGCTCCCCTCCCTTTTCTCCCATGCGTGACAGATTCTGTGACCCCGCGTGACTCCATCGCCTTCTCGAACATCCGCGTCCTCGACGGCGGCCTGGCCACCGAGCTCGAGCGCCGAGGCTACGACATCTCCGGCCCGCTCTGGTCGGCGCACGTGCTCGACCACTCGCCCGCGACCATTGCCGCCGTCCATCTCGACTACCTGCGCGTTGGCGCCGACTGCATCTCCACCGCCAGTTATCAGCTCTCGGCGCACGGCTATCGCGAACTCGCCCAGCCTCTCGCTGACGATCCGGCTGACGCCGCGCGCCAGGCTGCCCGCGCCCTTCGTCAGTCCGTCGAAATAGCGGAACAGGCGCGCAACCTCTACGCCATCGAGAATTCCCGCCGCATCTGGATCGCCGCTTCGCTCGGTCCCTACGGCGCGGCTCTGCACAACGGAGCCGAATATCACGGCCGCTACGCGATCAGCTTCGACGACCTAATCGCCTTTCACGCCGAACGTCTCGCGGTGCTGGCCGACACGCACGCCGACATCGTCGCGCTCGAAACCATCCCCTCGCTCGAAGAGGCCCTCGCCATTCTCCGCGCCCTCGAACAGACGCCCGCGCTTACCGCCTGGATATCCTTCACCTGTCGTGACGCCGCCCACGTTGCCCACGGCGAGCCCCTGCGCGCCTGCGCGGAGGCGCTCAGCACATCGCCGCAAATTGCCGCCATCGGTATCAACTGCACTGCGCCGCATCTCGTCGCCGCGCTGATCACAGAAGCGCGCCTCGGATCCGAGGCCCCCAGGCTGGATCACAAGCTGGACCGGAAGCCCATCATCGTCTATCCCAACTCCGGCGAGACCTGGGACGCGGTCACGCGCACCTGGCTCGGCGAGCCGGGCGCCGCTTCGGGCGTCGAGTCGGGAAGGGAATCGGGCGCAGCTCGATTCGGCACGCTCGCCCGCCAGTGGTACGCCGCCGGAGCGCAGGCCGTCGGCGGTTGCTGCCGCACCGGGCCCGCCCACATTGCAGCCGTCGCCGAGGCCGCCCGCCCCGCGATTCCCGCAGCCTCATCGTAGTATCCTGAAACAACGCGCCCGTAGCTCAGCTGGATAGAGCGGATGCCTCCGGAGCATCAGGTCGGGAGTTCGAATCTCTCCGGGCGCACCACAATCCCTCCGGTTGTTCCTACCGCTGCCAGGAACGCGCTGCCACTGGAGGCAGGGCCCAGGATCGAGGATCATCGATGGCCACCACTGATTTCACAAGCGTCCTGAAAGATGCTCCCGCCGGAGAATGGATCGCCCTGTCCCAGGGCGGGGAGCGAATTGTCGCGACCGCGAAAAACCTGGAAGACGCCATTGCCTCAGCAAAGGCAAAGGGCGAGAACGACCCCGTACTGATGAAAGTGCCCCCGGTCAGCGCGCTGGTGCTCTAAGGATGGACTTTCGGTATTTCGTCCACCACTTCTCAAGCCCTTCCTCGCCCCTCCCTACAGCACGTAAACCCGCAGCATCCACCACACAAGAAACAACGCGACGATGGCGAGAACAATGTGCCCAATCCACTGGCCTGGTGTCTCCGGCCTTCCGATTCTGAACATCCAGCGATACTAACAAGGAGCCGACGCATCCGCATAGGTACGGGGAACCGGCCGGGACGCCACCAACGCCACTTCCGCGTGCCCTATACTGGCTTCCTGGCGGGCCACTATGATCAGCGTCTCCGGTAAGAGACTTCTCCTCGCTGCGGGCTCTCTTTTCCTGCTCCTTCTCCCCTGCGCCTTTGCCACGGACGCGCAGACCGTCACCGTCTGGCCCGATCCGGCCAACCCGGTCGTGAGTTTCACCCTGGGTAAGCTCCACGCCCTTCAATCGGTTGATCACCAGCAGGCCTACTCGGTCGATACCGAGGTCCAGAACCTCTGGGGCAAGCCCATTCCGCAGGCAATCTTTGCCCTCTATCTCTTCGACAGGAAAAATGTCAGGGTTGGCGAAGGCGTCATCGCCATCAGCAACCTGGCGCCCGGCGACACCGCCCGATTCCCAACCAGCATCATGGCCTCCGGCGAGGCCGTTTCCATGAGGCTCGAGCCGCAATCGCTGCCCGACGAGCTCGAATCCCTGCTGCCCCACAAGTCCATCTTTGTCTTCGTGAATTCCGTCCCGCAGGGCGCCCACTTCACCCTCGACGGTCGCGATGCCGGCACGACGCCCCAGCCCACCGACGTCACCGTCGGCACGCACATACTCGAATTCGACAAGGAAGGATTCAATCGCGGCAAGTATCTCTTCTCCGTTGGTCCCGACGACTCCGGCAGCAGCCTAAGCTACGAACTTACCGCCGCGACCCAAACCCACGACACCATCGAAATGCGCGACGGAACCTCCATCAATGGCGAGCTGCAATGGATCTCCGCCACCGATGTCGTCATCGAGGTCGACGGCAAAACGCGAACCCTCGACCGCGCGCAGGTCCGTCGCATCACCCTCGCCTATCGCAAGCCCGAAAACCAGGAGACCCCATGACCCGTAGCCCGCTCCGGTCCTTCTCCATGCTCGCGCTCTGTGGGCTGGCCCTCATACCGCACGCCGCCTTCCCGCAGAACCTCGGCATCTTCGAAGGCCAGTCCGACGTCGGTGCTGTCACCCCGGCCGGCACAGCTGTTTATGATCCAGCGGCCGATACCTATACCCTCACCTCCGCCGGCGCGAATCTCTGGGGCCCCGTCGACGCCTTCCACTTCGTCTGGAAGAAAATCTCCGGCGACGTCTCCCTAACCGCCGACATCGACTTCCCCAACACTACAGGCGAACACAATCCCCATCGCAAGGCCATCCTCATCGTTCGCCAGACCCTCGACGCCAACTCCGCTTACGCCGACGCCGCCCAGCATGGCTCAGGCGAGGTCGCTCTCCAGGATCGCCGCAACTCCGGCGACATCACCGAGGGCATCGAACTGAACATGGGCCTCAGCGACGCAGCCCCCGACCGCCTCCGCATCGAAAAACGCGGCGACACCTTCACCATGTATCTCGCCTCGGCCGCTGGCGCCCCTCTTCATCCCTCCGGCGCCAGCATCCAGCTCCATCTTGAAGAACCCTTCTACGTCGGCATCGGCCTCTGTTCCCACGACGCAAACAAAGTCGAGAAGGCAGTCTTCTCCCACGTAACCCTCGACAAGCCGGAACCCTTACCCTCCGCCCTCGCCCTCTACAGCACCCTCCAGACCATCGGCCTCGAACAGGATTTCCATATCGCCGGCATCGCTTTCACCACCCAGGGCCGCTTCGAAGCGCCCAACTGGACCCACGACGGCAAAACCCTCATCTTCAATCAGGCTGGCAAGATCATGACCGTCCCCGCCGACGGGAGCACGCCGCCCCAGCCTCTCGATATCGGCGACGCCACCAACTGCAACGGCAGCCACGGCCTCTCGCCCGACGGCAAATCGCTGGCCATCAGTTGCAGCACGCCCGGCAAGCCGGAGTCCCGCGTTTACATCGTTCCGCTCACAGGTGGCACGCCGCGCGTGGTCACCGAGCACCCGAATTCCTACTGGCATAGCTGGTCGCCCGACGGCAGGACCATCATCTTCACCCGCCCCGATCACGGCTCCGGCAACATCTTCGCCATCTCCATCGACGGCAGCGGAGAGCACGCGCTCACCACCGGCACCGGCATCAGCGACGACCCCGACTGCTCGCCTGAGGGCCAATGGATCTACTTCAACTCCGACCGCGGCGGCACAATGCAAATTTGGCGGATGCATTCCGACGGCTCGGCGCCCGAGCAAATCACCAACGACAACTACGTGAACTGGACACCCCACGTCTCGCCCGATGGCAAATCGATAGTCTTCATCAGCTACGAGAAGGGAACTACCGGCCACCCCGCCAACAAACCCATCGCGCTCCGAGTGATGTCGCTCGACGACCGCAAAACCCGCGTCCTCTTCAACCTCATCGGCGGCGCAGGCACCATGAACGTGCCCTCTTGGGCCCCCGACAGCCGGCATCTTGCCTTCGTCAGCTACCAGATGTTGCCCGCGCAGTGAGCGGCACCGCCGACTAAACTCGATTCGTCGAGCCGTCGGAAAGCAGTCGCAGAGAACCTACCGCGAGGTACAGCATAGATTCACCAGATAGTTGTAGATCTGGAGCGAGGACTCCTCTGTAAAATTGCGCACGTCTGTTCCTTGTTCAAGGTAGCCGTGACTATTTGACTTGGGGGATTCTTTATGTCGGCGAACGAAATTCGTCAGAAGATCCAGATTGTCGAGGAGGCATTGAGAGATGCCGGCACGGAACAGGCGATTCGCGCGATCATCGATGTCTTGAAGGAGATCGCGGCAACGCTCGAGAACCCTGCTAAAACAACGGGCGGCCCCCCCCAATGATGAGGTGACACAATGTCCGAACAGCCTAAAGCATCACCGTTCGTCTTTCGCGTCCGCGCCAAGAGTGGTGACAAGAGTGGTGACAAGAGTGGTGATCGGCGCGGGGAATGGCTTGGTATGCTGAGTGCCACCAAGGGAGGAGTGCCCACGACGGCCAACTGGCCGAACGTGGTGCGGAACGCGAGTCAGTACGTGTTTACGGCGAACTTCATAGATGAAAAATCGTCTGCGACCTGCGTCACCTGGGAGGTCGCACAGGCATACCTGGCTGCCTTAAAAACCTTGGGCATTGATGCGGAGATCGTTCAGGACTGAGCGCAGCGCTAAAGAGAGCAGCGTGAAACTGCAAGCAGTCGCCCCGGCCCGCGATGCCATGTCGCTCAACGAGCGTATGCGGCATCCACAAGGGCCGGGCACTCCCGTTAGGGGCCCCGCTGCGCACAATGAGCAAGCCACATGCCCCTTAAGCGGCATTCCGTCGTCTTACATCAGCCACTAGCATCTGAGCGCGGGTGGTTCGGAAATCGCGGAGAAGCAATGACAAAATGCAAAAGCCTACTCGGAATAGCGATAATTCTGAGCATTTTACTGTTCAGTGGCGCAGTCAGCGCACAAAATCAATCCAAGAAGACAGAGCGGATAACGGTGGTGGGATTTAGTACCTCTTTTTCGAGAGGGGCCGCGGACGAAAACGCCTGCAGTGTCATTACTTGGGACGCGGACGATCTGCGCCGCTGTTCTAAGGGACCGAAATACGACGATCCGTTGTTGCTGAAAGCAGCCGAAGAGGATGAATCGAACTTCGAGGCGAGCTTTGCGACCGCTTTTCAGTCTGAGCGGATGTGCTCAGGCCTTACCCTCGCGTTCACCACCAGTCTCGGCCAAAAAGACTACATGCTGACCAAGGCAGGATGCACGCTGGGTGGCGAGCACTGCCGGTCCGAGGATATGCTCCATAAATATTGGAGTCTTGTGGTCTTTTTTGTTCCCAATCAGGAAAAGCAGCCATGGAGAATATTCCGCGTCGGAACATCAGTCACATTGGATGATCTTACAGACGGCACAGGTGACGCTCGCTCCATGGCCCACACTGTCTGCTCGATTGTGAAGGGAATCGGAGGATCGGTTATCGAGTAGAGCTTTCACACACAAACAAATACGCTCCCCGGCTCGTCAAGGCCCTGCGCGCGGTAGGACGTTGGGAAGCTAAGCCCCGCCGAATCTGTGTCCGGCCCAAAAACAGCGACCCCCCAGGTTCCAACGCATCCAATCTCTAGAAGCCTTTCCGCTCGCCCTGAGGTACACTCAAAGGGCAGACGTTTTCCCCAGGAGATTGCGATCCATGGCTACCAGCACAGTATCCACGACCCCGACCACCAGCACGCCCACTCCCGAGGCGGTTCCCGCGCCGAAGACCACCCCCGTCCGGCTGACCGACAACGCCGTGAATAAGGTCCGCGAAATTATGGCGACCCAGGATCCGCTCCCCGCCGGTCTGCGTATCGGCGTCGTCGGCGGCGGCTGTTCCGGCTTTCAGTACTCCATGTCGTTCGAGAACCAGTCCGGCATGATGGACAAGGTTTACGACTTCAACGGCCTGAAGGTTTTTGTCGACGCCACCTCGCTCATGTACCTCAACGGCTGCGTCGTCGACTACCTCGAGACCCTCGAAGCCGCTGGCTTCAAGTTCGAGAACCCCGCCGTCAAGAGCACTTGCGGCTGCGGCTCGTCCTTCAACGTCTAAAATTTTGCTTCAGTCAGAAAATGAGGCCCGCCGAATCGGCGGGCCTCTCCTATTGCGGACGTCGTTATTGCGGCGAAGTGGGATCCGTCGGTCCAGTCGGCGGCCCGGTTGGATTCGAACCGGGATTCGAGCCCCCAGTTGAGCCCGGGTCCGTAACCGGAGGAGTCGAAGTCGGGGGCGGCGGAGGAATCGACCCCGGCGTCGTCGTCCCCGGTCCAGTCCCGTTCGTCGGCATACCGCCCGTGGACGCGCCATTCGTCAGCCCAGCCAGCGCCTGCGCCTGGTCTTCGGCCGGATCGTAGTTGAATTCCCACTTGTTGTAGCGCGTCTGCAGCTTGTAGAGGACCAGCGACGGCTTATTGATCGGCAGTGTGAACCCAACGATGGGTCCGCCTCCGCCGAACGTCGTCGCCGACGTGCCGCTCCCAGCAGTCCCGGTCCCTCCCGCGGGCGAACTCGATGAGGGACCTGATCCCGAGCCCGACGAGGGCTGTTGAAACATCGAAGAAATCGAGTTCGACGATCCAGAGCCCGAACTCGTCGAGCTTGTGCCTTGGGTATTCCCTGGAAACGCGTTGCTCCCCGTCGAACTCCCGTCCGTTCCGCCCGTCGAATCAGTACTCGCGATGGGAACGCCGTTTGCATCCGTGGTCGTCGTTGTCGCGACCGCATACATCGCGCCACTCGTCCCGCCCATTCCCGTCGCGACCATCAGCGGCTGGCCAAAGAATCCCAGCGGCCGCACATGAGCCTGTCCAAAGAACACCGGCTTCCAGTCATCCTTACCAGTCATCGGATCGGTGTAGCGCTTGCGCAGGAATCGAATCTGATTGGTCTGCACCAGCTGATCGATCGAGGTCGGATACGATCCGAATTTCTGGTAGTACAGCTTGATCGCCCGCTTGTACTGCTGCCCGCGATGGATCGTCTCCAGCTCCTTGTCCCGCTGGATCGACATCGCCATCTTCGGCGCCGCGATCGCCAGGCTGATCAGCACCAGCATGGTCATAAAGATCACCGCCAACAGCACGTAGCCGCCTTCGTCTTCGAATTCCTGTCGGTGCTTCTTCATTTCCTCAACCATCCCAACTATTATTCCTCTGCGTTCTCTGTGTCCTCTGTGGTGAAAGACTCAGCTCTGCGTCAACGGCAACGTCTGCGTGTTGTTGTAAAGCAGGTCCGTCACCTGAATCGAAAGCGGCGAGATTTTCACCACCTTATAGTGATGGTCCACCACATCGCCCTCCGACGCGATAAACACGTCGTCGCCCTTCAGCAGAAACGCCTTCTTCACCCCGTTATTCGCCTCGTATCCAAAAAACTTCAGATCGATGGCTGGCGGCGGCGGTGGTCCCTGCGCAATCACCGGCTGTGGGACATTCGGCCGCACCTGCGCGATCACCTTCGGAATCTCCACCGGAGTCGACATCATCGAAAAAATGTTCCGCCCGGCACCGCTGTATTCCAGAGCCTCCGCTCCCGCCATCAATTCCGGGTGCAGCGTCGGGTCGAGGCTTGCCAACGACGGAATCTTCTGCGCCGCATGGCCTCCCGGATTGCCCGAAGTCGCCGCCGGCTGCTCAGCCGGCGCGGCCGCTGCCCTTTGCGGCGTCGCCGGCGTAGAACTGCTCCCGCCAAAGGTCGATTCCAGGAAATACCCCAACGCCCCCAGCAGCCCCACGCCCAGCACCACGAGGATCGCCACATTCCGCTTGTTGTCGAGGCCGGTCTTCATTGCGGCTCCTCGCTGGTTCCTGGGCTCGTCCCCGCGCTCGTCCCCGGGCTCGTCCCCGTCTGCGGATTACCCTCCGCATCCGTCGCCAGCGGCAGGTCCGTCGCCCCCGCGCGAATATACGTCGTCAGGCGCAGCCGCAGGTTTACCAGGCCCCCTTGCTGCCCCGTCAGCGTTATGCCGTCGATGATGAAGAACACATGTGCCTGGTCGCGCTCAATTTCGTTGATAAAGTGCATCAGGCTCGAATACTGCCCGCTCAGCCCCGCATCGATCTGCAACTCGGTCAGTCCGGCGATCGCCGGCTTCTGCGCGTACGCCGCCCGCGACAGCTTCACCTGATTCTTCGACGCCACCTCACCCAGTTGCGCCAGCACCGTCGACCAGTTTGGCGAAATCCGCTCGTCATAAAACTTCTGCGCATCCTCGTCCGCCACATCCACCTTATGCGGCAGCCCGTTCAGGTGCTGCATCTGCGACTGGAGCTGCTGATACCGCAGCCCCTCCTGAATAAAACTGCCCGACTCTCCCAGGCGAATCGCGCGCCACGCCAGCGCGTAACGCACACCGATAAAGATGTCTGCCGCCACCACCGCGGCCAGCAGGAACAAATGCACATTCAGCTTCGTGAAAACCCCGCTGCGATTCATGGAGTCGACCGTCCCTCCATAACCACGTGCGGTTTCTTTTTCGAAGTCGTATCGACCTTGACCTTATTGCTCGTATCCAGCGGCAGCGGCCGATAATCGGCCAGAATGTCGAAGTTCACATCGCCCGTGCTCACGTTCTGCGGACCCTGGCCGCTCGCCAGCGTCTCCGATGCCAGCCGCGGCGACGCAAAATGCCTCGACTTCTCGAGGTTCCGGATCAGATCGAGCGCCCGCCCGCGTTCCCCTGTCACCCGCAGCCGAATCGTCACGTGCCCATCCGGCGCCACGATGGGATCGATGGCCATCACCTGCACCCCAGTCGGCAACACCGTCTCCAGATCGGTCATCGTCGCCGTCCACGAGAACGCCTTGTGCTGAAACAGCCCATTCAAAAATGCCGACTGCGTCAGGATCGCCGCGTCCTTCGGCTCCTGCATCATCGCCTGATACTTCTGCTGCTGGTTTTCCAGGTCCCGCACATGATTCTCGACAGCCGCCACCTGCCCCTCGGTCGCCTCTGCCTGTACTCGTTCGTTGCGATACAGATACCAGAGCGCACCGCCCACCAGCGCAAGGATCAGAATCCACGTGCGCAGCCGGCTGTAGACAGGCCGCAGCTCGACATAAGGATGACTCGCTAGATTGACCGCGATCTTCATGCCAGTGCCCCAGTCACGCCCGCGGTCACGCCTTCCGGCATACTCGTCGTCGCCGACCCCTCCGTCGATCCCAGATCCACGATCCGCGGCGCCGGATCGACCAGCGAAATCCACCGCGACTGCGCCGCCGCTCGCGCGCCCCCCGGCCCCGCATAGTAGACCGTGTCCGGCATCCGTTTCAGCGTGTCTTCATACCACGCCAGCGCCGTGATTAACGACTGCGCCATCTCCTCTTCGCGGGCCAGCGGCTCGTCCGGCAGGTCCATGGACCGGTGCAGCAGCATCTCTTCGTCTTGTGTAATCGCCGTGGTTACAGATGCGCCCGTGTAATTCACCATCAGCGTGGCGCCCCGGTCGTCCACCGCCGCGGCGGCGGCCAGCGTGCTCGGCAGCACCACTCCCGGATCGAACCCGGCATCGCGCACCGCGCTCTCATATTCCGCCAGCACCTCGCCTGGCATCACCGTCACCAGCACGTTCAGCTGTCCATCCTGTTCGCCCATCACCTGGTAGCTGACCGACGAGTCTTCCACATCGAACGGCACCATCTTCCGCAGCCGGAACCGCACCACGGAGAGAGCCTCCTGCCGTTTGCCCGGCAGTGTATCGAAATCCAGCAGCAGCACGCGTGCCGCCGCGTCCGGAACCACCACCGTCACCGCTCCGCTGCGCACGTTGATGTCTCCCAGCGCCGACTCCACCGCGGACCGCACCGCGCGCCCGTCCCCCAGATTCGGCACCTTCAGTCCCGGAAGCACGGCTCCTTCCGGCAACGACGCAAATGCCACGGTCATCTCGCCGCGCAGCCGGGAGGCCTTCGCCGCCACTACGCCCTCCGGCCGGATTTCACACGCCACCTTCGGGCGCATTCCCGGCACGGGTTTGAAGATGTCCTGGAGAGCCACTAGCGAAAAGCCTCATTCCTGCTAACCAATTCCGTCACCGTACCGTGTTTCCTATTCCCTATTGCCTATTGCCTGTTGCCTGCCTTTAGCGCGATGCCTCGATGAATGTCACCTTGTTAATTTCCTTCAGCGTCGTCAGCCCGCGCCGCACCCGGTCCAGCGCGCTCTCACGCAGGAAATGCATGCCTTCCTGCTGCGCCTGCTTCCGCACCTCGGAACTCGGCTTCTTCTCCAGAATGATTTCACGGATCGGGTCCGTCAAATCCAGCAATTCGTGGATTGCCGTTCGCCCGCGGAAACCCGTCCCGCCGCATTCGATGCAGCCGCGTCCCTCGCGAAACGGGAAGCTTCGCCACTGCGCCAGATCGAGCCCGCTCAACTGCAGCATCTCCGCGTCGTACCGCACCTCCTGCACACAGTACTCGCAGATGGTGCGCACCAGCCGCTGCGCCAGAATACAATTCAGCGCCGACACAAAGTTGTACGCCTCCACGCCCATGTTCAGGAACCGCCCCAGCACATCGACCACGTTGTTGGCGTGTACGGTCGTAAACACCAGGTGCCCTGTGAGCGCGGAGTTGATCGCGATCTGCGCCGTCTCCTGGTCGCGGATCTCGCCCACCAGNNTTCTCGTTCACCGGAATCTGCGTGATCCCGCGAATCTGATACTCCACCGGATCCTCGATCGTGATGATCTTGTCCTCGTCGCTCTTGATCTCGTTCAGCGCCGCATAGAGCGTCGTCGTCTTGCCCGAGCCGGTC
>PMSS01000452.1:0-168 GCA_003167515.1 Acidobacterium sp. | reverse complement strand
CGCTCATCGACTCTTTGTCGAGTACGCGCAGCACAGCGTTCTCGCCGTGCACCGTCGGCATAATCGACACGCGAAAGTCGATCAAACGCCCCTTGTAGCGCACCCGGAACCGCCCGTCCTGCGGCACGCGACGCTCGGCGATATCCAGCTCGCTCATGATCTTGATGC
>PMSS01000044.1 GCA_003167515.1 Acidobacterium sp. | reverse complement strand
TGGTGATCGCGCTCGTAGCCACGATCCCGTTGGCGATCCGGCATTTCACCGGACCTCATACCTCAACTCAGGTCGCCACTGCGCCGGGCATCTCTCTGGCGATCATGCCCTTCTATAACGCCTCTCTGGATCCATCGCTCGACTGGCTCGGATCAAGCCTCGCCGAGATGCTCGGCACCGACATTGGCCAGTCCGCCCAGGTGCGCATGGTCTCGCAGGATCGTCTGCAGCAGGTTCTCGGTGACCTGCATCTCTCCGCGAACTCCCAGGTGGATGTGCCCACGTTGCGTCGCGTCGCCGAATTCACCAACGCGCAGACCGTCGTCTTCGGACAATATATTAAGGCCGGCAGCCAGATTCGCATCAATACCACGATCCTCGACTTAGCCCACGACACGCGATCAACGGTGACGACTGACGTCTCGCAGGATAAGGATTTGCTGGCCGGCGTGGACAAGCTGGCCGGCGAGTTACGGGAGAAGCTGACCGCAGATCCTGCAGTGCTCAAGGATTTGAAGGCGCATGCCGAGCGCCCATCGACAACGTCGGTGGATGCGTTGCATGACTATGAGGATGGGCTGGCATTCGCGCGCGCGGACAAGAACATCGAGGCGCAGCAGAAGTTTCAGGCTGCTACCACCGCCGATCCGAACTTCGCTCTGGCTTTCGCCAAGCTCGCGGCAACTTACGCGACTTCTGGCCACGACGATCTGGCGCAGACCGCTTCTCGCACCGCGATGGAGCTGAGCGAATCTCTCCCAGCGCAGGAACGTTATCTGATCGAGGCGAGCTACGCCGAGATCAACAACAACGCCCAGAAAGCGATCGACGCCTACCAACAGCTGGCCGCGGCCAATCCATCCGACACCGAGGTGCAGTTCGCGCTGGCCCGGCTGTACGAGCAGAACAGCGAGTTCGCCGCCGCGAAGCAGCGGCTCGCTGCGGTGTTGACGAGTGACCCGAAGAACGTCGCAGCCCTGCTGGCCAGCGGCCGCGTGGCCATCAAGAGTGGTGATCCGCACACGGGTCTTGATTTCCTCGGTCGTGCTCTCCCCCTTGCCACCGAACTCGACAATCAACAGGAGAAAGCCAATATCCTCCAGGCCACAGGCATCGCCTACCTTTCCCTGAATCGCCCCGATGACGCGCTGCACAATTTCCAGGATTCCCTGGCGATCAAGCAACAAATTCCGGATAAGCGCGGCGAGGCTGCCAGTCTCAATGAGATCGCCGCTATCCAGGACAGTCAGGGGAAGCCGGACGCAGCGCTCGCCACTTATAAACAGGCTTTGGCAGTCAGAACCGAGATTGGCGATCAGGTCGGCATCGGCAGCAGCCTCATCGACACTGGCTCCTTCTACCACGATCATGGTAAGCCCACCGAAGCTCTCGACTATTTCACCAGGGCTTTACAGATCGAGCGCCAGTTAGGTGACCAATCCAGACAGGCTCTGTGTCTCAATAACATCGGCAGCATCAAGATGGATCAGGGAGCCTACCAGGATTCCCTTACTTATCTCGAGCAGGCTTACGACTTACGCCAAAAACTGAACGTACCCGCGGATCTCGGCGAGTCACTGCATAACCTGGCCGAAGTCAATACCAAGCTGGGACAATTTGACACCGCGCTCGCCGACTACCTGAAGGCGATTGAGACGTTTCGCGGCGTTAACGATCAGACCGGAGTAGCCCAGGAATCGAATGGCATGGCGAAAATCTTCGCCGCCCAGGGCCGCTATGGCGCCGCGCTCAGTTCTATGAAAGACGCTCTGACCATCATCCGCCAGACCAAAGAGATGACCTCGCTCACGGTAGAGATAGTCGGCGGCTGGGGCCATTTGCTCGCGGAGGTGGGGCGCGGACAGGAAGGGCGCGCAAGCCTGGATGAGGCGCTGAATACCGCGCATCAGATCAAGAATGATTGGGCGGCCTCGCTCGCGACCGATTGGATCGGCGACGCGTATTTCTACCAAGGCGACTATAACAATGCTGGCCAGCAGTACGACCGAGCCCTCGACATCGCTTCGAAAACCTCCGATAAGGAAGTGATTCTGCTCTCGAAGGTCAATCGCGCAAAGACGAATCTGGCCGCGGGCCATGCGCCGGCGACGATCCCGGTATTTAAGAAGCTGGCCCAGGATGCGGACGCGCTCGGTCTGAAAGCGCTCTCGGTCCAGTGCTCTGTCTATCTGGCTGAGGCGGAAATCGCCGCCAGGAATAACAGCGCCGCCCAACAGGAACTGGGCCTTATCCTGGCTCGCGCGGAAAATCTTGGCTTGCGCATCCTGCAGGCGAAGACGCAGTATCTCCAGGCTTGGTTACTCGCTAAAAGCGGCAAGAACAGCGAAGCTATCGTCAATTATCGGGAAGTCGTCCGTATTCTGGACGCTGTCAGTAAGGAAGATAACTCCTCAAAGGTGCTCGATCGGGCAGACCTGAAAAATATCTACAGCGAATCGCAAAAGGTGCTCCAGAGCGCCCATTAAGAGCAATTCCGCATTAGCTCTTACCATCGTGGGTGGCAGGGGACAGGTCCAGATACTCGTAAAGACGCTCCACCTTGGGGTCTAGCTTCTTCTGCATCGCGATTTGCGCCTCTCGCAATTCCTGCAACTCCTCGCGCGCCTCCGCTAACTCACCGGCGATCCAGTGGGCCCGCGCTCGCTGAAATGCCAGGTCCTCCCGATGTTCTTCGCGCCTGGCTTCGGGCAGATTAGAAAGCTGGAGTTTCTCCCTGGCGAGTTTCGCCACGCTCATCATGCGCGCGGTTTCGCGTGTCTCCGCGAGGCTGTCAAAAAGAATCCGATGCGCCTCAAACCATCCGCGCCAGTTGTTACACCTCACGAAGCGGTTCGCCGCTTCGACCGCCAGATCGATCGCCTGCGTATAGCGCGCCCCGGCCAGGGCCAGGCGCGCCTCGGTCGTCGTCGAGTACGCCAGCGCCACGCGCATGCCGTGGAACGCCTGAATCGCCTTCGCCCGCTGCAGTAGCGGCGTGGCTTCCTCCAGCCGCTCCGGCTCGTCCGCGAGTAGATCGGCCCAGTCCCGCAGCGTCGTTGCGAGTGCTGTATACCAACGCACGTCCTGTTGGGCGCTCGAGTCTTTCCCGCTGGCCTCGATGTCAGCCAGCGCTCCGCGCAGCAGCACCTCAGCCTTCTCCGTCTGTCCGCGCGCGTGCAGCGCATACGCCATCTCGTGCTTCGCGCTGCCCGACTCGCGCAGCGTCGCCTCGCCCTCCGGCACATGCATCGCCAGCCAATAGAAATCCTCCGGCGTTCGGGGCACGTCGCCCGCCGCAAACGGACCAACCGAAGCCATCAACCTCGCGTCGAAAGCCGTGCCCGGATTCCGGCTCAGGTAGTTCCCCATCAGCAGCAGCCGCTGCTGCCGGCTCTTAACGCGAGCAACATACTGCGGGGCTCGGTCCGCCTGCTCGCTGCGGATGCAGATGAAGTACGCCGCGTACAGCTGCTCGTCTCCGCAAGCTTCCGGCAGCGCGCTGCACTCCGTCAGCGCATCCTCAATCCGGTTCTCGTCCAGCAACTCCATCAGCGTGGGCTGCTCCGGCTTCGCCCCGTAAAGCAGCAGAAAGGTCAGCGTGGGGCTCGGCTGGGCTGTTTCCAGAAACTCCCGATGCCGCGCCGCCGAGTGCGTCCACACGATCAGCGGCGAGCCGAAGCGCGCGATCTGCCCGAAAAACCACACCAGCCGATCCGCTGCATCCGTCGTAGGCGCATTTTCAGGAATCAGGCCCAGCTCACGCAACGTGGCGTCGTCGGGCATTGTGCCCGTCGCGTCGTCCAGCCGGATCACATTGCCCCGCCATGCGCGGAATGCAGCCGCCGGCAGCTGTGTAAACGCCACGCTTGACGCATCGATCTCGCCGATCGTTCCCGGCTGCAGATCGCGCACCTGCGCCGCCACCGATTGCCAGAAGACGTCCGCCGGGCCGGCCTCGCTCGCGGTCGTCGCGCCCGCCGCGCTCGCATTCGCCGGTGCGGTCTCTGCCAGCCAACCCGATGCAGGCACGCGCGGCCCATTCAGCGGCAGCGCGCTCAGGTCCAGCGGACTGCGCAAATACACCGTCATCGACGCCCAGTTCGCAAACGCGAACTCCGTCGCCGCTTTTGCGCAGCGGATTCGCAGCAACGCCGACTCCGGGTCGCGGCTCGCCGATGGCCCAAATACGTCCGCGTAAAACGCCTCGGCAATCGAGCCCGCGTCCTCGTTGTGCAACTCAGCCAGGAAGGACAGCACCAGGCCCGCGCCGTTGCGGTGCAGCGCCAGCGCTGGCGACTCGCCCCAGGAATTCGCCGCGCCCGAATAGCAGCTCCACAGCAGCGCGATCCTGGCCTTCGCGAACGTGGCTCCCAGCGTCTCCGATGCCACCTGTCCCGTCTCGCCCAGCACAGCATTGCCGTGCTTTTCCAGATGCAGCAGGTCCACATCATCCACAGGCCGGCCTGCCTCGAAGGCATCCGTCGCGTCCTGCTGCACAATCTCCGGAGTCCGCTGCAGACCGTCGAGCGCCGCCGCGGTTCGCTGATTTGTATCCTGCCCCAGCACCTTTACCAGCTGCAGCTGGCCCCTCGTCGCCACCGGTAGCGCATCGAACTCGTCCCAGGCCTGTACCACCGACAAATCGCCGGCCGCCAGCATATGTCCCGACTCGTCATACATCCCCGCCCACGGCAGCAGATGCAGCTCCGGCCGCGAGGTCTGGATCACCAACCGCCGCGGCGTTCCCGCGTCGTCCAGAAAAGCGCGCAGCGCCGGGCTCAATTGTGCCAGCGACTGATACAACATGCGCGCCAGCGCCCGGATCGCCGTCGCTCCGCGGTATCCCGTCTTGACGTCGCGATTCACATTGCAGTCGCGCAGCTGCCTTATGAACTCCCGCCATTGCTCGTCGTTGATCGGCGAGCGAAAGTTCTGAGCAGGACATGTGGTGCCATCGATGGTGAGGATGACGCCAAAGTCGCGTTCGCAGGCCAGCGGCAGGCTGCCTTCGGTCGCCCCGCTGAACAGCTCGAACTGAACCACTGCTGTTCTTCGTTCCAGATGCATGGAATCACGCCATCATACGCTATTCTGATCGACGCACCGCAAAGGCCAATTCGCTGTGTCTTCAGACTCATCCCAAGGAGGATGCACCGTCGTGTCACCTTTACCTGAAATGTTCTCGCGGTGGAGCTTTTTTCGACTCATCGCCCAATCCACAGCGAAAGGACGACATGAGCACCACGCCTAGCTCCCCGGCAACCAATCTCCCGATTCCGCTTCGGGTCAATGCCCTCACAGGGGTGGCCACGCCGGCGTTGTCGCTTGAGAGTATCGATGCACATTCCCAAGACCTTCCCGGTGCGACGCAGCGCATCGCCAATTCCACGCACCTCGGTACCGACTACAGCGTCGACGATCCGAACGATCTTACCCAAGCCGGCTGGGGAATCATTTTTGCGTCCGATGCCGATCCGGCGATCAAGGCACAGCTGCAGCCGCTGATCGATCTGCGCAGCCGCCAGGTGCAGGATCCGAAGCTCTTCAAGGTCTTTGACGGACCCGCGAATGGCGGCGTGCTTCCGGGCCAGACGGCCGACAACTGGGCGCAGCAGCGCGGCGTTTCACTCACGGCGCCCGTCGATCCCTATCAGGGCGGCGTGCCGTTCTATCTGCTCATTGTCGGCTCGCCCGATCGCATTCCCTTCGAGTTTCAGGCGCTTCTCAAGATGCAGTGGGCTGTGGGCCGTCTAGCTTTCGACGAAATCGAGGACTACGGCCGTTACGCACAGGCCGTCGCGCAATACGAAGATCCCTCCTACCGCCCCTTCCAGCGCAAGAATGCGGCTGTCTGGGTCACGCGCAACTACGGCGACATCGCGACGGCCATGCTTTCGGGCGCAGTTTGCGGCGACTTTCTCTCGACGACCAATGCGCTCGGCAGCCGCCCGGGCTTCAACCTCGATGCCTTTGCCAATGAGAAGGCGACAAAGGCGCAGCTCGCCGAGATTCTGCGGGGCAATCTACCGGGCGGCGCGCCTGCCGTCTTCTTTACCGGCTCGCATGGGTGCGACTACTCAGGCTCTGATCCGGCCACGCAGCAGCGTTATCAGGGGGCTCTGGTGACGCAGGAGTGGGTGCCGGGCACGCCAACCGGGAGCGCCAACCAGTATTCCGGCGAAGATGTGCCGACCGATGCGCGGTTGCAGGGCGTGATTGCGTTTCTGTTTGCATGCTATAGCGGCGGTTGCCCCACGATCGACAGCTACTATCGCAAACCAGACGGCTCGCCGATCTCCCTTGCCCCGGCCCCAATGATCGCCAGCCTTCCGCAAGCATTGTTGCGGAACGGCGCGCTGGCCGTCATTGGCCACGTCGACATGGCCTTCCCGGATGCTTTTCAGGATGTGAATGGAACTCCACAGATGCAGGCGGTGCGAACTCCGCTCGAACTGCTGCTGCGCGGCAAGCGCGCCGGCCTGGCAGCCGACTCGCTCAGTGTTTTATGGAGTTCGCTTTCGGCGCAGCTGAGTCTGGCGCTGAGTTTGAATGCCGCCCCGGCTGGCGCGGCCCAGGCGGCTTCGGTGGGCCCTGCTCAGCCCGTTGCAGCGACCTCACCCGCGATCCCGCGGCTCACGATCGCCCGCGACGATGCGAGAAACTACATTCTGCTCGGCGACCCTGCCGTGCGGCTGCGCGTCGCCGACCTTCAGTAAGGCGTCGCCTCTACGATCCGCCCGAGGTCGTATCGTGTGGGGCACCGAAGCCCGGTGCTCCCGCGGTCTCGTTGATGAGCAGAGACAGATTCTGCGACACCTGGCTGGGGAAGTTGGTCGGCGGCGCATCTCCACTGGCGCCGACAAAGGCGCTGTAGGCTCCGGGACCGGACGACGTGAAGGAAAACGAGGCGCTTCCGCCCGCAGGGATTGGAAACGCACTGCCAGGCGCAGGGGAAAGAACCGCAGCCGCAGCCGAAGAGAAAAACAGCTGTGCCGCGCTGCCATCGCTTGTCGCAAAGGAAATCGTATCGCCCTTGTTCACTGCGACGCTAGGCACGCTGGGCACATAAACCCCGCCGTTGTTGATCAATGTGACGCTGGTGTTAGCCATGCGACCGAAGCTAATCGTTTTTCCCTGCGCCGTCTACTTCTTTTTGCCAGCGCCATGCAGGGCTGTCGCAAATGCGGGATCGGCGCGCAGCGCCGCCAGATCCGGGTTTCTCTCAACCTCATAGGCGTGATAGCCGTTGGCCACGGCCCGCGCGATGAGTGGAATCGCCTTGTCGCGTTGGCCCAGCGCCTCATAGGTCTCGCCCGCCTCGTAGGCCACGTAGAGATTGTCTGGAGCCAGGGCCAGCGCCTGCCGCAGGAGGGGATTAGCAGCCCCAGAATTCCCGATGGAAGCGTAGAAATCTGCGAGTGCCACCAACAATTCGGGATCGTCGCGATTCTTCTCGTGTTCCGCTTCTGCCAGCGCTATTGCTTTGCGATAGGCCGATTCTGATTTTTCAAGCAGCTCGCCGCTCCAACTGTATGCAAGGGCCAGGTTTCCCCAGGCGTTGTAGCTCGCTGGATTGAGGTCGATCGACCTCCGGTACATTTCAGCCGCTCGTTCGTATTGGTGATTGAGCAGAAATACAGATCCCAGGGCCGAATACCCGTTCGCGGTGGGCTCGATTTTGAGAGCGGTCTCGAGGTTTTTACGCGCCTCATCCATCTGGTCGGCTTGCATGTCGGCGACTCCGAGATCGTAGTAGGCGATCGCATTGTCCTGCGCCAGGTCCACGCCGCGCTGGAACTGCGCGATGGAGTCTTTCAGGTTGCCGTTCCCGATCTCCTCATTGCCCAGTCGTACCGGCCAGCGCCAGTCATCGGGCGCCAGGTCGATGGCCTTCTGATACGCGCCGATCGCGTCCTGATCTTTGCCCTGCGCGGCATACACTTCGGCCAAGGCGCCATAGGCCTCAGCACTGCGTGGATCGAGACTGAGTGCCTTCTGCGCCTGCTGCATGGCGAGCGCGGTTTGCCCCTGCGTGGCCGCAATTCGGGAGAGCGTGATGTAGGGAGGGGCCAGATTGGGATCGAGGTTCATCGCGCGGCCCGTCGACTGCTGAGCCATGTCGAGTAGCTTCGGATCGTGGCTGTTGCGGTACTGAATGAAATAGGCGAGACCCAGTCGGGCATGGGCGAGCGCAAAGCTAGGATCGGCCGCAAGTACCTCCTGAAATCCCTTCACCGCCCCGGCGACATTGGATTGCTTATAAGAGCGCAGCAGCAGATCCTGTGCCTTCTGGAACTGGTCATAGGTAGTTCCCGACGAGACGGAGGTTGGTTCCGAATTCGTGCGAAAACGTTGTGGCAGGAATCCGCGCCACGCAGCAAAACCGGCGGCAAGCGCGGCCACGATAGCAATTCCGCCGAGGATCTTGACTCTACGCCGCCCCTTGGGCAGATCGTTGCTCGGCGGCGTGACGAACTCCGCTTGGGGTGAGGCTCCCAACGATTCAGCCAATGCCGACACAATCTGTCCAGCGCTGGCGAAGCGCTTGATCGGATCCAAGTCGATCGCCGTAGTGATTGTCCGTAAGAGCGAGTCCGGCAAATCCGGCCGCATGTCCGCCAGCGGCTTGCGTTGCTCCAGCCGCGAGAGGACTTCCGATGCACTGAGGCCGGAGAGTGGTGCGGGATACTCCCCAGCAACGAGGTAGTAGAGCAGCACTCCAAGCGCGTACATGTCTGTCGCGATCGTGTTCTGCGCGCCACGGAAGAGCTCGGGTGCCATGTAGTTGGGCGTACCGGCGACGAAGGTCTGGTGCTTTCCTCCGGAGCTCAGCCCGAAGTCCATGAGCAGGATGCGTCCACCCTCTTCGCGCATCACGTTTTCCGCTTTGATGTCGCGGTGCAACAGGCCCGCGCGGTGCACGGCGCTGAGCGCCTTGGCGACATCGAGGCCGATCGAGGCAGCCTCGCGCGCGCCGAACTTTCCCTGTGTTCGGAGGAGGGTCGCCAAGGTCTTCCCGTGGACGAAGTCGGTCCAGAAGCCCACGCGGCCATTCTGGCGGTCGATGCCATAGACAGGAACGATGTTCGGGTGGTGTACGGACGCCATGGCCCGCGCCTCGCGCAGCATGGCTTCGTACTCGGCTTCGCCGGTCACTGCTCCCGGGAGCAGGAGCTTGAGGGCTACCTCGCGCTGCAGGTGCGGATCCCACGCACGATAGACCTCGCCGAATCCGCCCTCGCCAACGCGCGCAAGCAATCTGAAGCTACCCCACGATGAGGCTGGCGGCGGCGCGTCTGCCCGGTTTCCCTGGCTTGGGCCAAACGGTACTGTGCTGTCTTCGCTGCTCATCTCCGGCGCTCGGCCAACGAGACTCATCCGTCTTCGATTCCGTAACTGGGGGATTGCGGAGGATTCGGAATGAGCGTGTTGGCTCCATCCTACACAAGCATTGTCCCGCGGATGGGCTTGCTCATTTCAGGAGTACGGCCTATTCTGGCCTTTCGCAATTCCCTCGCAACTCCATCGAGTTCCCGCAGCCCCAGGGGAGAGGCATGGCACACGCAATTTTCATCAGTTACCGGCGCGACGACACCGAAGGCGAAGCGGGCCGGCTCTTCGCCGACTTGACGCGTGTCTTTGGCGACGATGGCGTCTTCATGGATGTGGTAGACATCAGGCCTGGAGCGGACTTTCGCCGCGTGATCGATGAGAGTGTTGCTCAATGCGGCGTGCTCCTCGCTGTCATCGGGCCGAGCTGGCTCACGATCGTCGGAGGCGACGGTCAGCGTAGGATTGACAACCCCAATGACTTCGTTGCTCTCGAGATCAGCTCCGCTCTGAAACGTGAGGTACCGGTGATTCCCGTGCTCGTCCATGAGGCGCATATGCCGCCGGCGGAAAAGCTGCCCGAGCTCCTGCGGGAGCTGAGTTTTCACAACAGCGTCGAACTCTCGCACACGCGCTGGAACTCCGATGTACAGCTTCTGATCGATGCGCTTAAGGCATACGTTTCGCCGAATCCTCTCACCGAGCAGCAAACGGTTCACGCGACCGTCCCCGTCCAACTGCCGCCGCCGCACCCCGCGTCGGCTCCGCCGGCCAGTCCTGCGAGGAAGTCGAAGACGCCTCTGATTCTGGGTGCGGCGGTCGCAGCGGTCGTCGTTCTTCTCGTGATCCTCTATATGCTCCGAGGCTCAAGTTCCTCAGGCAATGGGCCGCAACAGTCGGCACCCTCAGGCACCCAGCCACAGCCGGCCAATTCGCAGTCGCCAACCAATCCTTCGCCGCTCCTGGGACGCTGGATCGACACCAACGCGCGCTCCGGCGACAGCCTTTATGCACTTGAGATCGACACCTCGGATGGGCAGATTTCTATCCATGCCTGGGGCGCTTGTCAGCCGCAGGCGTGCGACTGGGGATTGCAGAAGGCGTCCCTGGATGGAAACACGGCGTCTGCAACGTTCAAACCTGATTCGTCGACGGGAGAAGCAAGAACCGCCGCCGTGAGTGTCCACCCCGATGGCGGCAACCTCGACGTGAGTGTGGTCAAT
>PMSS01000018.1 GCA_003167515.1 Acidobacterium sp. | reverse complement strand
TCCGGCTCTCCGGCTCTCCGGCGCGCAGCTATGACGGGGCATAGACAGCCGGCCGTCCCGCAAAGAGCTCTAAAATGGCCCCTGAGGGCTTTTCTTCCTGCACTTCCCTTCGTCAAATTGTTCGATGAACCTCAGGGGCAGGACACTAACCGCCCTCGAACCGCCCACCCACTTTTCTCCAACCAGCTTCCCCTTCTGTGGCACTATGGCTGAACCATGCCCGGAACCCGGCCGACCGCCGCACCCAGCACCGCACCACGCGCCAACGCCGACGACCACCACCTGCACCGCTGCCTGAACCTCCGCGATCTGGTCCTCGCACAAATCCTCTGCGTGGTGGGCAGCTCGTGGGTTGGCGTTGCCGCGGGCCTTGGGCGCGCGCAATCGCTGGTGTGGGTCGCGGCCATGCTCCTCTTCTATGTGCCCATGGCCGCATCGGTCGTCTCCCTGAACCGCCGCATGCCCCTCGAAGGCGGCCTCTACGTCTGGGCGCGCGAGGCCTTCGGCGATCTTGGCGGCTTTCTCACCGCATGGAATCTGTGGGTCTACGGGGTCGCAGTCACCGCGACCATCCTCTATGCCATTCCCACCGAGCTTTCGTATCTGATCGGCCCGGCTGCGTCGTGGCTGCCGGAGAACCGGCTCGCATCGCTCGCCATCGTCACGCTGATGCTGGCTGGCGTGACCTTCGCCGCGGTGCGCGGCCTCGAACTGGGCAAGTGGATCCACAATATCGGCGGTATCGCCATCCTCATCGTCTTCGCCGGACTGATCCTGCTGCCACTGGTGGCATTCGCGCGGCACATGCCTGTGCGCTACTCGCCGTTCTCGATCGCCGGCCCGCCCCTCGACCTGCGCTCTTTTGCCCTCTTCGGGCAGATGCTCTTCGGAGCCCTCTGCGGCCTCGAGTACATCGCGATCCTGGCGGGTGAGAGCCGCGACCCGGCGCGCTCCATCGGGCAGTCGGTCATCGTCTCTTCCCCCGTGATCTGCGCGATGTTCATCCTGGGCACGGCATCGATCGTAGCCCTGGTCCCGCGCGCCCACATCGATTTCATCGCGCCCATTCCGCAAGCCATGCGCATGACGCTCGGGACGACTGGTGTGGGCAACGTCGCCGCAATTCTCGCCATCCTGCTCCTGCAGCTTCGCCTCCTGGGAGCGACGAGCTACATCTTCACCGGAGTCACCCGGCTGCCGATGGCCGCTGGCTGGAACCATCTCGTCCCCGAGTGGTTCACCCGGCTCGATCCGCGCCACGGTACGCCCATCAACTCCATCGCCTGCACCTCGGCGCTGGTCTTCGCGCTGATCCTGCTGGCCAGCACCGGCGTTCACGCGCAGGAGGCGTATCAGCTCCTGACCAACGCCAGCCTCACCCACTACGAAGTTGCCTATCTGGCGATGTTCGCGGTGCCACTGGTCGGAGCCGCCGCCCTCCGCCGTTCGCTGCCCACCTGGCTCAAGTGGACTTCGGCAGTCGGCTTCGCCGCCACACTCTTCAGCCTCTTTATCTCTGCTTACCCGTTCGTGAACGTAGTCAGCCCGCGCACCTACACAATCAAGATTCTCTCGACGATCGTCCTGAGCAACCTGATTGCGGTCGGCTTCTACCTTCTCCGCACGCGCACCGCTCGACAGGAAAAAGCCGCGCTCGAAGACGCGGCCTGATCGCACTCCAGCTACTGCTTAGCGAGGTCGAGTTCGATTGTGATCTTCACCTCGTCGCCTAACATCGCCGCTGGCATGCCCGCGCCGATGCCGAAATCGAGGCGATGAACCGTGGTGGTCGCCGAGAATCCCGTGTGGGTCTTCTTATCCATGCCCGTAACCGGGGCGGTGGGACCATCGACGTCTAGCACCACCGGCTTGGTCACGCCTTTGATCGTCAGGTTGCCATTGACCTGTAGACCCGACCCGCCCTTCGCGATGCTGGTACTGGCGAAGGACGCGGTGGGATAGGTGGCGGCATCGAAGAAGCGCGTGCCCTTAAGGTCGTTGTCGCGCCCAGGTACGCCGGTGTCGATGCCGGCCACATTGATGGTCGCGTTGACCGTGGATTTGGTGACGTCCTGGTCGTCGTAAACGAGAGTCGCGTCGACGGTGCCGAACCTTCCGTGAACGTTGGACACGGCCATGTGTTTGACCGCGAAATCCACCTCACTGTGGTTCGGGTCAGATTTCCAGGTGGACGCCTGGGCCATCGCCAGCGGTGCGGCCAGCGCGAGAATAGCGGGAGCAAGAATGGCAGGTGCAAGGAGAGCGGAGGCGAGGGTTCGAAGCTTCATGCTGAATCCTTTCGGTTAGTAGACGGACCTGGGGTTTCGAACTCTTCAAGCTTAGACAAGTCTTTGCTTCTTGGGAAATTGCCCCCGCCCAACTTCCGGCTACGGAAGCTCTGATCACGCGGCTGTTTTGAAGAGCCACGGCTTGCGGGCACGGCTTTAGGTGTGGAGGCTCAAAAGGTTGTTCCGATCGAGGCCGGAGCGACTGATGGGAGGGGCGAGGCTTGGAGCACCGCTTAGGAGCACCGCCTGGGGGCACGCCCTGGGGGCACACCTTCACAGCCCGCAGAAAAGACCAACCCCAAAGCACAGCGAAGGCCAGGTTCACCCCATAG
>PMSS01000341.1 GCA_003167515.1 Acidobacterium sp. | reverse complement strand
TGCCGTCACCGTTGTTGTGAAATAGGATGTTATGTCCCCAGAAGCAGCAAAATAGATCGTCCCATCCATCGTTATTGTAATCACCGATGCATACGCCGGTTTGCCATCCGGTGCGCGCGAGTCCTGATTGCGCAGTAACATCCGTGAACGTTCCATCGCGGTTGTTCTTATAGAGATGAGAAGTCGGTGCCTGCCCGGCCGGCCAATGCGCGTCGAGGCGATCGCCATTGGTGAGATAGATGTCGATCCAGCCGTCATTATCGTAGTCGAAGAAGGCTAATCCGCTTCCCTTGGTCTCGAGGATGGAGCGTTTATGGGCAACGCCACCCCAGACGTTGGGTATAGTTAGCCCCGCTTGTTGAGCGACATCGACGAATTGAANNAGGGAATCCCTCCATTTCCAGAGCGGAGTAGTCAGCGCGTCGGTGAGAGTGCCGCCCAGGACGAAAAGGGAAGAGCCGAGAAAGCGGCGTCGCGGGAGATGCATAGGTCACTTCGATTATAGCGGCGGGATTTCGACACTGGGGGCACATTGAAAAGTATGCTAGAGCGCATCGTTCGCCATTGTGCCGGTTATCCTATTGGCTTGAAGAGATGGGCGAACCGCGAGGCATCGCGCCAGATTATCGGCGCTGAGTGCGTCAATTGGCGGGTGCGACGATTGGAAGGATGAGTGTAGGCGATGCGGATCGCGGTGGTGTCGGACATCCACGGAAACCTGACAGCGCTGGAGGCTGTGGTGGCCGATCTGCGTAAAGCCTCGCCGGACCTGGTGCTGCACGGGGGCGATCTGGCGGATAGCGGGTCGAGCCCGGTGGACGTGGTNNGGGGAGTTTGCGGCCCAGTCGAAAGCGCCGGCTGCGCTATGGGCGGCGGTGCGGGAGATCGCAGAGGCGACGCGGGTTCGGCTTGGGGAGAAACGGCTGGCCTGGCTCCGCACGTTGCCTGCGGTGAGGATAGAACCGGAGCTCGATCCGGGATTCGCGCTGACGCATGCGAGTCCGACGAGCTGCTGGCGGCCTCCAGCGGCGGATGCCAGCGACGAGGAACTGGAGGCGACATATGGATCTTTGCGAGCGCCGGTCGTTGTATATGGGCATACGCATTTGCCCTCGGTTCGGAACCTGAGCGGCACTTTGCGGATGCTGATCAACTCGGGGAGTGCGGGGCTTCCTTTCGACGGCGATCCGCGGGCGTCGTATTTGCAGCTGGATGGAGGCGCGGCGACGATTCGGCGTGTGGAGTACAACCTGGAAACGGAGTTGAAGCTGCTCGAGTGGTGCGGGCTGCCGGGTGCGGCCTGGACGGCAAAGATGTTGAGGGCTCGAGGTCCGATGATGCCGTGAGCAACAGGCGATGCAGCGTCCGGGGCGCGTGGGCAGCGTTCGCTGCGTCAAGAAAACGGTCGAGGTTCATAGGCGTATGAGCAAGGAGGGGTTGTTGAAGATTTGCGCAGTTGTCGCGGCGGTTCTGGTGGCGACGCCGGCGATTTTCTCATGTGCCGCGCACGCGCAGGCTGACGGGTCCGGCGCCTACGCGACAGGGAAGTATCGGAACTTATTTGCCGAGGATGGGCATTCGAAGCGGGAGATTCGCGCGAAAATCGATGCGGCGTACCAGCAGTTGTTCCACGGCGACAAGCAGACGCAGGCGATCGCATTTGCAGCCGGAGCGAACGCGAATGGGCCGCTGATGTACGTGACGGACTGGGCGAATCACGATGTGCGGACGGAAGGTATGTCATACGGGATGATGATCACGGTCGAGCTGAACAAGAAGGAGGAGTTCGACGCGATCTGGAACTGGGCGATGACGTACATGTATATCGGGGACGAGAAGGCGCCGAGTTACGAGTATTTCGCGTGGTCGTGCAAAACGGATGGGACGCATAACTCGGAAGGAGCGGCGCCGGATGGCGAGTCGTATTTTGCGATGGCCCTGCTGTTTGCTGCGAATCGGTGGCCCGGGGGCAAGGGGATCTACGACTACCGCGCGCAGGCGGAGAAGCTGCTGACGGCGATGGTGCATCGGGAGCCGATCACTGCGGCGGGGAAGCGTGGGCCGCACACCGTCGGGCCGGAGATGCATCAGGACCCTCCGATGATTCTGTTTGTGCCGGAGATCATGCCGCATCCGTTCACGGATCCGTCGTATCATCTGCCGGCGTTTTATGAGTTGTGGGCGCGGTGGGGTCCGGAGGAGGATCGCGATTTCTGGATGAGGACGGCGGAGGCGAGCCGGGAGTTTTTCCCGAAGACAGCGAACGCAGAGACGGGACTGGCGCCGGACTATGCGAATTTCGACGGAACGCCTATGGTGACTCGCTTTCCTCAGTCGGGCGAGTTTGGATACGACGCGTGGCGCGTCGAGAGCAACTGGAGCGTGGACTGGTCGTGGTGGCGAAAAGCGCCTGCAGAGCAGCTGTTGAGCGATCGTGTTCAGAAATTTTTCGAGGGGCAGGGCATCGACATGTATGGGCCAGTGTACTCGCTGGATGGGGAGCCGCTGGGCGCGACGACAGGGTTAACGCACGAGGAGCATCCAGAGGGGCTGGTGGGAACCAATGCGGTAGCCGGACTGGCGGCGAAAAACAGGGCACGGACAAGACGATTCACAGAAGCTCTGTGGAACACGAAAATTCCGTCGGGGCAGAGCCGGTATTACGACGGCATGCTGTATTTGATGAGCCTGATGCACCTGAGCGGCGAGTTTCGAATCTGGGGACCGCAACAACTGGACACCGCTAAGACACCGGGGCCAATTGCGCCACCGGCTCAAGGTGCGCAGTGAAGTGGCGCAGGAAAGGCGCCTCGTAAGTGAGGCGCATCCCGCGAATCGATGCGCGATTCTTCCACACCTCAAGGATCACTTCGACCAGATAGTCGATATGGCTCTGCGTGTACACGCGTCTTGGAATGGCCAGGCGGACAAGGTCCATCTGCGCAGCGCCCGCAAACATCAGCGTGCCGATTTCGACTGAACGCACTCCGCCCTCAAGATAGAGTTCGGCAGCGAGCGCAACGCCCGGAAACTGCTCCGACGGAATGTGGGGAAGAAATGCGCGCGCGTCAATGTAAATGGCATGGCCACCAGGAGGCCGCACGATGGGCACTCCCGCAGCAGCAATGTGGTTGCCCAGGTAGGCAGTGGAAGCAATGCGGTAACGCAGGTAATCCTCTTCGAGCGCCTCCTGTATGCCGACGGCGATGGCTTCGAGGTCGCGCCCCGCGAGACCCCCGTAAGTGGGATAGCCCTCGGTGAGAATCAGCAGGTCCATCTCCTGCCGGGCGAGGAAATCGTCATTGGTACACAGAAAGCCGCCGATGTTCGCCATGCCGTCTTTCTTGGCGGACATGGTACATCCGTCGCCATAAGCAAACATCTCCTGCGCAATTTCTTTGGGCGTTTTCGCGGCGTAACCCTCTTCGCGCAGCTTGATGAACCATGCATTCT
>PMSS01000497.1 GCA_003167515.1 Acidobacterium sp. | reverse complement strand
GTCGATGGTTCGATCCCATCCGCCGCCACCAACAGTTACATTCCATGTGAATCGGAAGCGAGGTCCGCGGCCTTGTTGGGTTGCGAACGCGGTTCTGCGGTGAGAGGATGCAGGCGATGCTGACGGGAATACTGATTCCTGGCTGTTGGGTTTTCCTTGTCGTGTATTGGAACATCAGCGCGCGCTCCGTCAAGCCCACTGCGGAGGGCCAGGACTGGAGTGGCAGGCTGGCCCGCATGCCAATCTGGCTGGGGTACTTCCTGTTGATCGTTATCTGCGTATATCCGTTTGGAAAAGTGGTGGTACGACGGACAGCCGTTTCGGGCTGGGTTGCGGTTGCGATCTGTGCGCTGGGGCTGCTGTTGTCCATATGGTCGCGCAGGGCGCTGGGCAGCGAGTGGAGCAGAGATGTCGAATTGAAGCAAGGGCACAAGCTGGTGGAACGGGGACCGTATGCTTTCGTGCGGCATCCGATCTACACCGGCCATCTGCTGATGGGGCTCGGGACGGCCATTGGCTCCGGCCGTCTGGTTGCGTTCGCGGGGTTGGCACTGTTCTTCGTCGGCTTCTGGATCAAGCTGAGGCAGGAGGAGAAGCTTCTCATGAGAAGCTTTCCGGAGGAATACCCTGCTTACCGGGCCCGCATCCGAGCGCTGGTTCCGTATGTGTTGTGATGCGATCCGGGTCCGGTCTGGATACGAGTATCCGTCGACGTCCAGGCCCATTCCGCTGCTCACACCGTGCTTCGAACCGAGCTCAGAAACGTCCCTCACGGCCGTATACTGGCCTCGCAGGGGAGCCGTGCATGCAGGATCTCAGGGGCCTTGCGAGCCGGATGTGGCCATTCGCGACGGCTGCGGCGATTTCAGGTGCGCTCTTCTGGGGCATCGCGGCTTTTGCGCAGCGCCTAACCGTGTGGCTGCTCCGGGCAGAGTCTCTTCCCCACCGACGCGGCCTCTATCCCATAGGCGGCCTGCCTCTGGTCATATTCTTCGCCGGTTACTTCCCGATGATGATGGCTGTTAGTGTGCGGCGAAGAAAGAACCTCGAACGCAGAAAATCCGCTCGCCGCAGTGCCTGACGCCTGAGTAGATTCCAATCTCAGGGTTCCTCGCGTCTCTGGCCACTCAGAAAGCCAGTAGCGCCACGCCCACGCAAGCGATCACAGAAGAAAACACGGCGGACTCAAAACTTCCGGTTTGCCGATGACGCGGCCAGCTTTGGGAGTTTGGTATCCTTCTGCTGCATCCAGAAGTGAGGTATTTGTGGCGATCATGCGCATCCGCGCTACTTCCGGAGAATTTTCCGGAAAGTGGCTCTGGCTTATGGAGGTCTCTAAAGGCGGACTGAAAGTCCCGCAGCCGAACTGGGACGCGATTCTTACGGGTCCAACCAGAGAGCTTCAATTTCATCCGACGTTCATTGACTCTAAGGAGGGCGGCTTTTCGCCGATCTCTAAGGAGATGGGCGAAGCCGTTGTCCGAATCCTGAAGAGCCTCGCGATAGAAGCGGAGCTTGTCACAGAAAACCTGGAGACTCCCGATTGGATTAAGAAGGACAGAGATGCCGCAGCGGAAACTGCGCGCAGAGAGGCTGACGAGACTGAACGGACAACGGCGGAGGGCCTCTCGATCAGCAAAGTAGCGCCGGACTTCTGGCGCACTCTTGTCGAGCAACTGAAAATCAATACAGACGCCCTGGAGCCGAACTACACGCGTTCCACTGACGAAAGGATCGTTGGTCACACGATTCCTGAGTACGATACGACTCACACCCCAGACTGGAGTTGTGATATCCGGGTTGAGAGATATTCGGTAAAGTTCGGTCCAGTAGACAGCAAGTTGCGACTTTATTTCCGACCCGGCACCACAACCATCCGGCGCGTGCCGAACTTCCATGTAGACAAACAAGACGAAGTTGACCTCGTGATGCAACGAACTGAGGTCGGCGTGGAGGTTGCGGGCAGGGTGCTAGCGGCGAAGCGATTTGCGGAGGAAACGGTTCGAAGGCTGTTTGACCAAGTCAACTTCCCGGACTCCCAGCAGGTTCCTTGACGCGCTCGGAGCTATTTCGCAGCGTGAACCGGATCGATCCGGATCGAGGTGCCCATGCGAATGACGGGGGCAGGCTGTCGGGGTTTCGATGGCTTTGTAGATCAAGCGTACCGAGACGCGGAGAAACGCTGCGAGTTCTTTCCCCGCAGACTAGCGGATAAGCTGACAAACCCTGCACCTTCTATAGTGCAGAATCGACTGTCATTAAGCTGCCAAATACTGTCTGGAAGGGCGAAAATCGACCTTGATACGACTGATTATAAATCACTTATGGATTCCTGACCTCTTCATAACCCCAAGGTCGATGGTTCGATCCCACCCGCCGCCACCAACGCCTTGGAAATCCCCTGAGGTATCCATCCTGCCTTGAGATTCGCTCAGAACGCCAGCAGCGCCACGCCCACGCAAACGAAGATCGCGGCGGTCCAGCGCCGGTGATCCACGTTCTCGTGCAGGAAGAATCTTGCCGAGAGCGCATTCGTCACGAAGGTGAGAGAAGTCGCGGCGGGGCCGATGAGGCTGAGGTCTCGGTGGCTGAAGGCGAAGAGCAGTGAGAAGAAACTGAGCGCGAGGCAGACGACGCCCAGGCCGAATCGGCCGTTGGTAACGACTGCGACTGCTGCGCCCCAAATGCCGGATCGCTCACGAATCACATCGAGATCGCCAAGCTGGCGCATCGCGGAAGCCGTAAGGATGTCGCCGGCCGTCGCCCACAGCACGATGCTTCCGATCATGGCCGCAGTCACAAGGATGGCGTTGGGATGGGTCACTGGCGAACCTCTTCAATTGCAGGCTCGACGGTGGCCAGTCCTTCGGCGCGAACTGGGGCGGTGTGACTGCCATGGTCGGTATACGACGGCCCGCGTGTCACGAACCCCACACCGGCGGTGATAAAAACCACGCCCAACCAGCGCAACGGCGACACCTTTTCGTGCAGCCAGAAACGGGCCAGCAGCGTCATGATGACGTAGCCCAGAGAGCTTGCCGGCAGCACATAGGTGAGATCTGCCCACGAGAGCGCGGTCAGGTACGACGCAAAAAAACCGATGAGCAGCACGATGCCTGACGCAACCCAGGGTGAAAAGATGGCGTGGATCAAAGCGGTGGGGTGGGCGAGGGAAACCGGTCCCAGGGATTTCATTCCGCGCGAGAGAAACGTGTCTCCACACGAAGCGGTGATGGTGATGACGCCCAGCACCAGGTAGCGGCGGAATGTCATCGTGGAGTGAGTCACGCGGCAGAGTCTCGGCAAGACAATCTCGGGAAGACAAAAGCGGCCAGGCCTGGGCCCAGCCGCCGAAACAATGGGAAAACTAAGTTTACGCGCTCGCGGCTTCGGCGGTCTTCTGCGTCCGCGCTTCACGCACCATTTTGCTGCGCTGCGAACGCACTTTCAGGAACGACCTCGATTCCTGATAGAGCCGCTTCAGATCGCCGTTCGCAATCGCCTTGCTCACCACGCGCCACGCCGCTTTGGGGCGGAAGAAGTACTCGTCGTAGAAACGGTGCACCATCTCCATTACGTAGTCGGCGGGCAGACCGGGATACTCGATGTGCGCGATCTGGTGGCCGAGGTCGTCGGTCATCTTGTTGCCGTTGGTGATGAACCCGTTGACCCGCGCGTACTCGAAGAGCTCCGTACCCGGGAAGGCGTGGGCGACCGAGACCTGGATGGTTTCCACGTCCAGTTGCTTGGCGAAGTTGATCGTGTTGCGGATGGAGTCTTTCGTCTCGCCAGGCAGGCCGAGAATGAAGTCGCCGTGGATGGTGAGGCCCAGCTTGTGGCAGTCGCGGGCAAAGTCGCG
>PMSS01000439.1 GCA_003167515.1 Acidobacterium sp. | reverse complement strand
CGCCGTCATATCTTCAACGCCAGCTATGTCTACAACCTGCCCTTCGGTCAGCACGGCAGCATGCTGGCTCGCGACACTATCGGAGGCTGGACCTTGTCGGGAATCACGACGGCGGAGAGCGGCGTTCCGCTTTACATCACCTATACTGGCGCCGATGTGGTCGGACTGGGCGGCGGCTTTACCAATCGTCCCAACCTCGTCTCCAAAGTCAGTTATCCCAAGACCGTCTCGCACTGGTTCTCGGGCAGTGCGTACGCCGATCCAATTGCTCCCTGGGCTGGTGGCCCCAATCAGGGCTTTGGCACGGCCGGCAAGGATTCCGCCATCGGCCCCGGCATCTTCAACTGGAACCTCTCGCTCTTTAAGGCCATCCCGCTGAATGAACATGGAACCAGAGTGGAGCTCCGCTTCGAGTCCTTCAACACTTTCAACCACACCATCTTCCAGAACATAGATACCGGCAGTCACGACGGCAACTTCGGCGCCGTCACCGGCGACTACGGTCCGCGCACGCTGGAACTGGGTGGCAAGTTCGTCTTCTAAGACGTCATTGCATTACCTCCCTGAAGGCGCGGCGGCGGATCTGCTGCCGCGCCCTTTCTTTTTCTTTCAGATCCCCGCGCAGATTGCGAAAACCTCTCGCCGCGCGCGACAATGATCCCAGCGGAGTGGCACGTGAGCCGGCGCTTTTCAGGACAATTTCTGCTGACAGTCCTCTTCGCCTTCCCCGCCGTTTTCCTCAGCGCCCCCTCTCTGCACGCCCAAAGCCCAGCCGCTTACACCCGGCAGCGCGATGCCGCCATCGCTCTCGAGCAGCAGGACCAGACCCTCCCGGCCGAAGCGGCATGGAAGGCCATCCTCGCCTCCCGCCCCGACGACGCCGAAGCCTGCGCCAACATCGGCTTTCTGGAGTCCCAGCAGCAGCACTATTCTGAAGCCGTCCGCTACTACCGCAAGGCCGAAGCCATCGACCCCTCCCTCCCCGGTCTCCGCATGAACCTCGGGCTCGCGTTTTTCAAGGGGGGCGACATGAAGCAGGCTGCGCACGTTTTCGAGCCTCTCTACCGCAAAGCGCCCGCGGACTCGGACGAGGCGCAACGGCTCCGTCTGCTGCTCGGTATGGCGTATTACGGGGCTGCAGAATACGGGACGGCCGTGCCTTACCTGCGCGATGCGGTGGCGCGCGATCCGCAGAATCTTCCCTATCGGCTGGTGCTCGCGCATAGCTGCCTGTGGTCGAAGCAATATCAATGCGTGCTTGATGTCTACCACCAGATCCTCACGCTGAATGCGGAGTCGGCGGAGGCGGACATGCTGGCCGGCGAAGCTTACGACGAGATGCTCGATCACGCGGATGCTATCCAGCAGTTTCGCAATGCGGTGAAGGCCGATCCCAGGGAGCCTGGCGTTCACTTCGGTCTCGGGTATCTTTTGTGGTGCCAAAGCCAGTTTGACGAGGCCGGGCAGCAATTTCAGCTGGAAACCGAGAACGCTCCCAACGATGCTGAGTCAGTGGCCTACTGGGCTGACTCCGAGGTTCGCCTGGAGCATCCCGATGTGGCGCGGCCGCTGCTTCAAAAGGCGCTGCAACTGAATTCGCGGCAGGAGCTGCCCTGGCTCGACCTGGGCATCCTCGATGCGACAGCCGGACACAATGAGAATGCTCTGCGCGAATTCAAGACGGCTGTGCGTCTCGCCCCCAGCGACGTTCAACCGCACTGGCGGCTGGCCCGGCTGTATCAATTGATGGGCAACAAGGTGGCCGCTCACGCGGAGTTCGCCCAGACGAGGAATCTGAACAAAGCGGCCGATGACACGGTCTTTCAAAAACTCCAGGACGCTCGCGCCAGAGGCAAGTCAGCTGGGGCCGCCGCACTAAGTCCGGAGCAGCCATAAAGTTGGATCGAAGAAGATGATGCGGAAGCTGGTGCTCGGATGGTTGTTGGCGCAGGTCGCTCTGGCGGCGTTCGCGGCCAAACGCGTCACCGTGGACCAACTGGAGCGGCTGGTGGCCTCGGAGCACGGAAAGTCCGACGGCAAGACTGCTCAGCGCTTGTACGATCTGGAACTGGGCGAGCGGCTGAGCGCAACGAAACTCTCGGCTCTTGAAGCGGCTTTGCCAGGTCCCGAGTCGCGTCGGTCGCTGGTCGCACTGGCCGATCAGGCGGCATTCCTCGATCCGCCTGCCGCGGAGGTTCCCGCGACGGCAGCGCCCGATCTCGAGGCACAACGCCAGATGATGGCGCGGGCAGTGAAATATGCCGCGAACACCATGCATCAACTGCCGTCTCTTTTTGCCACCCGCGACACGATTCGTTTTGAAGACTCGCCGGCGATGCAGGAGAGCCTCGGCGACCGTGCGGTCAGCGGCACCTTCATCCCCTACCGGCCGTTGCAACCTGTCAGCAGGTCGAGCGCGACGGTGCAGTATCGCGATGGGCAGGAGGTGGAGCAGGCGGAAGCAGCGGACACCTCGTCGTCGCAAGGTTTGAACACTTCGGGCGAGTTCGGCCCGATTCTCGCAACCGTGCTGGGAGACGCTGCCAAGGGCACGCTAACCTGGAGTCACTGGGAGCAGGGTGCGGCCGGGTTGCAGGCGGTTTTTCGCTATTCGGTGCCCAGGCAAGACTCGCACTACCAAGTGGAATTCTGCTGCATTGCTAATGGCCTCCTGCGGCAGTTCTCTGGATATCACGGTGAGATAGCCGTCGACTCCGCCAAGGGAACCATTCTGCGTCTTACGCTGATGGCCGACCTTACCAAGTCCGATGCCATCGCCAAAGCGGACATCGTGGTTGAGTACGGTCCCGTCGAACTTGGCGAACGGACCTACATTTGCCCGGTGAAGAGCGTTTCCATTTCGCTGGCGCCGGCGCACCTTATTCAGCAAATGCGGATGCCTGGCAATGCTCCTGGCGCATTCACACAGCATCCTACGTCCGTTCAGCCGGAGGCAGGCGGTACCCGGCCGCCGCTGCAGATCATGCTGAACGAAGTTGTGTTCGATCAGTACCACTTGTTCAGGGCTGACGCACGCATTCTGACGGCCGATGGCGCGCCTCCCGTCGCGAGCCGGCCTCCCGGCTCGTCTGCGTCGGCGATGCCCGCTTCCCAACAAGAAGAGGCTCTCGTGGAGGGGAATCATGCTGCGGCTGCACCGGCGGAGGCCAGTGCCGCTGCCCCGGTCGTTGCCAACCTGCCCGCTCCTGGTGCGACAGATGCTGCGGCTGCACCAAGGCCCGCTGTGGCTGCTGCGGTGCCTGCTGAGATCAGCGTCACGAAAACGAACAGCTTGCCGGAGACAGCGGCGGTTCCCGCTCCTTCACCTTCGGCGACGGGCTTCACCCTGCACGTCAGCACACGCCTGGTCGACGTGGGCGTTGCGGCTTACGACAAGAATGGCCATCCTGTCACCGATCTGAAGCCGGACGATTTCGAGATTCTCGACAATGGGCATAGGCAGACCGTGCGATTTTTCACGCAGGCAGGTGGGGCGGGCGAGATGACCGCCGCTGCTGCGGGGCCGTCAGGGGCAACACCTGAACAGTTCATCTATTCGAATCGCCTCGGCGCGGTGGATCATGGGCAGTCTCCGGGAAGCGCGGCGCCGGCAGAAGGCAGCTCCACGATTCTCCTGATCGATGCGAGCAGCCTGGACTTTGCGGATCTCACATTCGCTCGCCAGCAAATGTTGAAGTTCTTTGCGAGGCTCCCGTCCGCCGAGCGCGTTGGTCTTTATGTGCGCATCAACCGGGGATTCAAAGTCGTGGTGGAGGAAACGCGCGATCATGCCGCGCTTATCTCCGGATTGCGTGAGTGGATGCCGAGCGCGCAGGATCTGGCTCATGCTCAGGAGGAAGAGCAACGGAATCGGCAGCAGTTCGATGAGGTACACAATCCGTCCGATCTGCAATATGTGAACGGCAACGCAGCGGGTGGCGGCGCGACCCCATCGCCCACCATGACCGATCCGAAGCTGAAGGGCGAGGGTGATGCTCCGGGGCGTCAGGCGCTTACTCTGCTGGTTGGTGTTGCAGCGCATCTGGCTGGGAAGCCCGGCCACAAGAACCTGGTGTGGATTGCGAGCGACAATGTGCTGGCGGACTGGACCGATCGGGCTGCGGGGAGCGACAAGAGTCGCAACGGTGTCGACAGCTTTGCGTTGCGTGCGCAGGAGGCGCTGAACGATGCGCACGTGAGCGTGTATCCGCTCGACGCTTCGCAACTGGAGACCAACGCGATCGATCCCAGCCTGAAACACCCCAGCGTGGAACTGGAAGAGGCCGTCCGGGAGAATACTCCGGGCACGTCGCTGGGGGATAATGCGCCGGGCGCCCGGCCGGGCCGCGTCACTGCGGAAATGCAACAGGACCTGCACCCGATTCAGATCGCCATCCAGCAAATGGCGCAGGCCACTGGTGGGCGAATCTTTCGGCGTTCCGACAATATAGTGGCGAATCTCGACAGTGTCATCGAGGACGGCCGAGCTGCATACCTGCTGAGCTTTGCGCCCGATTCGCCTCCCGACGATCAGTATCACCAGCTGACGGTCAGGGTCGTCACGCGACGGGGCGTCACGCTGCGCTACCGCACCGGCTATCTGTATGCCACAGAGCCGGCCACGTTGAAGGAGCGATTCGAGCAGGCGATCTGGCAGCCGCTGGATGCGACCGAGATTGCCATCAGCGCGCGGCCCGGCGCGGCGTCCAGCGGAGCGACTCTCACGCTCCAGATCGCGGCGACTGACGTGGGCCTGGCACAACAGGGCGATCTATGGACCGACAAGCTGGACATCTTTCTGGTGCAACGCGATGACACGGGTATTCATGCGCGGGTGAACGGGCAAACGCTGGCGCTTCGCCTGAAGCCGGGTACGTACCAAAAGCTCCTGCGCGACGGAATTCCCTTCGATGAGTTTGTCGATGAAAAGCAGGACAGCGGGACTCTGCGCATCATTGTTGTGGACGAAAACTCCGGGCGTATTGGATCGATTACGCTTCCCGCCGGGGTGCTCAGAGCAGCGGCGGGTTAGGGACGCTCTGAATCAATTTTTCGAGAACCTTGTCTTTTGGGGCTGTTTTTTTGCTATCTATGGCACGGCTAGCTCTATCCCGCCAAAGCTGTGCGCCAGAGAGGCGGAGAGAAACTTGGGGGAGAAGCAGAAGCGCCGGGCTGTTGGGGGTGTTTTTTTCAAAATGGCAAAGGGCGTTACTTTCGGCGTGGACCTGGATTCGATTCGCATTGACGTACCGTTTGCAGGGGCGTTTGCTTCTTGCTGTGGGGTGAACCTGGCCTTCTCCGGTTTTTGGGGTTTGATCTTCGTCTGTAATCAGGGCTTGCTCGGAGCACGGCTGCTTCGATCTCATGCTATGCGCGGTAACAGAAGGAAACGAACTTTCGCCGACACTGAGTTCGAACAGCCGAGCCCGGCAACAGAAAGGCGGGATGGCCCGCCTTTGAACCCCAGGGGCAGGTTATAGATTTTTGATTTGGTGGAGCTAGTCGGGCTCGAACCGACGACCTCCTCGTTGCGAACGAGGCGCTCTCCCAGGCTGAGCTATAGCCCCACGACGGCGGGAAAGACTTCTCCGATTCTACTTGATGAGCAGCCCCGCGCGCCAACAGCGCCGGGGCTCTTTGTTACTGTCAGCGAGCTTCGACCACGGAGTTGCGGATGGCCGCGACCAGAGAACCGCGCAGCGCGGCGAGTTCGAGGAGGGGGACCTCTCCCTGGGCGAAATCGGCAGAGCCGCCTCCGCGGAGGCCGAGCTGGGCCAGGGCTTCTTTAAGGATGCTGCTGCAATCGAGGTGGAGGTCGAGGCTGCGCGCCAGGAAGATGGAGGCCGGGTCGGCGCTCTCCGAGGAGAAGAGGAGGATGGTGGAGGGAGCGGCGGTGGTGACACGCGATGCGAGCAGCTTGACGTAGTCGGCGTCGCGATCCTTCCAGGAGCGATTGAGGAAGCGCAGACCGCGTTCGATGGGGACCTCGACGGCGAGACGGGAGGCGTGGTAGTCGGCGAGATCTTCGCGCAGGCGCTGGCGATCCTTGACGGAGGTTTTGGCTTCGGCCTTTAGGCGCTCGACGGCAGCGGGAATGTCAGCGGCAGGGACGGAAAGAGCGACTGTGGCCTGGGCAAGGATGGCAGCATCGGCGCGGGCGGCGTGGACAGCGCGCAGACCGCAGACAAACTGGACGCGAATGCCGCGGCTGACCTTTTCTGTGCCGCGCAGGAGCAGGGCTCCGATTTGGCCGGTGGAGCGGACGTGGGTTCCACCACAGGCATTGCGGTCGATGCCGTCGATCTCGACGATGCGAATGTCGCCGGGACGATCGGGGAGTTTGCGCAGCTCGCCAGCGGCCAGCATGGACTCGGCTTCGGCGCGGGAGATGTTGCGGGTGGAGACGGTACGGTCCTCGGCAACGATTTCGTTGACCAGGCGCTCGACGTGTTCGAGACGATGGGCGATGGGAGCGGCGACGGCGAGGTCGACGGTGGAGAGGCACTCGCCGAGGTGAAAGGAGACGGTCGCCGCGTTGAGCTCGCGCAGGAAGACGGCGGAGAGGAGGTGCTGGCCGGTATGCTGCTGCATGTGGTCGAAGCGGCGATCCCAGTCGATGCGGCCTTCGACCGCAGTGCCTGCGGAAAGAGGCTTGCGGACGAAGTGCCAGATCTGGCCGTGCTCGTCTTCTTCGACGGATTCGACGGGAATGTCGAGGGAGACGCCACCACGGGAGACGGCGCGCAGAAGGCCGGAATCGAATGGCTGGCCGCCGCTGGTGGGATAGAAGGCGGTGCGGTNNCGAGAGACGCCGGATCAACCGGGGGGCCTGGGGGGCTGGTCCCGATTTAGTGTAGTGCGAGTGCATCCAACTGTCTCGAACTTTCGATGGACATGGCATGTTTGTAATACGTCCCTGACATGTTTGTAATTTCGATCTGGATCATTTCGCTGGCCAGCATCGTGCTGATGCTGGTACGGCCGCGGGGCATTCCGGAATACGTGTGGATCGGCGGCGGAGCTTTGCTGCTGGTGGCGACGCGGCTGCTGCCGCTGGGCGGGGCGGTTCATGCGGTCCGCGAGGGCGTGGACGTTTACCTGTTTCTGACGGGGATGATGATCCTGGCGGAGCTGGCGCGGGAAGAGGGGGTTTTCGACTGGGTGGCGGATATCGCGGTGCGCCACGCGCGAGGGTCGGCGAGCCGGTTGTTTCTGTGGGTTTACCTGGTGGGGACGGTGGTGACGGCGCTGCTGTCGAACGACGCAACGGCGGTGGTGTTGACGCCGGCGGTGCTGGCGGCGGTGCGGCGGGCGAAGGTCGAGCCGAGGCCGCATCTGCTGGCGTGCGCGCTGATCGCCAATGCGGCGAGCTTTGTGCTGCCGATCGCGAATCCGGCGAATCTGGTGGTGTTTGGAGCGCATTTGCCGGCGCTGGCGCCGTGGCTGCGGATGTTTCTGTTGCCTTCGGTGGCTTCGATTGTGGCGACGTTTTTCTGTTTGAGGATTCTTTCGCGGCGGGCACTTGCCGGTGAGGCGGCGCCGATGGGGGAGCCGTATCGGCTGGACGCGGCGGGATGGCTGGCGCTGGCCGGGATCGGTGTGGCGGCGGTGGCGCTGCTGGCGTCTTCGGGGTTGGGGATTCCGCTGGGAGCGCCGACGTGCGGAGCGGGCTTGCTGGCGCTGGTGCTGGTGGCGATGAAGGATCGGAGCGCGCCGAAGACCGCGGTGAGGAATGTGTCATGGAGCGTGCTGCCGCTGGTGGCGGGGCTATTCATGATTGTGGAGGCGCTGAACCGCGCGGGGATGATGCGGGTGACGAAGATGGGGCTGGGGTGGCTAGCCGGTGCCGGCGATGGGATTAGTGGGGGGATTGGGAAATTTGGCGGCGGGTTTGGGGTGGCGCTGCTCTCGAACGGCATGAACAATCTGCCGGCGGGGCTCGCGGTGGGAACGGCGCTGCGGCAGATGGGGCAGACGGGATTGCTGGCGCATGCGGTGCTGATTGGCGTGGATCTGGGGCCGAATCTTTCTGTGACGGGATCGCTGGCGACGATCTTGTGGCTGATCGCGCTGCGCAGGGAGGATGCGGAGATTACGGGGTGGGAGTTTTTGAAGGTGGGGGTAGTGGCGATGCCGGTGGCGCTGGGGCTGGCGTTGTTGGTGCTGCGTTGAGAGCGGCAAAGAGGAGGTCGTCGGCGGCATAGCGCAACGCTGGCGATTTATAATCGGCGCTGCCCGATATGGAAAACTCCGACTGCATTCTGGAAGGGCGGCAGGTGCTCGAGATCAGCGAGATCATGGGCATTTTGCCGCATCGCTACCCATTTCTGCTGATCGACCGCATTGTCGAAATCGAGCGGAAGAAGCGGATTGTCGCGATCAAGAACGTGACCATCAATGAGCCATTTTTCCAGGGGCATTTTCCGGGCTATCCGATCATGCCTGGGGCGCTGGTGGTGGAAGCGATCGCGCAGGCGGGCGGGGTGTTGCTGATGCCGGAGGTTCCGGACCGGCACAAGAAGCTGATGGTGTTCACCGGGATCGAGAGGGCGAAGTTCCGGCGGCCAGTAGTGCCGGGGGATCAGCTGCGGATCGAGATTACTGTGCTGAACTGGAAGCCGCGAGTGGCCAAAATGGAAGGGCGAGCGACAGTGGACGGAAAGCTGGCGTGCGAGGCAACGGTAATGTGCGCGCTGGTTCCGCGGACGGATCAGGAACCGGAGAGGACTGCAGGGGAGCCAGTGACGAAAGCGGAGAACGGCTTGGTGGGATCGGAGTGAGCGTCCACGCAACAGCGATTATTGCTCCCACCGCTGTCATTCCGGAATCGTGCACGATCGGGCCGTGGTGCACGGTTGGGCCGGGTGTGGTTCTCGGTGAAGAGTGTGAGCTGATCTCACACGTGGTGCTCGACGGGCAGCTGAAGGTTGGGGCGCGGAATCGGTTTCATCCTTTTGCGTGCGTTGGGGTGGCGCCGCAGGATCTGAAATACAAGGGTGAGGCGACGGGCGTCACGCTGGGCGACGAGAACACGATTCGCGAGTGCGTGACGATTTCGCGGGGGACGGCTGGCGGCGGCGGCGTGACGCGCGTCGGGAGCCATTGCCTGATCATGGCGTATGCGCATGTCGGGCACGACAGCGTGATCGGCGATCACTGCATTCTGGCAAACAACGCGACGCTGGCGGGGCATGTGACGGTGGAGGATTATGTGACAGTGGGCGCGTTTTCTCCGATCCATCAGTTTTGCCGAATCGGGCGCCACGCATATATCGGGGGCGGGACGGTGGTGACGCAGGATGTGCTGCCGTTTTCGCTGACGTCGGCGACGCGAGAGGCGCATGCCTTCGGAATGAACAAAGTCGGGCTGGAGCGGCGCGGGTTCGATCGGCAGCGGCTGCGCTCACTGCATCATGCGTTTCGGCTGCTGCTGGCGGCAAAGGTGAACACCGCGCAGGCGCTGGAGAAGCTGCGCGAAGAGGGCGTCGATTCGGCGGACGTCGCGTATTTGGTGGAATTTGTCGAAGGGTCGAAGCGGGGGATTATTCGGTAGGTTGCGGGATGAGAGGATTGACGCGACTTCACGAACATTTGTGGAAAAACGAATTGGTTGCAGAAGTAAGGGTTACGAGCGCGTGTAACCGCACGGCAGAGAGTTAAATATCTCAAAGGATGAGGGATAAATTGTAGGCGAGCAGGTAGTGGATGTGAACGCCGGATGATGATTTAGTAAATGGCACCGCCGCCAAAAATCTTCCACAGAAATTTCCACAGACGGTAGGACGGTCTTCTTGAGGGCGGCGCGGCGGCTTTTTCAGTGCGAAAAAGCCGCCGTCAGGAGTTTACTTTCGCGTTCCTCAGTGAGGAGGCGGGGCGGTCGTCCTGGGTGCGCTCGGCAAGGTGGAGCGCGGAGCTGGAGCGGAGGGGACGTTGACCGGAGCCGGAATGCCGGACTTGGTGTTGTACGCGTCGACAACCGGCTTGGTGATGTCCGCGCTGGGCGCCAGCCAAAGCACGCCGCTGTTTTGCTGGCTGGCGTCGAGGACCAGGTTGAAGCCCTGCTGCTGGGAATAAGTCTGCATCACGTCGAAGACCTTCTGGCCGACCTGCTGAAAGGTTTCCTGGCCATCCTGCTGTTCGCTGGCCTGGAGGTCCTGGGCGGCGCGTTGCAGGGCCTTGGTTTTGTCGTCGATGGTACGCATGCGGTTCTGGCGCTCGAGATCGGAGACAGTGGCACCGGCGTCCTGCAGCTGCTTTTTCAGGGTCTCGATTCCCTGGCTCTCGGTTTGGAGTTTCTGCTCCTGAGGCTCGTACTTCTTGCGAAGGTCGGCAATGTCACGCTGGAATTCATTGGTCTGGCCGACGGCCGCCTGGAACTGAATGACAGCGATTTTGGTGGCGCCGGTAATCGCGACGGGGGCACTGGGGGCGGGATCCGGGGTGGTTGCCGGAGCGGCCTGGGCAACGGCTGCGACGCCCATTCCGGACGCGAGCACGCAAACGAGTGACAACATACGATTCATGGAAATCAAAAACTCCTTCGGTTTCCTGGGTGGCTTGGTCCGCATTCTCGCTCTCTCAAAATCCCAACTCCTCACAACCTACCGGAGCGGGTCCGGGCATGCAATCGGGCCCGGGAATGCAAAGACGCGGACAGAGAGAGAGTATCTCAGGAACTGGGCAAATTATAGGGCCGTGGGAAGGAGCCGTCAAACGAAGCAGGGTACAGGGTGCAGGGAACAGGGTACAGAGATCAACCTGTGACCTGTCCCGTGCCTTAGAAGGTGGTGGCAACGGTGAGACGGAAAGTCTTGCTGGGCTCGCGCAGGACATAGAGTCCGTTGTAGACCTGTTCGGCAACGGCGTAGGAGTAGTCGCCCGCTCCGCCAGCTGGGAACATGCTGCGGGTGATGAGGTTCTGGCGAGTGAAGGTAGTGAAGAGCTTGAGAGGATTGACGGCGTAATAGATGCGGAAGGGCGCATTGATGATGGGCATCATGACGTCGAGCTCACCGCCGGCCGAATCGCGCGGGACATAGTTGGTACCGGAAATGGGATTGATGATGGGGCTGAACTTGATCTGCTGGCCGCCCTGGCAGGTTCCGTTGACGTAGTTGGGGCAACCGTAGAGCGGGGAATTGAGCATGTCGATGCCTTCGGGACTCTGACGGAGCTGGCTGTCGCGGAGAGCCATGTCCAGGCCGAAGTCGTCGAAGAAGTTGAAGCCGACGGTGCGGCCGTAGATGGGGATCATGTACTGGAAGTTAGAGGTGAACTGAGTATCGCCACCGATGGTGGCAATGCCATAGACCGGCAGGGGAATCTGGATGGCGCCGAGGCTGGGATTCGTGGGATCGCGCGGAACAGTGGAGCCGTCGGGATTGGTGAGAGCGAAGAGGATGCGGGTGGGGACGAATCCGTAGGGAGTGACGGAGCGGATGTCGAAGCCGCGGAGGTCGGATTCGCCGCCAGCCGAGGGACGATCGAAGGGCGGGGCCACATCGCCGCTGAAGCCGGTGATGTAGACGGCCTGCAGACGCACGCCGAAGGTGTTGCGGCCGGCAGGGTTGAACCAGAGGCCTTTGACCGGAGAGTAGCGCTTGTATTCGACAACCGGGCGGACGTAACGCACACTGCCCCACAGTCCGGCGAGCTGGACGCTGGCGGCGAGCGACTGGCCGGTGTGCGGCAGGTAATTGCTGGAGACGTTGCTGGAGTTATAGCTGAACAGGACGGAACTGGTGACAATGCCCTCGAGGGCGTTCTGGCCCTGGATGCCGCTGCGGAAGGCAAGGGTCTGGAAAAGATTGCTGGAGGCCTGACTGAAGGCGCGAACGGAAGAGTTGTCCCACGCATAGGTGGCGCCGACGCGGGAGAAGCCGAAGAGGCTGAAATGCCGCAGAGGGTAGCTTGCGGAGAGATTGAAGCCTTTTCTGGACTGGTTGTAATTCTGAAGCAATGAGGAAACGGCGGCGGTCTGGTTGCTGCTGCCGGTCAACGAATAGCTTTTGGAGGCGTTGTAATCGGTCTTGCTGTCGAAGACCTGGAAGCCGATGTTTAACGGCTTGTTGCGCAGATAAGGCTCGTTGAAGGCGAAGAGGAGATTGCGGGCAAGGCTGCCGGCGTTGGCCTGAACGCTCAGGGTTTCGCCGAGGCCGAGGAAGTTGTTGGTCTGGTAGTTGAGGCCGAGGAAGGCGCCGGAGAGTCCGCTGACGCCGCCGTTGAGTCCGATTGAGTTCTTACCCTTCTCTTGGACCTTGAGGAGGAGATCGACGGTTCCGGCTTCGGTGTTCTGGTGGGTTTCGGAATCCTGTTCGACGCGCAGAGGGTTGAAGTAGTCGAGCTGGTTGAGGCGCAGGAGACTGAGCTCCCACATATGGCTGTTGTAGACCTGGCCTTCCTGGAGGAGCAGCTCACGGCGGATGACGAAGTCGCGGGTGACGGTGTTGCCCTGGAACTCGATACGGGAGACGGTGAACTGCTTACCCTCGTCGATGTCGATGTTCCAGGTGACGGTGTGGTTGGTATCGTTGAAGGAAGGGGTGGGCACGCCGGTCATGTTGATGTAGCCCAGCTGCCCGTAGGCCTTGCGCAGGTTGTCGAGGCCCTTGCGGAAGTCGCTGATGTTGAAGACGGCGCCGTCCTTCTGGGCGAAAGTGGAGCGCAGGGCTTTGGTGTTGGCGGCGGCTTTGTTTCCGGTGAAATTGATGCCGGCCAGGCGATAGCGTTCGCCCTCTTCGATATTCATGTGGATATCGATGCGTTTGCCTTTGCGCGGGCGGAAGGTGAAGAAGGAAAGGCCGGACTCGTTGCGGATGTGGGTCTGCGGCTCGCCGTCCGGACCGCCGCGCAGGTAGCCGCGGTCACCATAAGCCTGACGGACGCGCTCAGAGTCTTCTTCGAGTTTGCTGGCGTCGTAGGTGCGGGCAAAGATGTTCTCAAGAAAGATCGAGTGGGGAACGCCGATGGGACGCAGGTTGCGCATGGCTGTGCGGAGATTGCGGGCGGTGACGTGCTGATTGCCGCTGAAACTGATTTTGCCGACTTTGACGGTCGGTCCTTCTTTGATGATGAAGTTGAGCTGGACGGCGGCGGGCGGGATGGTTTTGACTTCGGGACGCACGGTGGCGAACTGGTGGCCGTGCTCGGCGAGCATTTCCTTAATGACGGTGACGGCGTGGGCGATGCGCGCGGGGTCGTACTGACTTTCGGCGGAGATTCCGACCTTCTCTTTCTTAAAGCGGTCGAGAATATCGGATTCTGTGATGGAGCTGTTGCCCTTGTAGGTGATGTCGCGGATTGTGGGTTTTTCGCGGACGTAGACGTCGAGGATGATGCCCTGGGGCGTGTTCTCTTTTTCGATGCGGACGTCTTCGAAGTAGCCGGTGTTCCAGAGGGAGTTGAAGTCGCGCTCGACGGTGAGGGGGTCGTAATTATCGCTGGCGTGGCTGAAGAGGCGCGCCAGGACGGTTTCTTTGGGAATGCGGCGGGCGCCGATGACGCGAATGTCGACGATCTTCTGGCCAACGTCGGTGGAGGCGGCGGGGGGCGTGGCTTCCTGGGCGACGAGCGGCGCGACCGGCAGGAGCGGAGCCAGAAAGAGAAACAACACCAAGGAGCGCCCCAGGAGCCGGCGCAGAATCCTGCCTGGTACGTGCGGGGAGCCAGCGCTCCAGAAGTTCACGGAAAAAATAAGCACACCCTCACTGCTCAAAATCGGGCCGATCTGCGGGAAAAGGCGATTATATCAGCGCGATTCGTGTGCGCGGGGAAGCAGGTCGCGGGCCGAAAGCGGATGGGAGCAGAGCGGAACGGGCCTGAATTTTGCAGAGTCATCGGCGGCAACAACTTTCCATCCTCCCGCGGTGCGCAGCAGCAGCCGGGCAAGAATTTGCTGGGAGAGAATTGGCATTCAGTTTATCGAAGATCGGACTGAATGGGGGCGGCGAGAGGTTCCAGGAGCGGAGTGGCGGAGTTACGGCCTGCGGGAGGAGGCCGGCTTCAGTACGATTCACGAATTCAGGACGATTTACGGACATCGACGAGCGTTGAGTAGAAGACGGGGCCGCCGCCGAGATCGTTGAGACGTTGCGAGGTAAGCAGGTTGACGTTGTGGCCGCCCGCGGAGAATTTGTTCCAGTTGAGACGCGCCGCGACGACGCCGGGACGGACGCTGCCGTTGACGTGGGCACGCAGGGCGATGCTGCCGCGATCGTTGAAGACGTCGACGGTGTCACCATCGGAGATGCCGCGGGCGGTTGCGTCGTCGGCGTGGATCTCGAGGACGCCGTTGTAGGCGGATTCCATGGCGCGATGTGCGGGCAAATTGGAGAAGGTCGAGTTCATGTAATTGTCCGCTTTGCGAGGGAGGAACTCGAGAGGGTAGCGCTCGCGCTCGGAGGTGTGGCGGGACTCGGGAGCGGGACGAAAGGAGGGAAGGGGGTCGATGCCCTGGGCCTCGAGCGTGGCGGAGTAGAACTCGATGCGGCCGCTGGGCGTCGCGAATGGGCCTTCGGCGAAAGGAAGGAATGGCTGGTTAATTTGTTCTTCTTCGAAGCGCAGGCGCTGGGCGCCGCCGGCTGCCTGCAGGGTCTCCGGAGTGATGCCGGCTAGCCAGGGATGCTGCTTGTCGGGTTCGTTGGAGCGGAGAGCCTGGGCGATGAGGTCGTCGGGGGTGTCGCGGAAGCAGGGCTCGGTGAATCCCATGCGCTGGGCGAGTTCGGAAAAGAGCCAGACGTTAGAGCGGGCTTCGCCGAGGGGCGCGATGGCCTGCTCGGAGAGCTGGACGTAGTAGTGGCCGTAGGCGCCCTGGATGTCCTTTTGCTCGAAGAAGGTGGTCGCGGGGAGGAGGATGTCGGCGTAGTCCGCGGTATCGGTGAAGAATTGCTCGTGGACGACGGTGAAGAGGCCGGGGCGAGAGAGGCCGCGGAGGACGGCGGCCTGGTCGGGCGCGATGGCGGCGGGGTTCGAGTTGTAGACGAAGAGTGCGTGGACCGCGGGGCGGTTTGAGGGGTCGGAGCCAAGTGCCGGACTGTCCGGCTCGGTGAGTGCCTCCCCGAGGAGTGACATGTTGACGATGCGGGCTTCACGGCCCAGCGGGCTGGCTTCCGCCAGGTCGGGGCGCTCGAGCGCCGCTTTATCCCATTTAAACGCACCGCTGGTGGAGAGCTGGAGTCCGCCGCCGTAGTGCTTCCACGCGCCGGTGAGAGCCGGCAACATGCAGATGGCGCGGGTGGCTGCACCGCCGTTGTCGCTGCGCTGCACGCCGTAGTTGAGGCGGATGACGGCGGGTGTGGTGGTGGCGTAGTCGTGGGCGAGGCGTTCGATGTCGGGGACAGAGATGCCTGTGAGTGCGGAGACGCAGTCGGGAGTGTATTCGGCGATGTGCTCGCGGAGCTGATCGAAGCCGCAGGTCCAGCGGGCGACGTAGTCGCGGTCGTAGAGGCCGTCGCGCACGATGATGTGCATGAGGCCGAGGGCGAGGGCGGAGTCCGTGCCGGGATTGATGGGGATGTGCCAGTCCGCGGCGCGCGCGGTACGGGTGGCGTAGGGGTCGATGACGACAAGCTTCGCGCCATTGCGGCGGGCCTCTTCGACAAAGGGCCAGAGATGGATATTGTTGCCGTGGATGTTGGCGGCCCAGGCGATGATGAGGCGCGCGTGCGGGAAGGCTTCGGGGTCGGTGCCGAGTTTGCGGCCGTAGACGGAGATGATGGCCTGGCCGCCGGTCTCCGAGCAGATGGTGCGGTCGAGCTGGGACGCGCCGAGACGGTGGAAGAAGCGGCGATCCATGGAGCCGTAGCCGAGGACGCCGACCGTGCCGGCGTAGGAGTAGGGCAGGATCGACTCGGGGCCGTGGTCGCGGGCGACGGCGGCAAGGCGGGAAGAGATGGTGTCGAGGGCTTCGTCCCAGGAGATGCGCTCGAAGGATTCGGATTCGCGTCCGTGGGGCAGCGCGGTCTTAGGGACGCCGGCACGGCGGCGCATCGGGTAGAGGAGGCGATCCGGCGAATAGACGCGGTCGAGGTACTTCGCTACTTTGCCGCAGAGGAAGCCGCGGGTGACGGGATGCGATGGGTCGCCACGCAGACGGGTGGCGCGTCCGGTGTCGTCAATGGTGACGAGGACCCCGCAGGAGTCGGGGCAGTCGAGGGAACATACGGCGTGGACGGTCCCTGGGGGCATAGGAACAGGGTACAGGGAACAGGCTACAGGGAACAGGGTGCAGGGAACAGGGATTACTGATCTGCGCGAGGGCGGCGGGGCGGGTCCTTGAGGATGCCGAGATCTTTCAGCAGCGCCCTGGCGCTACTGAAACGCTTTCCTTCGCCGCGGTCGGCCGCCCTGATCGCCTTTACTGTGGTTGCGTTGGGAACTTTTTTTCGCTTCATTTATCCCAATGTATCGCAGATCATCGGGCGACTTTTGCGGCTGGCTCTTCGGCGGTGGGATGCGGGGTGGGTGGCGTGATGGGCGCGAGAGGCAGGGTGAAGAGGAACGTTGCGCCGGCACCTAGTTCGCTTTCGACGCGGATGGCGCCGCCGTGGGCGAGGACGATGTGCTTGACGATGGCGAGGCCGAGGCCGGTTCCGCCAGATTCGCGGGAGCGGGCTTTGTCGACGCGGTAGAACCGCTCGAAGATGCGGTTGAGATGTTCTTCGGCCATGCCCTGGCCGAAGTCCTGGACGTAGAACTCAACGGCATCTTCGAGGGGGCGTGCGCCGACGAGGACGCGGCGGCCGGTGACTCCGTACTTCATGGCGTTTTCAATGAGGTTGCCGAAGACCTGGGTCATGGCATCGACGTCGGCGAGGACCAGGGCGTCGGTGGTTTGACCGGGTTCGAGGGCGACACCGGATTCGACGACCATGCCTGCCAGGGATTCGATGGCGTCCTCGACGAGCGCGGAGGCGCGGACGGGCTGGACGCGGGGTTTGTGCTGGCCGGACTCGACCTGGGCGAGGGCCAGGAGATCTTCGGTGAGGCGGTTCACGCGGCGCGCATTTTTGAGGATGATGGCCATGAACTCGCGCGCGTGGCCGGGCAGCTCCATCTCGTCTTCGAGGAGGGTTTCGACGTAGCCGGAGATGGAAGTGAGCGGGGTGCGCAGCTCGTGGGAGACGTTCGCGATGAAGTCGCGGCGGGTTTTTTCGGCGCGCTCGATCTCGGTGACATCGTGGAGGACGGCGACGGCACCGCCATCGGGAGTGGGGGCTGCGCTGACCTCGTAGGCGCGGCCGGGCACGAGGGAGATGGCGCGACCTGTGCCGATACGACGCTCGCGCAGCGCAGCCTCGACGCAGCTGAGGATGTCCGGATCGCGAATGCTGACGACGAGCGACTTGCCGACGCGCACGGCCCCGGGAGCGATACGCTGCATGACGGCATTGGACCAGCTGACCTGGCCGGCGGCGTCGACGGCGACGACGGCTTCCTGCATGGAATCGAGTAGAGCGGCGAGCTCACGCTGCTTGCTGTCGAGGGCGTGGAAGGATTGCTCGAGGCGGCTGGCGGTTGCGTCGAGGGCGCGGGCGACTTCGCCAATTTCGTCGCTGTCGTCCTCCTCGATGCGGGCGGCGAAATCGCCGGCGGCGATGCGGCTGGAGAATTCGACGATGCGGCGCAGGCGGCCTGCGATGCGATGGGCGAGCCACGCGGAGGCGAGTGTGGCCAGCACCAGAGCGAGGAGCGAAGCGGTGAGGAGATCGCGGCGCAGGATGTGGAGCGCGGCGGCCTGCTGCACGGGTCCGAGGGAGGCGACGCGGGCTTCTTCGTGAAGCGAATGCGCGACGATGTTGCGGAAAGAAAAATCGAGCACGGCTGTGGCGATGCACAGCACGAAGAAGAAGGACAAAAACAGTTTGGAGAAGACTCGGCCGGTCACGGTGAAATCCAGCGTACAGCGTTCAGCGTACAGCGTTCAGCCGACATGTCGTTCAGCGAGTAGCCGGCCTACACCGGGTGGGAGCCAGGAAACGGAGAGTATTCACGTCCTGCTCTGATCGTCGGCGGAAGGTCCATACATGCCGGGTACGGCGACATCGAGGAGGCGGAGGTAGACGCTGAGCTGGCCGCGATGGTGGATGAGGTGATTCATGAAAACGCGGCGGAGCGCCATGCCGCGGGGGAGCGCGTTGATGATGCGGTCTCCGAATTTGATGGTCCAGATGACGGAGAGCTGGTCTTCGCGGAGGGTGGCCAGGGCGGTTCTGGCCTCGGTGCTGACGGTGTCGAGCCTTTCCAGCAATTCACTCGTCGAGGCCGCCGCATAGGGAGTAAATCCTGGTGGCCGCACCAAGGTTTCAGTGGTGATGATGGCCGTGCAGCGCTGGGGCAGATCTGCCACGTGCGAGGCGAGGCGGCCGAGGGTCATCGACTTCTCGTGAGGTTTCCACGTGAAGTTGGCTTCGGGGACGCGCTCGAGCATGCGGCGGGTGCTGGGAATTTCTTCGTCGAATTCCTGCAGGAACAGCTCCGGGATCGTCATGGGTTCAGCCTACGCCTTCGCGACCGGGGAACTTAACTGGCCGCGCGTTCGCCGGCCTTCGGAATCTCGAAGCGGTAGCCTGCCCCACGCACGGTCTTGAGATAGCGCGGATTTTCGGGGTCGGTTTCGATCTTTTCGCGGATGCGGCGAACGTAGACGTCGACGGAGCGCGGCGTGACGAAGCGGGCGTCGCCCCAGACGGCATCGAGGAGGTGATCGCGGCTAAAGACGCGGCCCGGATGGCGGGCAAGGTAATCGAGAAGGCGGAACTCAGTCGCGGTGGTGGTGGTGAGATTGCCGCGGACACGGAGCTGCATGGCGCTGGCGTCGATTTCGACGTCTTCAAAGGCGATGGCAGAGGGGGTGGTGGGGCGTTCGAAGCGGCGGAGCACGGCTTTGACGCGGGCCAGCAGTTCGCGCGGGGCAAAGGGCTTGGTGATGTAGTCGTCTGCGCCAAGCTCGAGGCCGAGGACGCGGTCGTTTTCCCCGGCGCGGGCGGTGAGGAAGATGATGGGAATGGTACTGAGCGCGGGGTGGTTGCGCAGGCGGCGGCAGACGTCGAGGCCGTCACCGCCGGGAACCATGATGTCGAGGAGAAACAGGACGGGGGCCTGGCGCTCGGCGTCGGAGATGAGAGTCGCGGGAGTTGCGTAGATGCGGGCCGAGAAACTGGCGGCTTCGAGGTGATGCTGGATGAGACGCGCGATGTCGGCGTCATCCTCAAGCACAAACACGGTCTGGCTCAAGCGGAGGATTCCTTTCCCGGACGGCGCAACGGGGGTGGCGCGTTCCGCCCTCAGCGTAAACGGGGATGGGCAAACAGAATGCAAAAGTTGTGTTAATTCGGGCGGGCGGGGTTAGCGAAGGACTCGGCACAATGGCAAAGACAACTTCCGTGGCGGAAGCTGGCAGGTATTGTCCTTCGGTTTGTGTGTTTTGCGAGCTTTTCCGATGCTAAACTCCGGGCGTTGTTCCCAGAGTTTTCCACGGATTTCCGCAGGGCAGCTCGGCTAGACAGCTTACGAATCTGTCCGGGGGCAGGTGAGCAGGACTCGTGCCGGTTCCAACGATTCTCTGTATCGATGACGAGGCGCTTGGCCTCCAGATCCGCAAGGCGGTTGTGGAGCGGGCCGGATATCGGGTGCTGATCGCGGTCGATGGGCCCACGGGGCTCTCGCTGTTTCGCGGGAACGAGATCGACGGCGTGGTGCTCGACTACTACATGCCGGAGATGGACGGGGGCGTGGTTGCGCAGACGATGCGCCGAGAGCAGGTGAGGATGGGGATTGTGCAGAAGCACGGGGGAGCGCTCACCCTGGTCAAGAGCACGGAGCCCAATTTGCCGGGCGCGTGATCTGGGTGTTTCTGCCGGCGCGGACCCTGGCTGGGGAGGCGGGGCCGCAGCCAGCGGGAACGCAGGAGCAAGACGAATCTGCGGCCTGAGCGGAATCACTCGTAGAAATTCTGAAAGAGGCTGCTCACCGTCGCATAGCATTCGCAGGCCGCCGCCTTCAGCCTGTCGTAGTCGAGGATCTGGATCTGGCCGCGGTGGTAGGAGATAAGCCTGCGGCGCCGCAGCGCACCGGCGGCGAGGGTGACGGTGGTGCGGCGTGCGCCGAGGATGTCGGCAAGGAATCCCTGACTGAGGAGAATGCTGTTGGTCCCGGTGAGGTCGTGCGCGGTGAGAAGCCAGCGCGCGAGGCGCTCTTCGGCATCATGCAGGCGGCTGCAGGCAGTGAGCTGCGAGAGGATCATGCTGCGGCGCTGCGCGCATTTCATGACGAGCTGGCGCAGGGGTTCGGAGCGCTGGACTTCTTTTTGCAAATCGGGAAAAGGGATGCGGAAGGCTTTCACTTCCATTTGAACGACACAGCGGGCGGGGCCGGTGGGCAATCCGCCGAGGAGGTGATGGCAGGGAACGACACCCTCACGGCCAGCCATGCCGATCTCAGCAGTGCGGCCATGGAAACCATTTTGGACGCGACGCCGGAGGTAATGAAGAAGGCGTAACGCGGGACTCGTTCGGCTTCGTAAAGAACGGTTCCCGCGGGTAGAGAGACCGGTTCGAGCCGGGAACAGAACGAGTTTTGATAAGGCTGGGGAAGAGTCTCCAGGAAAAGATTATCGGTATGCAGGCCCATATGCTCCCTTGCGCTTCAGGAGCAAGGACAAGTGTGCTGAATCCCAGCAAAAAGTCTTTGTCGCTGAAGAAGAACCGGGGACTTTGATTTGCGGATTATATGAAGTCAGGCCGGATTTTTATGTTCGCTATCAGACAGATATGTTCGGTATTAGACCGACCGCGATGTCCGATTCCGGTTATTGTTCCGCGAGTCCTTCGGCCATATTTTTGTGATGCATTTTTGGGCGGTCTTCCGGGGAAGAATTCACGCGGGGCGTGGATGGCGTCGATTGACGTGGGCTCCGGAATTACGCATTTGGCACTGTAGCGAGGCAACGCATACGGATGAGTGGAAAACCTGAGATGCTGTGCGTGGGCTACGACGCGGTTCTGAACCGCACGCGACGGCTTATTCTGCGGCGATGCTTTGAGGTGGATCTCGCGCAGAGTGTCGCGGAGGCGAAGTTACTGCTTTCCGGGCGACAGTTTGTGCTGGTGTTGCTTTGCTACTCGCTGACCGACGAGGAGTGCTGCGCCATGGTGGAATTTGTTCACGGGCTGCCGTCGGCTCCAAAGATTCTCGCGCTGGGGCAGGAGCGCGACTGGATTCTATCGCTCGGGGCCAGGGACGAGGAGTTCCAGCCGCGCGGTCCGGCGGAGCTGGTGATGAAGGCGGCTGCCATGGCTGGAATGGCGCTGGAAGAAGCGAAAGATTGCCTCCCGGACGAACCTGCGCGGAAATCGGCATAAGCGATTTAGGCCGGGAAGCCGGGCTGATCGATTCGGGCCTGGCGAGCGGCCAGGGAATCAGTGCGCGTGGCCGTGGTGGTGGTGATGAGTCTCGGACTGTTCAACGGAAACGAGACAGCCGTGCGCGACTTCGCAGATCACATGCTCAAACTGGAGAGTCGTATGGTGAATGCGGAAACGTTCGCGCAGCACGACGTTGATGCGGTCGAGGATGAGGTTGCTTTCTGACGGCGGGATGTCGGCGATGGTGATGTGGCTGGCGAGGGCATGGGTGTTGGAGCCGAGGCTCCAGACATGCAGGTCGTGGACGTCTTCGACGCCGTCGATGGCTGCCAGTGTGCTGCGAATCTCAATGAGTGAAATGCCGCGGGGCGTGCCCTCGAGCAGGATGTTAAGGGTCTCGCGCACGATGCTGATCGAGGACCAGAGGATGAGCGCGGCGATGGCGATGGAGAGCGCTGGGTCGATCCAGGTGCCGCCGGTGAGGAGAATGACCAGGCCACCAACGATGACGGCGGCGGTGGAAAGCGTATCGCCGAGCATGTGGATGAAGACGCTGCGGATGTTGACGTCGTGGCTGACGCGCCAGAGCATGGCGGCGATGAGGCCGTTCATGATGACGCCGGCGGCAGCGACGAACATCATGATGCGGGGCTGCACGGCTGTGGGTGCGTTGAAGCGGTGGACGGCTTCGAGGGCGACCCAGCCGGCGATGACGATGAGGGTGAGCGCATTGAGGAAGGCGGCAAGGACGCCGGCGCGCTGGTAGCCGAAGGTCTTCTGATCGGTCGGGGGGCGGGTCTGAAACCAGACGGCGACGAAGGAAACCACGATGGCGAGGGCGTCGGAGGCGTTGTGGCCGGCTTCGGAGACGAGGGCGAGCGAGTGGGCGCGCAGTCCGGCGACGAGCGTGAGCACGACGTAGGCGATGGTGGCGATGAGGGAAGCGCGCAGCACTCGCTGCATGGCTGCGGTGTTGGCGCCATGAACATGCATACGGGATCAGTTTATGCCAACAGGGCACGGAGCTCAGAAGAGCAGGGGCCAAAGCAATCGCGAATTGTCCTTTACTGGACGGGCGCGGAGGCGTGGGGTTTGCGGGGTTTCGACAGCGGGCGAGTTGGGACAGAGTCGGCGGTGGTCCGCAGGCCGCTCCAGTTCTCAGCGACGACGATGCTGTTTTCGGGGCGGTGAATGTCGTAGCGCACCGAGCAGGGAAAGCTGAGGCGGAGCTCAGTGGGGTTTACGTAGTCGCGCAGAGCGGTCACCTCCTGCGAGCACTCATAGACCACGCCGCCGATTTCATATTTGTAGAGGACGAAGCGAATCTCGCGCTCCTGACCGGGTTCGGGGGGAGTTTCGAGTTCGGTAATGTCGAGGATGGTGCCGTCGATGATGCGCCCGGAACGGACGAGCAGGGCGCGGCGTTCGCGCTCGATCTCGTCGGCGGTGGGGCGGCGGCGCAGGACAAGCCAGGTAACGACGGCGCCGACGCAGACAACCGCCGCAGCCAGCACCCCGATCACGTGTGGATCGCGCAGTGAGTGGGCGAACATCCGTATTGCTCCGAGAAAGAATGAAAAATAACGTGCGCCGACAGTTGCAGGATAGCTCAGATTGCGGAGATTTGCGGCGCGGCAGCGAGGGTTTTTGCGCCAAAGTAGTAATGGATGTCTGCGCTATACTCGCTGGAGACATGGAGAATCGCAGGTTTTCAGGAACGGCCGCTTCGGGCGGTCGTTTTTCCTTCAGAGCGGGAATTGGTGAGGGCGGGGCCGGAGCCGCGGAACCGAGCCTTATTCCGGCAAGCAGGGGGCGATCGCCCAGGGTGCGGATTCGCTCGACGACCGTGATTTGCGTGCGGCGGGGCAGCGATGTGGTGATGGCTGCCGATGGGCAGGTAACGATGGGCGAGGCGGTTTTTAAGCACACGGCGAAGAAGATTCGGCGGCTGTATCAGGACAAGATTCTGGCGGGCTTTGCGGGGTCGACGGCGGACGCGTTTTCGCTTTTCAGCCGGTTTGAGGGGAAGCTGGAGCAGTATGCGGGGAATCTGGGGCGGTCCGCAGTGGAACTGGCGAAGGATTGGCGGACGGACAAGATGCTGCGGAGCCTCGAAGCGCTGCTGGTGGTGGCGGATCTGAGCCAGACGTTTTTGATCAGCGGGTCTGGTGATGTGATTGAGCCGGACGAGGGGATTGCGGCGATCGGCAGCGGCGGATCATATGCGCTGTCGGCGGCTCGGGCGTTGATGGAGAACACTGAGCTTTCCGCGCGCGAGATTGCGGAGAAGGCGATGCGGATTGCCGGACAAATCTGCATTTACACGAACGACAAGGTCACGATCGAAGAGTTGCATGGGGCAGTGGGTAGCCAGTAGCCGGTAGCTGGGAACTGGAATCAGGGATCAGGAGCGGGGAACAGAGCGAATTATGGCTATTTATTTACCGGGAACAGCGGAAGACCAGGAGCTGTCGCTCGAAGAGCTGACGCCCAGGGAGATTGTCGCGGAGCTGGACAAGTACGTCGTTGGGCAGAAGGCGGCGAAGCGGGCTGTAGCGATTGCACTGCGCAATCGCATGCGGCGGCAGAAGCTGACGCCCGATCTGGCGGACGAGATCATGCCCAAGAACATCATCATGATTGGGCC
>PMSS01000435.1 GCA_003167515.1 Acidobacterium sp. | reverse complement strand
GCGCTGCCGTTCATCAGCACCACCACCAGCGGCTTGCCTGCGCCGGCAACGGCCTCCAGCAGCGCCTCTTCAGGCTTCGGCAGATCGAGGCTGGTGCGATCGCCGCCCAGAAAGCCTTCTTCGACGACCGGCATTTCCTCGCCTTCGAGTTCGCTCGTGATCCCTACTACCGCGATTACAACGTCCGCTTCTCTCGCCGCCGCCAGAGCCTCAGGAGAAGGCGCCGTGGTGTAGTGCGCCCACAGCAGTTGCGCGCGCGGCTTGCCGCCGCCGAATTGCCCATACGTCACAGTGATGGATACTTTGTGTCCCCGCTCCAGATGCACTCGACCCAGCTTGGCCTGCGCTCCGCCGCCCAGGCTGAAGACCTGAGCAATCTGCTTGCCGTCGACGGTCACGTGCGCGAAGCCATCGGCCATGACACCCAGCAGGTAGTCGCCGGTTTCCGCGGACGTAAGAAATCCCGACCACTCTACCGACAGCGAAGGCTTGCCCTGCGCCTCGGCCGGCAAGCTGCTTTCGGTCAGGTTGAGGTTCGGTTCGACGCGGCTGGTCAGCGGAGCAGGCTTTGCTCCGGGCGTCAGTTCAATGCCCCGCCCCAACGCGTAGTCCGCCTTCAACCCCGGCTTTCCATCAGGAGTCGTCAGCACGTTGTTCGGTACCGGATCGCCGTCGTTGCGCAGGAACTGCGTGCCCGCGACGAACCTGATCTTCGCCTGGGGGAATTCGGCCTTCAGCCCGTCGAGCACGCTGACGGAGTGCGTCGGTGTTCCACTGTAATTTCCCATCAGCACTTTAGTCTGGTCGGCCAGGGGCCCGACGACGGCAATCATTGTCACCGCTGTCTTCAACGGGAGCACGCCGTCGTTTTTCAGCAGGACCATCGACTCATCGGCCAGCTTGCGCGCCAGCGCGCGATGCTCGGCGCTGTCCAGCTCCTTCTCATCGATCTTTGAATACGGCACCATCTCCGGCGGGTCGAACATCCCCAGCTTCATCCGCGCGGTGAACAGGCGGATCAGCGCGGTATCGATGCCGCTCTCGCTCAGGTAGCCCTGCTGTACGGCGTCGATGTATGGCTTGTAATCGTGATTGTCCTTCACCTTCGCAAAAAAGTCGGCGCACTCGTTGTCCATGCCGCGCTCCAGCGAAATCGCGGAGGACTGCGCCTGTGTGGGGCGGTAATGATGTCCGGAGAAAATATCGATCACCGCGCCGCAATCGGAAACCACATAGCCCTGGAATGCCCACTTGCCGCGCAGTTGATCCTGCAGCAGAAACTCATTCGCGCAAGCCGGCTGACCTTCGATCGCATTGTACGCGCACATCACGGAGCCGGCGTGGCCTTCGGTAACAGCCGTGCGAAACGCGGGCAGATACGTGTCGATCTCGTCATGCTTGCTCACGTCGGCGTCGGCAAAATGCCGCGTCGGCTCCGGTCCGCTGTGGACGGCGAAGTGCTTCGGAGTGGAAATCGCCTGGTAATATTTCGGATCGTTGCCCTGCATCCCAGTCACGAAAGCCACGGCCATGCGCCCGGTGAGGAATGGGTCCTCGCCGTAGGTTTCCTGTCCGCGACCCCAGCGCGGGTCGCGAAAGATGTTCACGTTCGGCGCCCAGAAATCGAGGCCTTCAAAGATGTTGCTGTGCCCGGCGCGCTCGGCCTGCAGGTGCTTGATGCGCCCCTCGATGCCGATGGCCGTCGCCATCTCGTGAATGCCGGCTGTATCGAACGTTGCCGCCAAGCCTATCGGTTCGGGAAATTCCGTCGTCCCGTTTACCGCGACACCATGCAGCGCTTCGCTCCACCAGTCGTACGCAGGCACGTTGAGGCGAGGAATGGCGCGCGCCTGATTCACCAGCTGCGAAGCCTTCTCATCGAGGGTCATCCGCTTCACCAGGTCCGCGGCCCGCTGCTCCGCCGGAAGATTCGGATTCATCCAGGGCAGCGTCGAGGTCTCCTGTGCTCCCGCCTTGAGTGCCGTCACGCCGATGCAGATCAAAGCAGCAGCCCATCTGCGCATTCCGGATTTCGTCATGTTTCTTCCCCTCATGAATTCAGATTGAAAGCCATGCCTTCGCCGGTCGGCCAGCGTGGTTTGCGCCCTTCGTGGCGACAACCCAACCTAATGCGTTCGTGAGGGGCCGTCAATTGCGGGAGACGCTTCATCGATGGCAGCGTCCAGTGATTCCGCTGCATTCATCGGAGGAAACGCCGTCCTGGCTCGCGAGGGGCCGTCGCAGGAGGGCTGATTCTTCTATGCTGGAAACGCATTCTTACAATTTGTTCGGAAGCGGAGTCAAAGACTGTCGGCCGGCAGCATGAGTCGCGCGCAAAATGCAGATCGAAGATCCTCGACTCGGAACCGCAGTCTTTGGCGGTTGTGCGCTGCTCTCATCGTTCTCACGTTGATCGGTCTGTTCGTCACGCGAACCCTGCCCTCTTTTGCGGAGGTTGCCGTAGCGGCGGGAGCTGACTATCCGCAGCTCGTCGATATAACGGCGTCGACGGGAATCCACTTCGACCATCACTCCAGCCCCGAGCAGAAGTTCATCGTCGAGTCGATGAGCGGCGGAGTCGCGCTCATCGATTACGATCGCGACGGCTGGCCTGACATTTACTTCACCAATGCGCAGACCGTGGAGATGGCGCGCGCAGGCATCAAGGCCCGCGGCGCGCTCTACCACAATAACCACGACGGCACTTTCACCGACGTGACGGATAAGGCCGGCGTTGGCACTCCGTGCTGGGCGATGGGAGCGTCGGTGGGCGACTTCAACAACGATGGGTGGCCCGACCTGCTGGTCACGTGCCTCTCCGGCGTGGTCCTCTACCGCAATAACGGCGACGGCACTTTCACCGATGTGACGAAGAGCGCCGGCTTGGGCGGCGATACCATGTGGGCCACAGGCGGGGCTTTCGGCGACTACGATGGCGATGGCTGGGATGACCTGTTCGTTTCGCACTATGTCGACATCGACCTGAACCATCTCGACGCCTTCGGTTCGCGCGATACGTGCAGGTACATGGGCATCGATGTGCAGTGCGGGCCGCGCGGCCTGAAGGGTTCACCCGACAATCTTTACCACAACAACCACGATGGGACGTTCACCGACGTGTCGAAGCGTGCGGGGGTGAGCGATCCGGATCGTCGCTACGGCCTTACCGCGATCTGGTGCGACTTCAATGACGATGGGAAGCTCGATCTTCTTGTGACCAACGACGGTCAGCCCAATTATCTGTATCAGGGCGATGGCCGCGGCAAATTTACGGATGTGGGATTCACGTCGGGGGTGGCGCTGAACGCCAACGGCGCGGCCCAGGCGAACATGGGCATCGCGTTCGGCGATTATCTGCACACCGGCCGCATGTCGCTGTTCCTTTCGCATTTCGACAGCGAATATGCGGCTCTCTACCGCAACGACGGCGACATGAATTTCACCGAGGCTTCGGCGGTCTCGGGAGTTGCGCGCGCGACCAGCGGGTACGTGGGCTGGGGCGATGCTTTCGTGGATTTCGCGAACAGCGGCTGGCAGGACATCTTCCTGGTGAACGGGCATGTATATCCGCAGGTGGACCAGATTCCGGAGCGGGCGAGCTATCGGCAGCCGAAATTGCTGTTCCTCAACCAGCGCGACGGCACGTTCAAAGACATAAGCAAATCGGCGGGCGAGGCGATCCGAATACCGCAGGTCAGCCGCGGAATGGCGGTCGGCGACCTTTTCAACGACGGCCATCTCGAGGCGGTGGTGGAGAACCTTACTGGTCAACCTATGATCCTGCGCCCGGAAGGCGGTCCGCGGCGCCACTGGATCAGCTTTCAGCTCGAAGGGGTGCGCAGCAATCGACTGGCGCTGAACGCGCGCATTCGGGTGAGGGCTGGCGGCGTCGAGCAACTTGGGGAAGTGATCAGCGGCGGCAGCTACCTATCGCAGAGCGACCTCCGACTTCATTTCGGCCTCGCGGACCATGAGCGGGCAGATGCCGTTACGATTCGCTGGCCGGATGGTGTAACGGAGGTTCTGAGGAATCTCGCAGCCGATCGATTTTATGCGGTGCGTGAGGGGGCGGGGGTCACCGGATCCGCGCCGCCAAGATCGACGACGGGTCTTTAGCGATAGCGAAATCGTTTTAGCAGGCGCTGTTGTGTCTGGCTTTGGCCGGGAGGCCAGAACCGGGGTAAACGGTTTCACAGAAGAGGTTTCCCGCCCCCGAACTTCCTGCTTGACAAGGCTTTTTGGAAGGAGTAATTGTTTTCTCGCCCACTATACAAGGCAATGTGTTACACGGAAAAACCCCGGCACAGTTGCAGTTCGTTCATCTCAGAAAACGTTTGCTCAGGAGGCATCATGAATTCACTCTCTAGTCCAACTCATTACCGCCCATTCGAGGCAGGAGGGGCGCTTGTCAAAGGCCTTCGAGGCTGGTTCGCTGTGCTCGCCCTGCTGCTGGTATTCAGCCCTGTCCTGCGTGCACAGGAAAACGCCACCATCAACGGAACGGTGACCGACGCTTCGGGAGCTCTGGTCGCCAATGCGCAGCTCACATTGACCAACACCGCCACGGGTCAGGTCAGAAACGAAGTTTCCAACTCTGTCGGAGCGTACCGTTTCGGCAACGTCGGTATCGGCACCTACACCCTCGAGGCCAGCGCCTCCGGATTTTCGAAGTACACCGAGACCGGCATCGTCGTGAACGTTGCGCAGACCCTCGAAGAAGACATTTCCCTCAAGGTCGGCGCATCCACCCAGACCGTGTCCGTACAGGCTGAGGCCTTGCAGACCCAGACCGAGACCAGCGAGGTCAGCACGCTCATCAGCGGTCAGCAGGTCGAGGAGCTTTCCACCAACGGCAATAACGTCACCGCCCTTGCAGCCCTCGGACTGGGCGTCTCCAATAACCTGCCCTCGTTCAGCGGCGTTGACGCGCTCACCTCCGCCAACGGCATCAGTTTCAATGGCACCCGCACCACCCACAATATCTATCTGCTCGATGGTGCCGAACAGAACGACCGCGGCTGCGGCGGCTGCTTCATGAACCTGCCGTCGCAGGAATCGATCGCCGAGTTTCAGACCCTCGACAGCAACTACCAGCCCGACTACGGCATCGGCTCCGGCGGCACCATCCTGCTCGTCCTCAAGTCCGGTACGCACGACTTCCATGGCGAGGTGTACGAGTTCAATCGCAACACCGACTACGACGCCAACGACTACTTCACCAAGGGAGCCGGCCAGCCGCGCCCCACCTTCCAGCTCAATGAGCCCGGCGGCAACATCGGCGGCCCGCTCTTCATTCCCGGCGTCTACAACAACAGCCGCAACCGCACTTTCTTCTTCTGGAACGAAGAATGGCGCCGTCTCATCCAGGGCAGTACTCCTCTGGTCGCCAATACCATCCCGGCCAACGACTTCCCGACTGCCGGTCAGAACCTCAACTACACCACCTTCAACGGTGCCGCTCCCCCCATCGTCCCCGTTACCTCAGATCCCGCCAAACAGGCCCTCTACACCAAAGACGGTCTTACTGCCGGCCAGCCGTTCCCCGGCAACGTCATCCCCGCCAACCTGATGGATCCCAACGCCGTCCTTGAAGTAAACGCCGGTACCTTCCCAAAACCAAATCTCGGTACCGACCAGTACACCGCGTCCGTCCCGACCACCGACTACATTCGTGAGGAAGCCGGCCGTATCGACCACACCATCAACAGCAAATTCCAGTTGATGGGTCACTACCTGCACGACTCCATGGCGAAATCCTTCTACCCGCCGCTGTGGAACGATAGTTCCTATCCCACCGTGGGAACGGCGATGACCAATCCCTCTTACACCGCGGTTATCAAGCTGACCCAGACCTACAGCCCAACGCTGCTCAATGAAACCGCGATCCTGTATAGCGGAAACAAGATCACTCTCACCCCGCAAGCCGGCTTCGGTGGGTCCTATAAGATACCCTCCGGATGGACCGCAACCAGCTTCTTCCCCGTTGCCAACAACGTGGGCGATGACATGCCCGAAATCGACCTTCAGGTCGCGCCTCTCAACACGAACTGGAGCGAAGCCTACTACCCCTGGAAAAACGGTTACGAAGGCTTCGAGTACCGCGACGACCTTTCATGGACCAAAGGACGGCACCAGTTCAAATTCGGCTTCAGCCTTCTGCACGACTACAAGAACCAGGACCTGCAGGCCAATACCCAGGGAACCGCCGCCTTCAACGCCAGCGCTTTCTCGCACGATTCCTATATCAACTTCCTTCTCGGCGATGAATCCAGCTTTACTCAGCTCCAGTACCTGGCCGATAAGCACTGGGTCAACAATAACTATGGCTTCTACGGCAACGACAACTGGCACGTAGGCCCACGACTCACTCTGAACCTCGGGCTCCGCTTCGATGGCATGCCCCACGCCTTCGAGCGCTATAACCAGTTCGCTAACTTTGTTGTCGCGGATTACGACTACAGTGCCGGGTATCCAATGAATGCCGACGGCACGATCAACCCCGCTTTTCTCTCCACCTTCAGCGGCACCGGCAGCCAGACCTTCTATCTCAATGGCATCCGCGAAGCCAATGTCGATGCTTTTCCGCGTGGTGTCGTCCAGAACGACTACAAAACCTGGCAACCTCGCATAGGTTTCGCCTATAACATCGGCGGCAACGGCAAGACCGTGCTCCGCGGCGGTTTCGGCATGTTCTTCGAGCGCGTTCAGGGCAATGACGTCTACAACGCAGCTCTCAACCCGCCTTTCGCCTATCAGCCATCCGCGACTAACGTTTACTTCTCCAATCCGCAGACCAGCGCCATCACGGGAGCCACAACTACCCAATCCTTCCCGTCGGTGCTGACCAACATCAATTACCATTTTCCCAGCCCGGGTACTGAAGACTACAGCTTTGGCATCCAGCGTGAGCTCGCACCCTCCATCGTCGCTGTCGTGCAGTATGTCGGCTCCGATGGCTGGGATCAGGACGACGACCGCGCCATCAATACCCTGCCCCTGAACGATCTGACGGATCGCGAGGAAGTTGCTACATCCTGCACCGGAACCGCGCCGCCTTCAGCCGGCGCCAATCCGTGCCCGAACAAGAGCCCCAACGCCAACTTGTACCGCATCTTCCCCGGTTTCTCCGGAATTGAGCAGGAAGAGAACGAGACCAACTTCAATTACAACTCGCTCCAGGCCGGTATCCGCTTCGAGAACAAGCACGGCCTGACATCGCAGTTTTCGTATACCTGGTCTCACAATATTTCCATCGTCTCCAACGATCTGAACGGCTTGTCCGATCCATTTAATCCGAGATATGACCGCGGTTCCGATACCGGCTTCGATCGCCGTCATATCTTCAACGCCA
>PMSS01000327.1 GCA_003167515.1 Acidobacterium sp. | reverse complement strand
GACAAATTTTCCACATTTGGGGATTTTGCATGAATTTGGGGTTGATTGGGGGGATCAGTTGCGGCAGAGAGCGGCTCCGCAGTGCGAGGTTTGGACACATTACGAAGGTCATGGGGGCGGGTCGGGTCGGCTGCGCTCGGCTGAAGGAAGGGAAAAACGCAATTCGGCGGAGGAGTCGAAACTGCGCGTTTTCAAAATGGGCCTGGGCGGTACTTTCGGGCTGAAGCACGGGGTCAGTGATATTGACGATCTGACGGCAGGATAGTTTGCTTCTTGCTGTCCACCCCACCAGGCCAAAGTCGGGCCTGTCGGGGACCCCGGCTGTGGGGTGAACCTGGCCGGGTCCATACGGGTTTTGTGGTTTGTGGTTTGGTTTTTTGGGTTTGGTGGTTCGGCGGAAGTGGTTGGCCCGCGAAGGGGACCGGCCTGCGGCAGGGTCGAAAATGTCAACTCCTCGACAAGGTTGACGGATAAAACTGCCAACTTGTTTGGGGCACGGTGGCTGGGAAGGCCTTCATTTTCAATGTTTGTGACTTTGGTTTTTTGCACAAAAGCTTGACAAATTTGGCGGGTGAGCGAGTTGGCGGAAATTTGGAGCGGTTGGGCAGCCGAAAGGCCCCGCTCATTCGAATTTGACTGTCCGTCTGCAGAGGGGCGCTTCGTTCGCCGGCGGTCTGCGGGCAAAGGAGGTTCCTCCACGAGGGACGTCAACAGGGCGGCAGGACGGTTCTGGCAAGCCGACCTCGTCGGAATCGCCCTGGACCATGCTGCCGGGTGGCCGAGCGAGATTCCTGATCACAAGCCCGTTTTTCGGGATTAATGTGTCTTTCGGGCAGGCAGACCAATGCGGCTTCTGAGTTCGCTGAAGCGAGGGTCGGTAGTCAGGCTATCCAGGCGCGCATCTGTATTCAGATAAACAGCCAGCAAGTAAGAGCGGGTGTCATAGGCACGGTTCAGCCAGTCAAAGGCCTGATCCTTCTCTCCCAGGCCCGCATAGACCAGCGCAACGTTATAGGGAGCGATGTATGTATTCGCTGACATCTCTTTGAGATGTTCGAGGACCTTGTAGGCTTCTGCCCTGTTTCCTGACGCCGCGTACGCGAGCCCCAAACCCGCCCACAGTTCGATGTTGCCGTCCAGCTTGAGCCCTCGCTGGAACGTGTCAATCGCATCGGCGTATCTTCCTTTTTGCTCGTAGGCCCGGCCAAGAAAGCAATAGTCGAACCAATAGTTCGGATCCAGGTCGATGGCACCGCGGAGTTGCTCAATCGCTTTGTCCCATTGGTGCGTAAAGACCAGAACCGATCCAAGATTTCCGTTATCTCCCGTCGAAAGTGGATCGATTTGCAAAACCCGCCGCGCTTCTGCGACGGCCTCGTCGTTGCGCCCCATCGACGGCAGGAACCACGAATAGTATCCGTGAGCATTGCCATTGTGGGGATCCAGTTCAATGGCTCGTTTGAATTCCCGTTCCGCAGCCGCCCAATCCCACTCGTACCATTGGGATTCGATGGCCAGAGCAACGTGAGCTTCCGCGTCGCGCTCGTCCAGCGCTAACGCCTTCCTGGCCGCATCTCTGGCTTTGGGCCCGGCTTCCCTCGGCGCCATAAACCAATCGTCCTGGTTGATGTAGTTATAAGCCAGGGCGCTATAAGCCAATGCATAGTTAGGGTCCAGGGCGATGGCCTGGTTGAGATAGTCGATCCCTTTGTCGAAACCATCTTTGGTGAACTTATCCGTGTAGTGCTTGCCTCTGAGATAGAGCTGATACGCCTCAGGATTTCCCGTTGAGCCTAACGTCAGTTTTTGCTGATCCGCCGCCGAAAGTTGCGAGCGCAGCCGCTGAGATACCTCCCTGGCGATGTCGTTTTCGACCATCAGCAGATCGGCCACCTTCCGCGTGTATTGCTGACCCCAGAGCTGCTTGCCGTTGTGAACGTCGTCGAGTTCGATGCCAATGGTCAGATCGTCGCCCCGCTGTGCCACGCGGCCCGTCGCACTGCCTCAACGCCCAGTGCCTTCCCGGCCTTTTGGAAATCCGGCGCCTTGCCCTTGTAATGGAGAGCGACACTGTGGGGAACCACCTTCAAACCCGGCAACCTCGCCAGGCTGTTGTTGATGCTCTCCGTTACCCCATCGGAAATGTAGTCACCTTCCGGATCGTTGCTGCGCATATCGAGAGGGAGCACCGCGATGGAGTCAATCGGGCCTGTTTTCGAGCCTTTCAGATAAATGCCGAGGCTGACGCCGACCATTGCCAGCAGAACAGCCGCGATAGCCAAACCCAGCCTGTGTTGTTGCAGTCGATGGACAACCGTGGAACCTGTTGAAGCTCGTTCAAGCGCCGTCAGAAGACCGGTCGCCGTCTGGAAACGGTCCTCCGGAGATTTTGACAGGCACTTGAAGACAATCGCGGCCAGCGTGGGCGGCGCGTTGAGCGGTGCGGGATTCTTGTGAAGGATTGCGCCCAGAATCGAAGCAGCCGACGCCCCAGGAAAGGCGCGGCACCCGGCAAGCATCTCGTAAAGAATCGTTCCGAACGAGAAAATGTCGGAGCGCGCGTCCGCCGTCCTGCCCTCCGCTTGTTCCGGAGACATGTAGGCCGGAGTGCCTATGATCGTCCCCTTCATCGTCTGGGTTCCGTTTTTGGGCAACTCGCTTCCAGGGTTTTGTTTCGCCAGTCCGAAATCGAGCAGCTTTACGACGCCGCTCGCAGTTACGAGAATGTTGGCCGGTTTGAGGTCGCGATGAAGAATGCCTTTGGCGTGCGCGGCTTCAATCGCCAGGGCGATTTGCGTCGCCAGCCGCAGCGCCTGGGCCAGCGGAATCGGCTCCTGCCCGCGTGCAACAATCGGCGACCCGTCGACATAATCCATCACCAGATAATTGGGCCCAACATCGTAAATCTGGCAGATATTCGGATGGTTGAGCGTTGCCAGGGCGCGTGCTTCCCGTTCGAAGCGCTCGCTGAACTGCGCGGCCGACACTTTGATCGCGACCGCGCGTTGCAAACGCGCATCCGTGGCTCGATACACTTCGCCCATGCCACCGGCGCCGATTTTGGCGTCCACACGATACGGGCCGAGTTGCTCTCCCAGCGCGATTTCGACCCTCGGCGAATCCGGCAGGCTGTTGGCCAGTTCCCACGCCGGACGGTCCAGCAACGCCTCGCCCGAGCCTCCGTGGAAAAGCAAGGCTTCCACGGCGCGCCTCACCTCGGGATCGGACTGCGCCAACAGCGCCTCCCGCTCCTCGCCGGATTTCTCCAGCGCGGCGTGATAAAGCGCCTCCATTTTTTGCCAATGTTCCGGATCCGTTGAAGCCACCCTGGGATTTGGTGGCAATCTTACCGCAATCTGTAAAGGCTCGACGCTCAACAGGAATGGCGATCATCAGGATTCACGAAGTGGCCCTGCATGTCGGCGAGAGAACGCAGAAGGGGCAGCTGCAACCATGTCAATCTCGACGAAGCTCCCGAGATCGCGTCACCATCGAAGGATCAGGGCTTGGTTGCTGTCGATGACGCGTTGCAGGTTTTGGAGGGGGTTGATCCGCGCAAGGCCAAAATTGTCGAGCTGAGATTCTTCGGTGGCCTGACCGTAGAAGAGACCGCCGAAGTGCTCAACATTTCTCCGCAGACCGTCATGCGTGACTGGAAAATGGCGCGGGCCTGGCTAATGGGCGAACTCGCACAGTGATGGAATTTACCAGCACCTAAGCGGATAAGTCCTCAAAAGTCGGCCTCTCATCACTGATGCATTCGAAGCGTTCCGAAACGGTGGAGCTGCCAGTTTTGTAACAGCCTCATTCCCTCTCCAGCGCCTTCGCGGACTCAACCTTCCGAAACCCGGATTGCCAACCAGTAAGCGCAACCCACTTCGTTCTGGAGGTTTGTGAACATTCCTTTGGCAAAAGGCCTCGCAGCCAGTGCGCAGACCGCATTCCGTGAGACGTGATGTATATCACTGATTGCAGCCTTCGCCGGTTCGATACTTGAAGACCGTACTCAGGAGTCTGTCCGTGAATAGTTTCTGTGCGCGCATGTTCGGTCTCACCCTGTTCGTTTTTCTCGTTTTGGCTATTGCCGTCCAACCTGCCATTGCTCAGCAGGATCAAGCCACGCATGTGTTCCATCGGCTGATTCCAGCCGGGGATACCTGTGCCACCTGCCACAAGGTGGTGTATGACCAATGGAAAGCCAGCCCGCATGCCGCCAACGGTGTCGAATGCACCGTGTGCCATGGCGAGACAACAGCACCGGACTTCGCGGGCACGCCGGCGTTGAGCGCGTGCGACACCTGTCACGCCGATCAGGTGGCACAACTGAAGTCCGATCCATTCATGAACGGCAAGACGTGTGTGAGCTGTCATCAGGCACACATCTTCGTGGAGCACAAGAAGGCGGCCCCGGCAGGCAAGTGATAACAATTTCCAGGCGTGGCGTTCTCGAACTGCTGGCCGGTGCATCCGCGCTCACCGTCCTCAGAAACGTGTCATCGCATGCCAGGGGAATGTACGACCGGTTGCCCTGAAAACCAGCGATCATGCGCCCGAAGATTCCGCCAGGCACGCGGATGCGCCGCTAGCGGGTTTGCCGCGACTGCGAATCGGAATCGTCCGAGGCTCCTCTTCAATTTGTTTGTTCTGTTTGGGCAAACGCGGAACCATGCAGTCGCGCAGTTCACTCATTGGTGTGAATGTCACCAGTGATGCTGATTTGCGCGATAGCTGCTGGACGTCGACCATCGGGAAGTACCGCCGAATCCACGCTGCTCCTCGGATAGGTCCTGATCCGAACTTGCTGCAGGGCGGGGTTCGTCGGCGATGGGTACATTGGATTTGAGGTGTCTCATGGCTCAACCGGACAGCGGCATCGGCAATGTCACGACGAATACGGGGCTGGTCGAAATGGCGATGGCGTATTCGCGCAGCCGCGTGCTTTGCGCGGCGGCACGACTCGGCGTTGCCGATGCACTGGGAGATGAGGTGCGCAGCGTTGGCTTGCTGGCCGAAAAGTGTCAGGCCGATGCCAATGCGCTGTACCGTCTGCTACGTGCTCTGGCCAGCATTGGCGTGACGGAGGAGACGACGCCCGAGCATTTTCGGCTGACTCCTTTTGGCAAGCCGCTGCGGAGGGATGTGCCTCAGTCCGTCTGGCCAGCGGTGGTTTTTTGGGGGGATCTGCTGGCCGACAGCTGGTCTCTGCTTACAGACTGTGTGCGGACCGGGTTGCCGGCCGCTCAGGTTCGCGATCCGAAAATACCTTCGCGGTGGTCACAGGATCCTGAAGCTAATTCTATTTTTCGGGCGGTGATGGGTACGGCTCCGGCAGAAGATTACGCGCCTATCGCTGCAGCGTGGGATTTTTCCCGCGCGAAGGTGGTTGCGGACCTCGGCGGCGGCGGTGGGTCGCTCATTCTTGCAGTGCTTGGACTCAACCCGCATTTGCGAGGCATGCTTGTGGATCTCGAATCCAGCGTGGATGCAGCGAAGGCGCGCTTTGCGGAGGAAGATGCTTCCTCCCGATGCGAACTGATTGCGGCCGATCTGACGCAATCGGTCCCGGTGGGCGCAGATGTCTACATGATCAAACATGTGCTGCACGGGCGTCGGGACGCGGAGGCCATCACGATTCTCAGGAACTGCCGCGCGGTCGTTCCGCAGGGGGGCAGTTTGCTGATCATTGAATTTATTCTGCCTCCGCTTGTTTCGCAGGCGGACCCACAACTGGAAAGCCACCTGATGAGCGACCTCAACATGCTTGCTGTGACCGGCGGTAAGGAGCGCAGCGAGCGCGAGTGGAGAGCGCTTCTTGAGGCAGCGGGGTTCATCCTGACCGGGGTATACCCGGTTGGAGGCGACACTCGGATGGTTCGGAACGTCGGGATCGTCGAGGCAAAACCGGCTTAGGGACAATCGAGATGAGCTGCGGGCATGCGGGTGTTCCGGATAGATGCCAGACCGTCAGTGATGGGGAGGTAGCTTTTCGGAAGAGAGGTTCGTTTCTTATTATTAGATATGGCAAAAAAAGCAGCCAGGAAGAGAAGCTCAGGGGGAAAGCAAGCGCTCATCTCGAAAGAGAGTGGCTCGCAGGGAGTCGGATCTGCTTCCCGACTGATCGACGCGAGGATTGAGGAGCTGGGCGATTGGCGCGGCGAGATGCTTTCCCGCCTGCGCGCTTTGATCCGGCAAGCCGACCCTGAAGTCGTCGAAGAGTGGAAGTGGGAGATACCTGTGTGGTCTCACGACGGGTTGATCTGCACCGGCGAGACCTACAAGAAGGTCGTCAAGATGACATTCGCCAAAGGCGCGTCGCTGGATGACCCCTCAGGTCTTTTCAATTCGAGTCTCGAAGGTCGAGTGAGGCGTGCCATCGATTTCCGCGAAGGCGATAAGGTGAACGAGAAGGCTCTGAAGGGTCTGATTCGCGCCGCGGTGGAACTGAATGCTTCATTGGTGTCAGGTCGCTGAGGGAATTCGCGGGCTCAGTTCGAGGCTTTGTGCACGATGGCGGAAAGCCTGGCGTCGGTCGCGTTGCCCAGGGTCTCCTCCTTTTGCGCGGCGGTGGCGAGCGGAACTTACACATGATGCGAGAGCGGGACGAGCGAAGAAGCGCACGGCGAGCCGCGTCGCATGGTTTCGTAACGTTTGTGCGCCCCGCTGACGCGAGAGGCCGTACCTTATCGTGTCGTATCGAGGACAACCTGCGAGTCCTCGGATCGTAAGCGGATATGATCGGATGGGTTTGCGACGTTGCCATAAGTGAAGCGGTACAGGGAGTTCTCGCGATCCTTTTTCATCTTTGAGCAGAAATCGGTGCGGCAAACAAAATCCTTTGGCCGATTTACGAGAACCTCTAACGGGGTTTGAAAGCCGGGCGGGAACAGCGCGTTTACCTGACGTTGCGCATTGGCGGCCAGATTGCCGCGGAACTCTGTCGCGGTAAGTTTGATCTCGATATCCCAAGGTGCATTGAGCGAGACCCAGCCCTGCGAGCCTGCGAAATCCACGATCATCGCCATAGCATCCACGCGGCCAGTGGTGTTGAGGATCACGGCCCGGCCGAGCGCCGAGACGCGAACCGGGCCCGCCATGTCATGGATCTCTACAGCCGCGTCGCTATGCACAGTCACGGGCGCGTTGGTGGGCGCGGTCAGCAGCAGGTGGCCTTGTCCTCCGGTGAGGCCACGGGCATCGGTTTTGTTCAGGGTGAGCAGATCGCCGATTCGCTGCATGGAGATTTTCTCGAGATAACCGTTTGCCTCATCGACTGTGTTGCCTTCGCCCACCGCACAGAATTGCACTGTCCAGTGGTCCTGATTGGCGCCGGCAATCTGGATCCAGTTGACAGGCTCGGCAGCTATCGTGAGCGCCGGAACCTGATTCGCCGGAAGGTTCAACGTATCGAGGCGGGTTCGCGCATAGGGAGCTTGCGGAGAAACGGTTACAAAACTGTGCACGCCGGGTGGCGGACGACTCGGGCGATCGGCACACCTCATTTGGAATGGCCGTTCGTCGAAGATGGGGAAGAACGGCTGCAACGGACGCGTGTTCCGGCTGGAGCAGGCACTCAGGCCGCTGATGAATGCGGTGAATCCAAGGATGAGGACAGAGCTACAGACGTACCTCAGCGTGCTCAGCCATGGCCGCTCGTTATTGCACGACTTCATATCACTTCGATTGTGATCGAAGAAAGTTTACGCCATGCCGGCTTCATTCCACTTGAACAGGTCAGCCCTGCCAGCGCATCAGTTGCGTGACCTGAATGAGATTGCCGCAAGTGTCGTTGAGCATGGCGATTTTGGAGGCCGTCACGTCTGTTGGTGGCATGGTGAACTCGGCGCCGCTGGCTTTTATGCGGTCGTAGTCGGCCTCGAGGTCGTCGGTGAAGAACATGGCCGCGGGCTGGGCTTGCTGGAAGATGGCCTGCTGGTAGGTTTTCGCAGCCGGGTTGTTGTTGAGCGCCAACTGCAGCTCTGTGCCGTCCGGGTCCTCGGGTGAGGCTACGGTGAGCCAGCGATAGGGGCCCTGACTAAAGTCGGATTTCTTCACGAAGCCGAGCACTTCAGTATAGAAGCGCAGGGCCTTCTCCTGGTCGTCGACGTAGAGGGTGGTCACTTTGATTTTCATTTCGTTTCTCCTTTTTTCAAGGGAATGAGGATGCCGATTTTGCGGCTATCCGGCCGAAGGGCCCACGATGCGACGGCAAGAACAGCAAGGAAGAGAGGGGCGAGGACGTGAAAGGCGTAAGCGCCGTAGCCGCCGACCGCAGCGCAGGAGGCGGCCGCGCCTGTGAGGTCGAAGAAGATGCCGGCGTACGCCCATTCCTTGAGCCGGGGAAAGCGCGGCACGAGGATGGCAATGGCTCCAGCCACCTTCCAAAACCCAAGGATGGTGACAAAGTAGGGCGGGTAGTGGAGGATGTGCACAAAGCCATCGACCGTGGCCGGCAGATGCGCGAGCTGAGCGACGCCACCGCTGCCGATGGGAAAGGCAACGAGTATAGTCGTGATCCAATAGGGGATGTTTTTTGCGTTCATGATCAATCTAACCTTTCGATGACAGGCTGCAGAGCGTCGAAGAATTTCTGCCAGCCGTATTTTGCACCTTGATAGGCCGCCTGCTGATGGGGACCGAAGCCGGATTGCTCCATGCGTACGTGGGTGCCACCGTCTGTTGGAGTCAAGGTCCAGAGGACGACCCACTGAAGACCTGGCCCAACGCCCCAGTTATAAGAGAGGCGCTGGAGCGGGTCGACGACGAGCACCTCGCAGTCGACAATGCCATTCCAGTTCGGCTTCGGCTCGGCCCGGAACTGAAACTTCCGCCCGACCACTGGCTCGAAGTCGTTGGTCATCATCCACTGCGCGAGGAGCGGACTCTCGGTGAGGGCTCGCCACAGTTTTTCCGGCGGGTGCGGGAATACCCTTTCGACCACAAGGGTTCGGGGACTCTCGGCTGGATTGCTCATGTCTGTGCTCATCAATCCATCTTCTCCAGAAGGGCTTCAAGACGGTCGAAGCGGTCGCGCCAGAAGGCGCCGTAGAGATTGAGCCAGTCCACCATGGGCGCCAGGGCGTCGGGCTGTGCGCGATAGTGAGTTTCGCGGCCCGCGTGGCGATGCCGGACCAGCTTTGCCCGCTTCAGCTGGGCCAGGTGCTTCGAGACAGCGGGCTGGGAGACGCGCGCATAGCGAGTCAATGCGTGGACGGTCTGTTCGCCCTGGCGGGTCAGCTGCTCGAAAATGGCTCTGCGGGTGGGGTCGGCGAGAGCTCGGAAGACGTGATTGGCATCGGCGGGCGTCACACACAAACCATAACCATGCGGTTATTGTTTGTCAAGAGAGACGCGACATAATTTCCAATTGCGGCCTTGCGCGGGGGGGCGGGAAACATTTAAAGCGTATCGTCGATTCCGGTAAGTGGGTTACTGAGTAGCGCGAAGCCCAGTAGGGCGGATAGGCGCGGAACATTCTTCCGAGACCACGCGCTCAAATACAAGCTCGGTTCGATTGGCTGGTCGCATCAGACTTGGGCCGATTGCGTGGAGGCAGGCTTTTCCACGATGTTTTTATCCCACGCGGCGATTGGGTTGGGCTGAAGGCTGCTGGCTGTCGTTGTTCTCCCGGTTGGTTCCGGTTGCGTCTTGTTGCGCGGGGGAGCCTTCAAGCATGCGGCCGATCTCGGTTTGAGCAAGCGTTCTGGCGATTTGGTCTGCCCAGGTATCGTCGATCTTGACTACGTTCTCCTTGAAGGGCACTGGCGGATCGGAGGTGAGTATATTCGCCTGCGGGTTGAGGGCGGGGCTTTCCTGTTCACCGATGGCACTGGAGATTGTGGATGGTTCGTGTTCGAACGGCGTAGCCGGGGAAGGCGTGCTTTCGCGGAAAGGCGGGTCAAAGGTAAAGGAAGCGCGCTTCGTCGGAGTGGGGTCGGGAATGTCGTTCTCGAGTTTGTTCACGAGGGGAACAGATGCGGGGGTGGGAGCGACGAACGGCACATCGGGGGTAATAAGTCTGTGGCTGGAATGCGTGGTTAGATCTATGTCGCTCTCTTCGTAGTCAAGAGGACGGGCGCGGGCGGCGAAGGCCAGATAGAGCAGAGCGCAGAACAGGCCCGCGATGGCGGCGGTCCACCATGGGTGATCGAGCGACTTAGCCTGCCAGGACGCGGGCAACCATGACACTGGATGCCACGACGGGAGCCGCCAAGACGCGAACGCAGTGGATCCGGCCGGCCGCGCCAGTCTGAATGGGTTTGGGTACCAGGCAGCCGGGGACGGTGGAGGGGCGGCGGGAGCGGGCTGCTGCGTTGCCACTTGTGCGGCTGGCGCAGGGGCAGGCTCCGGCGCAGACGCGGGTTCGGAGCCGGACGCAGCCTCTTCGCGCTGGATGGCCTGACGGTCTTTCTCGATGACGCCGAGGGCGTGGGTGAGCTGAGCGCGCTCATCGCGCAGGGCGCTGGAGCTGACTCCCGCAGCGATGAAGGCGTGGGTGCGGGATTGAGGTTGCGAGGCATGGCCTGCCAGCAATACGGAAGATAACTCGTGCTGAATTTCGCCGAGCCGGTTGTTGATGCGAGCGGCTGAAGACTGGCGCCGGTACTGAGCGCGCAGATCTTCGAGCTGGCGCTGAGCGGCTCTGATGGAAGCCTTCAGGAGTTGTTGCTGCCTTGACAGGGTGTATGAGGGCAGTTCGTGCGCCTGTAACTGCCGGTTTGGGGAGCTAAGTTTGTCGAGTTGGCGGTCGGTTGACTGCAGGTGGTCTTCTAAGTCGCGGAGAGCAGCGGCGAGCGGGCTGGCGGGCTGGTTGGGATGCGATGCGACCGGCTGTTTGACGGGCGCTGCCGGAGGCGGAGCTGGTTGGGGAGTAACTGCCGGAGGAGGAGCGGTGACCGGAGATGGTGACTGGGCGGTCAGAGTTTTGGCTACGGCGTTGGAGGTTGCCGCTGACTTAGCGGGGTCGGCGTCCTCGAACTGTACAAGGAGTAATTGAGCTGACGGCTGGGTCAGCTGGAGGCGCGAGCGGAACTCGCCGATGCGGGTGGTCATGGTGGACGAAGAAAGGTACGCGGAGGTGGAGAGGCCGGCGACGACCTGATCGGTCAGCAGCGATTGGGCGATGGCAACGGCCGGGTCGCGGGCATCCGCGAGACCTGGATCGATACGGCGTGCCGCGGTGCGATCGAAGGCCAGTTCGGCTGCCGAGGTTGAATGGGCAGCGCTGCGGCTGAACCAGGCGTGAACACCGGCTGCGACCGCTACGGCGAGGAGCAGCGCAATGAGCTTGTGTCCCAGAGGGACAGTGAGATGACGCGGTGGGGAATTGTTCTCCTGCATTGAAAGCCCTCGCTATGTCGAAGATCAGCGGCAGAAATTACGAAGCGAAGCAGGCGCTGAGGGGAGAGCTGTGATCGTATCCGGAGTCTGCCTGGGGTGTTGCGGGCCGGCCGATGCACTGGCGAGTACGAACCTGAAGATAACGGATATGTAACTACCTGGGAAAAACCGGGCCCGTGACCGATATTGTAGCTTTCGTGGCCATCCGTTAGCCAGATGCCTGACCGATTCGGCCTGGGGGCAGGCCGCGAGACTGGCATCGAGCTGAGGTGCAGGCTTAGTTCTGGTCGGCTTCTCGCTCTCTGGCGGCCATGACCGCATTTGCCGAAGATGTGTCGGAGGCGACTTTCTGCCAGTCCTGCTCGTTGATGACCTCGATGGTCTTCAGTTTTTTGGTGGTGAGCTGGGCGTTGATGGTGGGCAGTTGCTCTGCGGCGAGCCGATTGAACTCGTCGACGATGTCGTCGAGTTGGCGGCGCAGCACTTCGGCGCGCGTTACCTGCTCATCGGTGGGACGGCCGTCGTACCCGGAAACGTCGCCGTAGAGGTCACCCGTATACTCGCGGAGGCGCTCTTCGCCGGTGATGCCTCCGCCTTCTTTGGTGGCGACGATTTTGATTCGAATGGCGTCGGCGGATTGCGCGAGGGCGGTGAGATCCTGGTGCAGGGGATCTTTGTTATCGAGTTTGGCGGCATCGGCGAGGGCGGTGTCGCGGACGGAGACGATGGCGTCGACGGCCCAGCTCATATGGTTGAGTAAGGCGCCGACCTTCAGGGTCAGGGCTAACTGCTCCTTGCGGTCGGCGAGGGTGTAGGTAGCTTTCGGATCCATGACGATGTTGAGGGTGGTGGAGTAGACCTGATCCCCTTTGGTCATTTTGACGGTATAAGTGCCGGGGAGAACACGGGGGCCCTGGGCCGCCGAGAACAACGCGCTGGCAGCGGGGGGCACTTTGGGCGCCTTCAGGCGCATGGACCAGGTAGCCCGGTTGACTCCGCGATGCTTGCTGCTGGGGACGGTGTCGACGAAATTGCCCTGGGCATCGAGTATCTCTATCTTCAAGTCTCCAAAGATATGACGGGTTCGCTGGTAGTAAGTGATGGATGCATCCTCGGGACGACCCGGACCGTGGAAGGAGTTATCACCCTCGACCCAGCCGGCAAAAGCAGAGATGTATTGAATGGCCGGGGTTGGGGGGAAGAAGGTGGCTTCGGAGGCCATGAGCGAGGCGGTGAGGGAGCGCAGGGGTGAGATATCGTCGATGATCCAGATACCTCTGCCGTGAGTTGCGAGGACGAGGTCCGAAGTGTGGGGATGGACCACGATATCGCGCACGGCGACGTTGGGGAAGCCGCTGCCGGCATATTGCGCCCAGCGGGCGCCTCCATCGATCGAGATCCATAGGCCAAACTCGGTGCCGAGGAAGAGCAGGTTGGGATTGACCGTATCTTCCTTGATGACGTGGGAGTAGCCTCGAACATGACTCGATGCGGTATCGATCTCCTGCCAGGTCTTGCCGTAGTCGGTGGTTTTGAAGAGGTGGGGGGTGGGGTCACCATTCATGTGAGTGTCGAAGGTGACCCAGGCGGTGCTTTCGGAGAAGCGGCTGGCTTCGACCCAGGACACGATGGGCTGGCCGCTCATGCCGCGGACGTTCGATGTGAGATTTGTCCAGTGCTCGCCGCCGTCGCGAGTAAGCTGCACGTTGCCATCGTCTGTTCCTACCCAGATGACTTTGCTGTTTTTTGGGGACTCGCTGATGGTGTAGATGGTGTTATTCATCTCCGCCGAGGAGTTATCGACGGTGACGCCGCCGGATTCCTCCTGCTTTTGCTTTTCGGGATTATTGGTGGTCAGATCGGGAGAGATACGGTCCCAGGTCTGTCCGTGGTTGCGCGTCCGGTAAAGATACTGGCATCCGATGTATAAGGTGCTCTTATCGGTAGGACTGACCTGGACGGGAGTGTTCCAGTTATAGCGAAGCTTTTTGTCTTCATAGTGAGCATAAGGGGCAATCGCTCGAATCTCGTGGGTATACCGGTTCACGCGGCCCAGAGAGCCGCCCTGAGATTCCGCATAAAGATAAGTGGGGTCGGTGCGGTCGACCCACATCCAGAAGCCATCGCCGCCATACATGTTTTCCCATTGCTCGTTGTTGACCCCGCCGGGATAGGAAGAATCGCCGACCCAGGAGCTGTTGTCCTGGAGTCCACCGTAGACGTGGTAGGGATCGTCGTCGTCGACGCTGACATGATAGAACTGCGAGATCGGCAGGTTCATCATGTGTTCCCAACCGGTGCCGCCATCCTGGCTGCGCCACAGGCCGCCGTCATCGCCGGTGAAAACGAGGTTAGGATTGTCGGGGGAGATCCATACGTCATGGTGATCACCATGGGTGCCACCGGCGGTATTTTGAAAGCTCTTGCCTCCGTCGGTGCTGAGGAGCAGGATGCCATCGACTTTGAAGACTTTGTTCTCATTTTTGGGATCGACGATGAGATTGGAGAAATAGAAAGGACGCCAGACCATGTACTGGCTGGCATCCTCGCGGGTCCAGGTCTTGCCGGCGTCGTTGGAGCGATAGAGAGCGCTGGAAGCGCACTCCACCATGGCGTAGACGACCTTTGGGTTGGAAGGCGCGACGCTAATCGCGATGCGGCCCCAGGGTTTTTTGGGCAGGCCTGTAGCGGGCGAGTCGTCGATCTCGGTCCAGTGCTCGCCTT
>PMSS01000034.1 GCA_003167515.1 Acidobacterium sp. | reverse complement strand
CGCGCCGCCTGCTGCATATTGTGCGTCACAATCACGATCGTGTACTGCACCTTCAGCTGAAATATCAGGTCCTCGATCTTCGCCGTCGACACCGGATCCAGCGCCGATGCCGGTTCGTCCATCAGCAGCACCTCCGGATCAACAGCCAGCGCCCGCGCTATGCATAACCGCTGCTGCTGCCCGCCCGAGAGGCTCGCTCCCGACTTCTTCTTCAGCTCGTCCTTCACTTCCTCCCACAACGCCGCATGCTTCAGCGACCGCTCCACCACCTCGTCGAGCGCCCGCCGCTTCCTGAACCCGTTCAGCCGCAGCCCCGACGCAACATTGTCGTAAATCGACATCGTCGGAAACGGATTCGGCCGCTGGAACACCATCCCGATTCGCCGCCGCACTTCCACCGCCGACGTCTCGCTGTAAATATCCACTCCCCCGACTTTCACTTCGCCCGTCACCTTAGCGATCGGGTTCGTCTCGTGCATCCGGTTCAGGCAGCGTACGAACGTCGACTTCCCGCACCCCGATGGCCCAATCAGCGCCGTCGCCTCATTCGCCGGGATGTGCAGCGTGATGTCCTGCAATGTGTGGTTCGCCCCATACCACGCGTTGAGGTTGTTGACTTCGATGCTGACCCCCATGCTTAGCTTGTCCCCTTCAGCACGCCGCGCGTGGTCACATACCGCACCAGTGAAACCGAAACCACAATCAACACGATCAGCACCAGCGACCCGCCCCACGCCAGCCTGTGCCACTCGTCATAGGGGGAAAGAGCATAAACATAAATCTGCAGCGGCAGCGCTGCGATCGGCTGGGTCAGGCTCGTGCTCCAGAACTCATTGCCCAGCGCCGTAAACAGCAGCGGCGCCGTCTCGCCCGCCACACGCGCAAAAGCCAGCATGCACCCCGTAATCACCCCAGGCATCGCCGTCTTCAGCGTGATCGACAACACCGATCGCCAGTTCGGCACTCCCAGCCCCAGCGCCGCCTCGCGAATACTATGCGGCACCATCAGCAGCATCTCTTCGGTAGTGCGCGCCACCGTTGGGATCATCATGATCCCCAGCGCCACTCCTCCGGCGAACGCCGAGAATCCCTTTTGCGGCACCACGATCAGCGCATATACCGCGATTCCCATCACGATCGACGGTACTCCGTTCAGCACGTCCGCCGTAAACCGCACCACATTCGAAAGCTTCGTCCCGCGCCCAAACTCCGACAGGTAAATCCCCCCCGCAATCCCTATTGGAACTCCCATCAAACTCGCCAGCCCCAGCAGCAGCGCCGATCCAACAATGGAATTGGCCATGCCCCCGCCGCTCTCCCCCACCGGCGCGGGAATCTTCGTAAAGAAATTCAGGTTCAGCGACACTGCGCCCTTGTAGACCAGATCGATAAAGATGGCCACCAGCGGCGCAATCACCAGAATCGTGCTCACGATCGCCAGCCCCGTCGCCAGATGGTTCGTAAACCACCGCCAGTGGCGATTCGCCGCAGTCGTCCTGAATTGTTTCGCCATATCGTCGCGCCCTAGGCCGCCCTCGCCGGAGTGCCCCGCGTCACAGCCCAAACCAGCAGCCGCGCAAAAATGTTCACCACGATCGTCACCAGAAACAGCGCCAGCCCAATCTCGATCAGCGCGCTCCGATAAGTATCATCGGACGCCTCGGCGAACTCATTCGCGATCACGCTCGCCATCGTCGACGCCGGCGCCAGCAGCGACTTCGAAATCGTCGGACTGCTCCCGATCACCATCGCCACCGCCATCGTCTCGCCCAGCGCCCGCCCCAGCCCCAGAATTACCGATCCCACGATCCCGATGCGCGCGTTCCGCAGCACCCCCATCCGGATCATCTCCCACCGCGTCGCTCCCAGCGCCAGCACCGCCTCCCGCTGCGCGTGCGGCACCGCCGTCATCACCTCGCGCGTCAGCGACGAGATAATCGGCAGAATCATAATCGCCAGAATCACACCCGCCGCGAACATCCCAATCCCAAAGTCCGGCGGCACAAACAGCCCCGTCCAACCCAGCAGCTTGATCAACACCGGATTCACGTAGCCCCGCAGCAGCGGCACCAGCACAAAGATCGCCCACAGCCCGTACACCACGCTCGGTATCGCCGCCAGCAGCTCCGTCAGAAACGACAGAATCCCGCGCAGCGCCTTCGGGCACATCTCCGTCAGGAAAACCGCAACCCCTATCGCCAGCGGCACCGCCAGCGCCAGCGCCACCAGCGACGAAACCAGCGTCCCGTAAATAAACGGGAGCGCCCCAAAGTCGTTATTGACCGGGTCCCACGAGCTGCCCACAAAAAACTTCCAACCGAACTTCACCAGGGTCAGCTTTGAACTCATCACCAGCTCGGTGGCGATCAGCCCCACAATGGCGAAGATGCTCAGCGCGCAAATCAGCATCACCCAGCGAAACGTCGAGTCCGCCATCCCCGAGCTTCCCCGTTTCTGCAGAAAACGGCGGATCTCCGACGCAGGCGCCGGCACGGCCACGGACACCAGTCCGCCGACCGGGGCCGCATCGGATATTTTCGGGGCGCGGGGTTCCTGGATGCGCAGGCTCACGACTCGTTTACCCTAATCCCGCTTTTTGAACGCCACGTTAAACGCCATGAAATATAAGGAAGGGTCTCAGGAAGCAAAAAGG
>PMSS01000036.1 GCA_003167515.1 Acidobacterium sp. | reverse complement strand
GTTGCCTGGGGCGGGGGTGCGGGCGAGGCTGCGGGCTGCTGAGCGCGGGCAGGGGCGATGGCTGCGCAGAGTGCCGCGATCATCGTCGCGTGGATCATTGCTGCCCGACGGAGGTGCATGGCGGTTAGACGGGTTTTTCGAGNNGTGACTGGCTCGGCAACTGGCTCATCCGCTTGAAGCTCGGATAACAGCGGTTGGATCGGCTTATAGCTTCTCGTAGAATTCGCAGGCCGAGCAGGAGATGTAAACGCCGCCGGGGATGCCGCGTTCGCGGTCCTTCACGCGCTTGACGATGCGGGTGGGCTTGGCGCACTTTGGGCAGTCGGTGCTCTTGGTGGTGTCCATTACTTTTTTGCGGTCGCCGGTTTTGGCAATCTTCGCCATGGTGGTGCTCCTGAAGTGATCTTGTGGCGCTCGTTTGTCGGGGCGCGAGGCGTCCTGGGGCTTCGCGGGGATTCACCTGGTCTGTACAGGGAGATTCGAGAAGAACGCGGGACGCGCTGTTAGTAATTTTACACGACGAAGGTAATGCCAGCTGGGAGCCGGGAGCTGGGAGCCGGAACAGGGCGCAGGCTCAGGGACCGGACCTCGGAAACTGCTCAAGGGGGTGGAAAACAGGGGTGGAAAACACGGGGTCCCTCACTTTGCTGCGCTCCATTCAGGATGACAGAGCTTCTGCTCTACTGCTCATACTGCGCCCTATTTCGTGAGGGCGTCGGCGGCGTTGGCTTCGAGGATCCAGGAGCCGGCGGCGCTGATGGTGTATTCGTCTTCAAACCAGAGGAAGCCGAAGTCGTCGATGCACTCGGGGAAGTCGGGTTTGATGACGATGTAGCCCGGGATCATGCCTCCGGGGATGAAGGCGAGATCGGCACGGTTGTTACCGTAGCCTCGCAATTTCGAGACGGTTCCGATGGAGGAGATGTAGGACGTGCTCGAGACCGGGTGCGTACCGAGAAGGTAGTTGGCGGCGCGCAGCGTGTATTCGGGTCCGATGACGTCGGGGAATGCTTTGTGGAGGAAGTACATGCGGGAGCCGAATTCCGCGACCTGGGTGGAGCCTCCCCATGTGCCGAGGCTGGGCGGGACGCCGAAGGGGGTTTTGGCGAGGTCGGTGTCGAGCGCGGTTTTGTAGGCTTTGACGCTGTCCTCGAATTGCTTGCGGAAGGCTGTGTCCATGAAGGGCAACGCGAAGACAGCGCGCCAGCCCTGGACGCCGAAGAGTGGCTCCTTCTGGACGGTGGGGTAGAGGTCGAGGAAGCGCTGCTTATAGGGCTCGGCGCCGTTGGTTGCGATTAGAAGTTCGAGAGCGGCGCGCCACTCGGCGGAGGCGGCCATGCCGGGGAATCCAAAGATGGGGCCTGTGGTGGGTGTGGGGTGAGCCTGCTCGTCATTGAAGAGCTGGATGGCGGTGTCGAGGCACTGTTTCGCGAGGGGGTCGTCCCAGCCTTTGAGGGTTTGCGAGGCGTCGGCGAGGGCGGCGGCGGCTCCGTACTGGAGGTTCGGCATTTTGGTGGTGAAGGCCCAGCGGTCGTCGGGCTTGCCGGAGAATTCGGCATTCATGTCATTGGGACCAAGGGACGCGGAGTAAACGCGGCCGTCGGTATTGGAGTTGGCATCGCCGAGGTGGGTGTACTGGCGGAGGGTGGGCTCGATGATGCCCATGATGGGATGGCCGATGGAGTGGATCTGGGCGAGAACCTGGAGGATGCCGTGGCGGACCTGCTCGACGGCGTCAGGAATCCCATCAGGCCGGTGCATTTCGACGGAGCGCGCGGTTTCGTCGACTGTGAGCTCGTCCCACTTGAGGCCGAATTCCTTGTAGGCGAGGGAAAGATTTTCGATGACGGAGTACTGGCTGGGGGCGATGTTGTCGTAGTCGCCGGCGTCGAACCAGCCGCCGACGTTGACGCCGGGGATGTGGTCGCCGGGCTTGAAGGGTGAATCGGTGCTAGGGCCCATGCGGTAGCCGTCGAAGTGCTGCCAGTTGACCGGAGCCTGGCGCGCGTCGTCGAGATGGGAGGGGCCGTGCCACATGCGATAGCCTTCACGGACGGCGACGTGGTCCATTTCGACGCCGAGAAAGCCGTCGAGGCTGGATTGCCAGGTGTGGCTGTAGACATCGGTGGCGATGGGGAAGAAGTCGGTTCGCTGGCCGGCGTAGTCGATGACGTAGAGGCCGGGATCGTTGACGGAGGAGAAGTCGAACTGGGCGTATTTGTAGCGGAGCCACGGGGTGGGCGCGGAGATAGGGCCTTCGAAGACCTGCTTGTAAGAGCCGTCTGATTCGAGGCGGAGGAGCCTGGCGGTGGGGGGCGGATTGAAGTTGGGGTCGAGTTCGATGACGGCGATCTTGGGGAAGTTGGGAGGATAGCCGGCCCGGCTGTGGCCGATGACGGGCGGGCGGGTCCAGTTGGGAATGAGGTTGGGGTGGATGTGCCAGACGATGGCGCCCTCGGTTTTGCCGGAGGGGACGAGGGTGCGGAGGACGAACCAGCCGTTTTGCGCACGGTTGCGGCCGTCACACCAATTGCGCTTTTGGCGATATCAAAAAGTCCGATCGCCTCTTTCATCGACAAAAAATCTTGAGGATGCATGAGCGGATTCCGGTGAAGATCGCGAATTTGATCGAGGACTTGAAGAACTTTTTGGTTGGCATTCGCCGATTTCAGTTCCTGAATACGGGGCCCCCACTCTATGCGGTCCACTGTCTTTCCCATGAGTTGCATGTAGTATTGCCGCAATACGTTTTCCGTCGCACGCATCGCGTGAAAGCCAGCAGCCGTTGGAAGCTCGAACGCAAGGCAGCGTCCAGCTTCTCTAAAGTCTTTTTTCGCCTGGTCTCCAATCGCTGCTAGTGTAGTGTCTCAAGCAGAT
>PMSS01000082.1 GCA_003167515.1 Acidobacterium sp. | reverse complement strand
TCTCCGGCGACGGCCCCGACCTCACCCTCTCCGACCTCCTCATCGGCGACGTGTGGTTCGCCTCCGGTCAATCCAACATGGAAATGCCCCTCAGCGGCTTTCCCGGCAACGCCGTCCTCAAAGATGCCGACAAGGAAATCGCCGCGGCCACCAATCCAAAGCTCCGCCTGCTGCTCGTCGACCACAAAGCTTCCGATTACCCGCTGAATGACGTCCCCGACACCTGGACCATTTGCACGCCCGAAACCGCAGCTACCTTCTCCTCCGTCGCCTACTTCTTCGGCCGCGAAATTGCAGCGAAGGAAAATGTCCCCGTCGGCCTCATCGACTCCACCTGGGGCGGCACGCCCGCCGATTCCTGGGTTTCCATGGACACCCTCGGCACGCACCCTGACCTTATGCCCGCCTTTGCCAGCCGCGCCCACTTCGCCGACGAGCAGACCAACCTCGAAGCCCGGATCGCCGCCGAAAAGCAGGAAGATACCGCTGCAACCGCCGCCGGCAGGCCCTTGCCACGTCACCCCTGGCACCCCTCCGAAACATCGTGGCTCCCCGCTGGCCTCTACAACGGCATGATCGCGCCCTTCGCGCCCATGTCCATCCGCGGATTCATCTGGTATCAGGGCGAGACCAACTCCGCCCACGATCGAGCGCCGTATTACACCACGCTCTTCTCCGCCCTCATCCGCGACTGGCGCAATCAGTTCGCCCAGGGCAATTTGCCTTTCTTTTTCGTTCAGATTTCCAGCTTCAATTCGCCCGGCGAAGACTGGGGACGCGTGCGCGACGCCCAGCGCCGCACTCTGCAGTTGACCAACACCGCCATGGCCGTCACGCTCGACGTCGGCTCATCCGACAACGTCCATCCGCCCGACAAGCAGACCGTCGGCCACCGTCTCGCCCTCGCCGCCCGCCACATGGTCTATAACGAAGACCTGCCTTACGCCTCGCCGCTCTTCCGCCAGGCGACCTTCGAGCTGCAACCTGACGGCAGCACCGCAATCCGCGTCTGGTTCGACCACGCCCGCGGACTCACCTCCAATGGCCAGCCCATAGACGCATTCGAAGTCGCAGGAGAGGATCACCACTTCGTCCCAGCCCAGGCCCGCATCGACGGCGAGACGATACTTGTCACCGCAGCAGCGTTGCCGCATCCGGTATATGTTCGCTATGCCTGGATGGGATTTGTAACAAACAACCTGTTCAACGTGGCAGGTCTGCCGGCTTCGACCTTCACATCGGAAACCTGGCCGGCCGATTAGCCGGCCATCTACCGCCGCAAAAATGATCTGGGCTTTAGCTGTGAAGTCGCAATAGGTAGTTGTCTATTCGGTTGGGCACCAGGATTCACTAAACCCCGGCGCCCTCGTTCCACAGTTTCGATGGGCTACTGCGCCAGATACCGCGCGATGGCCAGGTCCTCCGTCGTGCTGCCGGTCGTCACATGCGTCACGCCGACCGCAACAATGCTCCCATTCGACTGCAACAGGAGCTTCCCGATGCCGCTCAACGTTCCAACCGTTGTCGTCACCGTTCCGCCCGTGCCGAACGTCGTGTCCAGGCTCCCGTTCGATTGCAGCCGCGCCAGCCCGAACTCACTGCTGGCAGGAGACAACGTCGAGAACGTCCCCCCAACCAGGATCCGGCCCGAAGCATCGACCACTATGTTGCCCACGCCACTCGACACCACCGTCGTGTCCGGACCGAACGAAATCGGCGCCGCCACAAACGTCGTATCGACGGCTCCGCTCACCAGGAACCGGCTAACAGCAGCCAGAACGTTCCTTCTGCCAAACGGCCCCTGCGTCCCGCTCTCCACCAGATACTTCCCGTTCGTCTGGAACGTCGAAGGATTGGTCTGCTGCGACTGCGTGATCGCCACCACCGTGCCGCCCACCGGAGTCGACAACAAAGCCCCCGACGAACTGAACTGCGCCAGTTGCCCCTCGTCGTTTACCGTCAGAATGCCGTCTCCGGAAATCAACCCCAGCGTTGTCGGTGTCCCAATCGACACCACCGACGTGAAGCCAGCGCTTCCGAACGAGGTGTCCAATGCGCCGCTCGCGAGATACCGCCCCAGCACTGTATGCTGCGGCAGCTTGCTCTTGAACGGTGGAAACGCTGTCCCCGCCAGAAGTATCTTTCCGTCCGGCTGGGCCAGCAGCATGCTCGGATCGGCCGAAAAACCTGACGGCGCAGGGAAATTCGTGACTACAAGGCCATCGCTTCCAAACGTCGTATCCGGCTGCCCGCTTACAGTAAAGCGCTGCATCGCGAGCACGAAGGCGCCGTTCACCTCAGGAATCGTCAGCACCAGAACATCTCCGTTCGCCTGAACCGCCAGCACACCGGACGAACTGACATTCGAATCCGCGAACCCTGTCGTCGCCGGCAGAGTCACCACTCCATCCGTGCCAAAGCTGGGGTCGACAGCCCCGCTCGGCAGGTAACGCAGAAGGACCGGCGTCTCGCCCTCCTCTTCAGTAAGGTTGAAGACATAGCCCGCCACCACAATGTCGCCGTTGGGCGCCAGAACGGCATCCACAAATTGAAAGTTGTTGGTGTTTGCACCGAAGTTGGTTTCGACGATCCCGTCGCTGCCGAACGTCGGATCCAGACTCCCTGCCTTTGCAAAAGCTGAGCCGGTTCCAATGCTGAGGGTGAGGGAGAGGACTAGGGCGGTATATCCGTTCTTCACGATGGCTCCTTCTTATTCCGCAGAATGACTGTCCCGACCCTACCCGCCCCCACCGCGCAGGATGTCAGCACAAAGTCATTCGACTGTCAGAACCGCGCCCCCACCGCGCCGATTCGTCACAGACTTTCGGAAAACTCAGGCATTGTTGTGGAAACTCGCGCATTGTTAACGGCAACGTATGTTACAAGGGCGTTTCATCACACCGGCGAGGAGCCAGCATGAGGGAAGCAGAACGCAACCCTGGGAAACCCTGGGTTGATCAGGCTTAGAGATGGGACGCCAGCGAGTGGGCTTTCGCCCGGCCTGAATGGCTCAGCAAATCCGCGGCAGCTGTTCCCCGAACAGCACGTCGACCACCCGCGTTCCGCCGACGGATGTTTTCATCAGCACCATGCCCGCAGGCCGCTCGACAACTTCGCCGATCATTTGGCTCTCCGCGCCCAGCGGATGCCGCCGCATCGCCGCCAGCACTGCGTCCGCAATCTCCGGCGCCACAATAGCCACCAACTTACCCTCGTTAGCAACATACAGCGGATCAAGCCCCAGCATCTCGCACGCCCCGCGCACCGCGTCTCGCACCGGAATCGCGCTCTCCCGCAGCACCATCCCGACTCGCGACCGCCCGACAATCTCATTCAGCACAGTAGCCACGCCGCCGCGCGTCGGATCGCGCATCACACGAAAACCCTCAACCGGAGCAGCGTCCAACATCGCGCCCACTAGCCCATTCAGCGCCGCGCAATCGCTTTCGAGCGCGCTCTCAAACTCCAGATTCTCGCGCTGCGAAAGTATCGTGATCCCGTGATCCCCGATGTATCCGCTGAGCAGAATCTTGTCCCCAGGTCGCGCACGGTCCGCCGAAAGCTGCGTTCCGCGGTCCACTAATCCAATACCCGTTGTCGTTATAAAAACCTTGTCGCCCTTCCCTCGATTGACGACCTTCGTATCGCCCGTCACCAGTTGCACGCCCGCACTTTGCGCCGCCGCGGCCATCGAATCCACAACGCGGCCAAGCTCCGCGGCCGCCAATCCCTCTTCCAGAATGAAAGCCGCCGCCAGATACAGCGGCTTCGCTCCGCCCATTGCCAAATCGTTGACCGTCCCGTTTACCGCCAGCGATCCAATATCCCCGCCTGGGAAAAAGATCGGTGTCACCACAAAAGAGTCCGTCGAAAACGCCAGCCGAACGCCGCCTATTTCCAGCACCGCCTGGTCGTCCATCTTTTCCAGCGTGGAGTTGCGCAAGCGGCTGACGAAAACCTTCTCAATCAACTCTGCGGACAGCTTGCCACCGCTGCCGTGCCCCAGCACGATCTGCGGATGCTCAAAGATCGGCAGTGGGCACTCACCGAACGGGCCCAGCGTGACCATCGCCTCATCGCGCTCTTCGACTTTGCCTGCGCTCATTGCCGCCCGTCTCCAATGCTCACCAGATCGGCATCCTTCAAGTGCCGCCCGTAGGCGTAATACGCCGCGCACGCCCCCTCTGCCGAAACCATCGTTGCGCCCAGCGGATGCTGAGGCGTACACTCCGTCCCAAACGCCGGACAATCGTGCGGCTTTTTGATCCCCTGTAAAATCTGCCCCGCGATGCAAACCTCCGGCTCCATGGTGTCGATGGCCTCGACGCTGAACCGGCGCTCGGCGTCGAATTCCAGGAACTCCGCCCGCAGCTGAAATCCGCTCCGCGGAATCATCCCCACGCCGCGCCACTTGCGGTCGTTCACCTCAAACACTTTCGCGATCAGCTCCTGCGCCGGCCGGTTGCCGCCGCGGTCCAGGATGCGCGAATACTGGTTCTCAACTTCGGCTCGCCCCTGCTCCAGTTGCTCGATCGTCATCAGCACGCCTTCCAAAATGTCGAGCGGCTCGAAACCTGTAACAACGATAGGCACATGAAACCGCGCAGCCAGCGGCTCGTATTCGCTATACCCCACCACCGCGCAAACATGCCCCGGCCCCAGAAATCCCTGTACCCGATTCAGTGGCGAACTTAACACCGCCTCAATCGCCGGCGGCACCAGCACGTGCGAAACCAGCAGCGAGACGTTGTTCATCCCACTCTGCCGCGCCTGCCAGGCCAGCATCGCGTTCGCGGGAGCCGTCGTCTCGAACCCAATCGCGAAGAACACCACCTGCTTGTCCGGATTCGCCCGCGCGATCTTCAGGCAGTCGAGCGGCGAATACACAACCCGCACATCCCCGCCCAGCGACTTGATGCTGAACAGGTCTCCGTCCGAGCCCGGCACTCGCAGCATGTCGCCAAACGAGCAGAAGATCACCTCCGGCCGGCGTGCAATCGCATGCGCCTTGTCGATCATCTCCAGCGGCGTCACGCAGACCGGGCACCCCGGCCCATGCACCAGTTCTATTCCCACGGGCAAAAGATGATCGATCCCGTTCTTCACGATCGAGTGCGTCTGCCCGCCGCAGACTTCCATGATCACCCATGGCTTCGTCTGCACCCGTTTGATCCGCTCTACCAGCTTCGCCGCGATGTCTCCATCGCGATACTCATCGAGATACTTCATACGCCGTTTCTCATACGCCGGCCTTGGAAGGCTCATCGACAACGGGAGCGTCCAGCTCGCTCAGCTGGTCCAGTTCGGCCAGGGCTGCGTAGGTTCGACGCGCTTCTTCTTCATCGACGCGGCTGATGGCAAATCCGACGTGCACCAGCACGTACTCGCCGACCTGCGTCTCCGGCACATAGTCCAGGCATGCCTCGCGGATCACGCCGCCAAACTGCACGCGGGCCATATGCAGACCCTCATGCGTGAAGATTTCAACGACCTTCCCAGGAATCGCCAGACACATTTTCAGGATCTCCCGCCGCCGCCCGCGCCTCTCAGGCAGCGGCTTCCGGAGCATTCATGATAGCCCTCACAGCCGGCCCCACGCCCGTGACATCCATCACATCGCGCATCGCATAGCGTCGGTCCGGCTCCGCCCCTGTGCCCGCTCCGGCATCGCGGTACCGTCCGGCGCGACATGGCTGGCTACTTGCTGTTCCCTGAATTACCCGACCAGACCCTTGACCACGTCAGCCGTGCTCTTAAGCGCCGCGTCCAGCTGGCTCGCGTCTTTCCCACCCGCCTCGGCCATGTCCGGACGCCCGCCGCCCGAGCCGCCAACGAGCTTCGCAATCTGCCCGACGATCTTGCCCGCCTGCACCTTGCCGATCAAATCCTTCGTCACGCCCACAATCAGCGACACCTTGCCGTCTTCCTGGGCGCCGCCGAGCACCACGACTCCGGACCCCAGCTTGTTGCGCAAGTTATCGACCAGCGTCCGCATCTGTCCCCGATCGAGGGCGTCGACGCGCTGCGCGAGCACCTTGATCCCGGCGACCTCGACGGCCTGATCCGTCGACCCCGAAACCCGCGAGGCAGCCGACTTCATCCGAGCCTCATCCAGCTCCCGCCGCAGTTTCTTCAGCTCGTCCTCCTGAGCCGCAAGCCGCTGCCGCAGCGCATCCGCCGGAGCCACATCTGCCGGTCCCAGTTGCGAAGCGATCTGCGCGACCTGAAAATCCTTCCGAAATTCGTTCAGCGCGCCCAGCCCCGTCACCGCCTCCACGCGCCGCACTCCCGACGACACAGACCCCTCGCCGAGCAGCTTCACCACACCAATCTCGCCCGTCGCGCCCGTGTGCGTGCCGCCACAAAGCTCCGTCGAAAAGTCGCCGATCTTCACCACCCGTACCTTCTCGCCATACTTCTCGCCGAAGAGCGCCATCGCGTGATATTCATTCACCGCGACGTCGATCGGCACATCCTCCAGCGTCTCCACGCGGACGTTGCGCAGCGTCTCCTTATTAATGATGTCCTCAATGTCCTGCATCTCCTCATCGGCGATGCCCGCAAAGTGCGAAAAATCGAAGCGCAGCCGGTTCGGCTCTACAAGCGATCCTGCTTGTTTCACGTGCGTCCCCAGCACCTCGCGCAGCGCGGCATGAAGCAAATGCGTAGC
>PMSS01000451.1 GCA_003167515.1 Acidobacterium sp. | reverse complement strand
CATTCCTGTGTAGAACCACACGGTCCACGTGTAACAGCGCACGATGCCGCGTGTAGAGACCCCTAGTGTTTTCACTTCTCTTTTCTCCTACTCTTCGTTTGTCGAACTTGAAAAGCGGGAGGGAATGCAATGGTCAACGATTCGGTCGGTGCCTTACACGTCGCTTTAGCCGCCGCAATAATGGGCTGGCTGGTGTTCAGCATTTCTCATTCAGTTGCCGTTTGGAAGAAGCGGAATGCTGCAAGCGCCCGCGGCTCACCCGGGATACTCTATGTCGGGCTGTTGATCTTCATCGCGGCCCTTGCCGCGGGTTGGCTGAACCGCGAAATGACTCGTCGCGCGGGAGCCATTCTCGGAACCGACTTCTTCGTCGTGCACGCCCACGAAAATGCGATTCCCCATCTCGCCGACGGTGACTCGATCGCGCGGGGTTCGGCTCTGGTCACCTTTGAGAATCCCGCAGACAACCGTGAAGAGGAGCATCTGCGCAGCGAGATCACGGCCATCGAAGCACAGATGGCCGGAACTCAGCTCAGTCCTCTGGCGATCGATCCGGACCTCCTGCGCCGTTCGCAGGATGCGCAAGAGTCGGAGCGCGCCCGCCTCACGCAACTCGGTTTCGGCGTTCTGCCTGCGTCGCAGTCGGCTCCCGCGCAGGATGATCAGCTGGTGGCCGCGGAACGCGCCCGCAGCGAAGCGGCAACGATGCAGTTGGAACGCACCAAAGCTCTTGTGAAGGACGGCATCGTGGCGGAGTCCAACCTGGAGACGGCTACCGCGGCCGCCCAGACCGCCGCACAACAGCTGCACGAACGCGAACAGCTGATTCGGGCTACGAAAGCCGGAGCCCAGGATGTCGCCGCAACCGACGCAGCCATCCGCCGGGATAGCCTTCGCGCAAGTTCGCGGCGAACGGCGGAACTGACCGGCCTGACCGCGCACCTTGTCGATCTCCGCGCAACCCTGGCTGAACTGCAACTCGAGCGCAGCGTGTTGGCGCCGTTTGGAGGCACCGTGGTCTACCGCAATCCGGCGCCGGCCCTTGCCTCGGACCATCAGGCCATCCTCGCGCTGGCGAAAGGCCCCGGCTTTCTCGCCCGGATCGAGGTCCCTTCTCGTGAAGCAGCGATGCTGGTCCCTGGCCAGGAACTGCGCATGAAGCTGAATCACTCGCTGGTGAGTGACTTGGTTTCCGGACGCCTGCAGTCTGTTCTGCCCGCCACCGGTGCGCCTGATCGCCGCGACCTGATCATCGCGTGCAATCTTCCCCCCGAACAGTTCGCAGCCTTCGCCTCTGGCGCAATCCCGGTCCAGCTTGAATGGCGGCCTCCTCTATACACCGATCACCTGGCTCAGGCGGGTTTCGCCTCTCTTCTGTTCGCTCTGATTGTCTGGCTCGTCACCGTGGCGCGTGCGAAGCAGCAGCGCGATCCGGAAGCGTCCATGCTGACCGAGGAAGTTGAGCATGCGTTTGCCGCCCAACCCGTCCTGACGCCCCTTCTGGTCAAAGCCAGGAGAGGTGCAGGCGCATCCAGTCCGCTCGCGGACCCCGACCCGGAAGAAATCCATCGTGTCCTCGCCGGATTTGAACTGGAGACTCACGATGTTTGGGGAGAAGCGCGGTGAAAGTCGGTGCCGAGCGTCGTGGGTTCGCGCCTCGCCCGGCGACGCGCCGGAGCCAGGAACCGGGTCTGATGCCGACGAGTGTAAGCACAGCCTGGCTTTTCTGGATCACGCTTTGCTTCGGCTGCTTCCTTGCGCTGTTTACTCCGGCCATGTTCCGCGCCGAGGCGCTCCGGGAGATCGATCTGAACGGGCTTGATCTTCCCGCCCTGGGTCTTTACTGCATGACAATTCTCTCCGCCCTGGTGGGTATCCGCTGGTGCGTCTTCCTGATCATGTCGTATGCGGCAATGTCGCGGAACGAAGCCGAGCCCCTGCCTTCGCGCGACGAGGTTCTGCCCTTCGTCTCCATCCTCGTTCCCGCTCATTGTGAAGCAGCCTGCATCCACGATGCCCTCAGCGCTCTCGTCCGCCTCGATTATCCGAACTACGAGGTCATCGTCGTCGACGATGGCTCCGACGACGATACCTGGCGCCTGGCACTTCCCTTTGCCGGCATGCACCACTCGGAATTCGGTACCTCCCAGGTACAGGTGTTCACGAAGCCGAACCAGGGCAAGTGGAGCGCACACAACTTTGCGCTCCGTCATGCAAGCGCCGATCTGATTCTCTGTATCGACGCGGACTCGCGCATCGAAAGCGATGCGCTGCGCCACATGGTCCGGCGCATGCGCGATCCCCGCGTCGGCGCCGTTTCCGGCCAGGTGCGCGTTCGCAACCGTAAGGCTCTGCTCAATCTCTTTCAGGCCTTCGAATACGTCCTCGCCAACGGCGGCCAGCGCCTCGCCCAGGGAGCCACCGGCTCCGTCATGATTGTTCCTGGCCCCATCGGGCTCTTCCGCCGCAACATACTACTCGAGGTACAGCAGGAAAACGAACGCCTCAACGGTCCTGAGGATCGCAAACTGCCTGGCCCCTTTTCCTCGCTCACCTTCGCCGAGGACTTTCAGCTCTCGCTCACCGTGCTCGCCCTCGGCCATCGTGTCGAGTACGCACCGTGGGCCATTGCGCACACCAAAGCCCCGTCAACCACAGCGGCGCTCATCAGCCAGCGTTATCGCTGGAATCGCGGCGCAGTGCAGGTCCTCCTCTGGTATTTCAAACGGCGCGCGCGTGGAATCCGCTCGCCGCTGAAACTCAACATCTGGCTCTGGAGCGCGGTGCTGCTGGATTATCTCTGCTTTCCGCTGCTCTTCTTCGTCCTGCTCGCCGGCCTGCTCATGTTCTTCCTCAATGGCGGCAGCCTTTCCACGGTACTCGCCTGGACCG
>PMSS01000481.1 GCA_003167515.1 Acidobacterium sp. | reverse complement strand
AAGGCGTACGAGAAGCTCGACCAGTTCCAGGGCAACTCGAAGTTTTATACCTGGCTGGTGCGCATCGCGGTGAACGAATCGCTGATGCGGCTGCGCAAACGACGCACTGGGCGGATGGTTTCCATCGACGAGGACGTGGAGACCGATGAAGGATCGATGCCGCGCGATCTGGCGGACTGGAGTCCGGATCCCGAGGCCCTGTACGGCCAGTCGGAGATGGCCGATATACTCCGCAAGACCATCCAGGGGCTTCCGCCGGGGTTCCGCGTGGTGTTTGTGCTCCGGGACGTCGAAGGGCTTTCGACGGAGGAGACGGCGGAGACGCTGGGATTGAGTATCCCGGCGGTGAAGTCGCGCCTGCTGCGGGCGCGGTTGCAGCTGCGGGAGCGGCTGAGCCGCTACTTTAAGCGGGGGCAAAAGAAGCAGGCCCAGGATGGTGTGAAGTGACGTGCACGGAGTTTTTGGCGCAGCTGGATGAGATGCTCGATCAGGACGCGGCAATACCGTTGCGCGCCGATCTGCAGCAGCATCTGGAAAATTGCGAGCACTGCGAGATCACGCTGAGCACCACGCGCAAGACAATTGAGATTTACCGCAGCCACGAACTCTACGTGCTGCCGGACGATCTGCGAGAGCGGCTGCACAAGGCGATTCTGGCCAAGTGCAGGAAGTGCTGAGGACCGGTCTCTCCTTAGCCGATCGCGTATCTAAAGAGGCATTCCGGGCGGCGCAACGCGGTCAGTAAAATTGCCTGAATGGTTGACACGCTTCCTCCCCGTCCCAAAAAACGCCCGGACTTTACAGAACTGATCGTCGCCATTGCGTGCGGGCTGGCTATTACAACCACAGCTCTGTTTCTTGGCGTAATGCCGTTGGTGCGGCATCTGGCGGGCGCGCGCGACTACGTCGTTTACTGGGCGACGGGCCAGCAGCTTGTGCACCACGCCAATCCTTACGACCCGGTTGCGATGGGGGAGATCGAGCGGGGCGCGGGGTTCGATGGCAAACGGGGCTCCTACTACATGCGGAATCCGCCATGGGCATTGCCGCTGGCGCTGCCGCTGGGGTTTATCGGTCCGCGGGCAGCGGCGCTGCCGTGGTCGCTGCTGATGCTGGGCATCCTGATTTTTTGTGTGCAGACAATCTGGAGAATGTTTGGCCAGCCCGGGACGCATCTGGAGTGGCTCGGCTACTGCTTTCCGCCAGCGTTGCAGTGCGTGATCATGGGGCAGACTTCGCTGTTTCTGCTGCTGGGGCTGGTGCTGTTTTTGCGGCTGCATCGGACGCGGCCGTTCTGGGCGGGCGCCTCACTGTGGCTATGCACGCTAAAGCCGCATCTGCTGCTGCCGTTCGCTGCTGTGCTGCTGCTTTGGATTGTGGTTTCGCGCAGCTATCGTGTTCTGGCGGGCGCAGTGGCCGCGATCGCGGTGAGTTGTGTCGTGACGCTGTTGATCGACCCGGCGGCGTTTGCGCAGTACATGCAGTGGGCGCACACGTCGGGAATCGCGAACGAGTTTATTCCCTGCTTCGGCGTTGAGCTGCGCCAGCTAATCGATCCCAGGGCGAAATGGCTGGCTTTTGTGCCTGCGATTCCTGGGTGCATTTGGGCCGTCGTGTATTTCTGGCGACGACGGCGGGCGTGGAACTGGCTGGAAAACGGCAACTCGCTGGTGCTGGTCTCGATCCTGGTTGCGCCGTACTGCTGGATCTACGATCAGTCGCTCGCGATGCCCGCGCTGATGTATGGCGCATGGCGGACTTCTTCGCGGACCGTGGTCGCGGTGCTGGGGTTGCTCTACATCTGGCTCGAGATTCAGCCGTTTTATACGGTGGGGCTGCATTCGGCGTGGTATTTGTGGCCGGCGCCGGTTTGGCTGGCGTGGTATTTGTACGCGCGCACGGCGCAAGGAAAGGCCGAAGCTGTTCCACTGGCGGTGACGGCACAGGCTGCGTCGCTGGGGTGAGGCAGTCTGTTCAGGGGGTCGTGCTTGCCATGGGATTCTGTTCGACTTCGATGAGACGGCGGGTGTCATCGATCTGAGCGAGGATTTTCCAGGTGAAGCGCGGGTTGGATTCGATCGCGACGCGGAACCAGGGTGCGTCCCCGTTGTCGAGCAGCAGAAATGATTTTCGGCTGAGGATTCGTGAGTCGTCGGGCAGACTGGCGGCGAAATAGCCTTCGCGGCGGTAATTCTTCATCAGACGAAAATCGGTGTCGGCGCCGGGGACGGTGTTGGCGGCGGCCTCGTTCATCGGATATTCAGGCAGATCGGGCCGCGAGCTGTAGCGCGTCATCACGAGAAAATCCTTCAGCGAATCGCAAATCACTGGACGGCCTGCCGCAAATTCGTCGATGCGCGGTACTTCGAGCGAAGCGGGTCGCGCCAGCAGGGCTGTGACAACAGGGAGCAGAAGAACCGCGCAGCTCAGGGTGGTAACGGCAATTCCCTTCCCGGCTTGGCCGTGTTCCGCCCAGGCCGCGGCGAGCATGGCGATGCCGAGCGCGGAGGGGATGAGGTAGCGCGGGAGAAAGATGGGCGCGGCGATGTGGGAGATGATGAAGAAGGCTGCCGGCGCGAGGATTAGCGCGAATCCCAGCAGGTAAACCGGACGCTTCGATGATGGAGCAGTCTTGAGCCCTCCGAAGGCCGAGAGCACCAGACCGACGACGCAGGCTACGCCGCAGAGCCAGCCAGCGAGGATGACGGCGGTGGGAACATGAGACAGCTGCCAGTAGAGCCCCGTGAAGAGACAGAAAGAAAGGCTCACGGCGAGGTCGCTCAGTGCGGGCATAGCGATCCAGCCATGCGGTTTGCCGACGGCTGCGGAGGCCTGGATGGCGGGGATCCAGGGAATGAGGGCGAGCCATCCGGCCATGCAGCAGAGATAGACTTTCGCGCGGAATCGGCGCTGCCATGCGTCGCTGGCGACGAGGGCGAGCAGGATGAGTCCGGCGTAGACAAGGCCGAGGATGTGGCCCAGCACGAGGCCTGCCTGGCTGAGCGCCAGCAGAGCGAGGGCCGGCGCGGAGGGACGCGGCGTTTCAGCGACTTTCAGAGCCTGAGCGATGGCTATGGCGCACAGCAGCAGGTAGAGGCCGTAGCCGCGCGCTTCGCTGTTCTGGTCAAGGACGATCAGCGACGCGAAAAGGCCGAACGCGACGCCGAAGAAGGCCGCGGGGGCGCTGAAGTAGCGGCGCAGGATCGCGAGGAGAATCAGGAAGGCTCCGCAAACACCGACTGACGAGTAGAGCCGCAGCGACAGATCGCTGAGACCGAAGACGTGGGCCCACGGCCACCCGGTGAGATAGAAGAGCGGCATGCCGCCGCCGCCGAGGCGCGGGACGGCGTGGAGCAGATGCGCCAGGGAGGGATCGCGGAGTTCTGTAACGGTGACGACCTCATCGCCCCACATTTGCTTTCGCAGCGACCAGAGGATGCAGGATGCGAGGAGCGATGCGACTCCGAGGAGAGGGAAGATCCAGCGGAAGAGGGGTCCGTCGTGCGCGGTTGAGTGCTGCGCGGCAGAGTGCTGAGGCGCTTCGCGCGAGGCTTCGCTCGGAGTGGCAAGAAGGGTGGTCATGCAGACCTGGCTGCTTCCATCTTCCGCGTGGCGTGGGAGCGCGGACCATGCTTCTTCCGGGGGATGAGAAGCGCGGTGGTCAATGGTAGTGGAGGTGCGCGCTTTGCTGTGCGGGTAGACTGGAACAGGCAACTTGATAACAGGCAGCTTGATTTCGATTCCTCAGGAGTTTTTCGATGGCTGATGTGAAGATTACGGTGCGCCCCAATGGGCCATATCGCGTGGAGGGTCCGATTACGGTGGTGGACGCTGAAGGCAACGAGTGGCCGCTGCCCGAGGGCAAGCCGTGGGTTTCGCTGTGCCGCTGCGGGGCGTCGGTGAACAAGCCGTTCTGCGACGGGACGCATTCGAAGATGGGTTTCCAGGCGGCGGAAGCGGCGGTGAAGGCGGAGGAGAGTCTGACGCCTCCGGGCGATCCCAACTACCCGGTGAAGATTTAACAGAGGAAAAAGCGCTCGAATTAGAGGGACTTAGCTCGTTAATTCATTGGCGATGCTGCCGTCTATGCAAAATATGCGATTGTATCGTATATTTTGCTCATGTGGATTAGCCGCGCTGTGGAGCCGCGCCTGGAGCACTCCGCCAAAACGCGTCCCGTCGTGGTGCTGACCGGAGCGCGACAAACCGGCAAGACCTCGACGTTCCTGCGCCTCTTTCCGGATTATGCCTTCGTATCCCTCGATCTTCCTGTCGAAGCGGAAACGGCGGAAAAGGATCCCGGCATATTTCTTCAACGTCATCCGCCTCCGGTCATCATCGATGAGGTTCAATACGCGCCTGGTTTGTTCCGGCACCTCAAGGTTGCAGTGGACGCACATCGCAGGCGCTATGGGCAATTCCTGCTGACGGGTTCGCAGAAGTTCACGCTGATGAAGAATGTTTCGGAATCCCTGGCAGGGCGAGCGGACATCGTCGAGCTGGAAACCCTGTCTCTGGCGGAGATTCGCGCTGCCCTGCCACAGACAGCGCTGGAGACCGCCATCGTGCGCGGCGGATTCCCGGAACTGTATGCGAACCCGGATATCGACGCAGTGGGCTTCTACAATTCCTATCTCGCCACCTATCTCGAACGCGATGTGCGCTCGCTGACGAACGTGGGTAGTCTGCGCGATTTTGAAAGGTTTCTGCGCGCCTGCGCGCTGCGTTCGGCAAACCTGCTGAACAAGGCGGACCTGGCGCGAGATGTCGGCGTAGCGCCGTCAACGGCCAACCACTGGCTTTCGATGCTGGAAGCTTCGGGCCAGGCGGTGTTGCTGGAGCCGTGGTTCTCGAACCGGACCAAGTCGATCGTAAAGAGCCCGAAGCTCTACCTGGCGGACACCGGCTTGCTATGCGCGCTTCTGAACATTCGCTCCGAGGAGGCTCTTCGTCTTTCACCCGCAGTGGGCGCGGTGTGGGAGACGTTCGTCTTCGCGCAGCTTCGTGATCGGGAGCGTCTCGCAGGCCGAGCCGGCAGTCTGTTCTTCTGGCGGGACAGAACGCGCGAAGTTGACTTTCTGGTGGACGCCGGAGGACGCCTGGAACTCTATGAAGCCAAGTGGACTGAGCTGCCGGACACCGGGGACACGGTCAATCTGGAATTCGTTCGTAACGTCGTGGGAAAGTCTCGGTTGGCTGGCGCAGCGGTGATTTGCAGGGCGGCGAACGGATTTCCTCTGGCGAACGGGATTCGCGCGCTGCCGGTAACGGAGCTGGCGTGAATCCTGGGTCAGTCGCTCTTGAGGACATGCAGCGTCAGCTCGCGCTGGCGGGGGCCGTCGAGTTCGACGAGGATGACGCGCTGCCAGGTGCCGAGGACGAGCGAGCCCTCTTCGACCGGCAGGGTCAGCGCGGTGCCGATCAGCGACGAGAGGATGTGATCGGGCACGTGCTCCGGGTTGTGGGGATGGCGGTAGCGGAGCTTCGGCATCATGGCCTCGAAGGCGTCGAGCATGTCGAGGTCGGTGCCAGGATCGAGGTCGGCGGTGGTGAGCGCGGCGGTCGTGTGCAGGACATTCACGAAGCATATGCCGGTGGCGTTGGGCAGGTGTTTTTCGATCTGCTCGGTGATGTCAAGGATCTGGCGTTTGCGGTGGGTGGCGATGGTGAGTTTGGGCATCGTGGGTTGGATTCAGGACCTCGCGAAAGAACCCCGTTTGAAAAGGGGCGATGCGGGTTGATTGTTCCCACTTTCCGCTGATACGGCCATAAGCCAGAGACGTCGCGCCACTCAGAGGATCAGTGAGGCATTGGCGATCTTTCGCTAAATTACCTCGGACAGCTCGGCTCAACCATGTACACAGGGTTGCCCGGTTTGCTCCGTTTGTGAGAGTAATTCATCGGGAATATGAAAGCCGGTTGGGGAACGCCATCCTTGTACACGATGAGAGCAAGCAGATAGTCCCCGTCTCTTTTGTCCCGGAAAGAGAATCTCCTCTGCGTTAGTTTGAAAGAGATTTTTGTGCCGTCCTGCGTGGTGCCCTGCTCCTCACTTGTCTCGACCAGAACTTTCTGCGTATCGAGGGTCGTGCCGCTCTTGTCTCGAAGCTCTACGGCGATAGCGTCGTCTAGTTCCCAGTCTGAAGGGCTCATGCAAATATCTCCCGAACAGACTTGGACGACGCCACAAAGACATGAAACCTTGTGCCGCAAGTATCTCAGGGTCGAACAGTCCGAGGCGCGATTCGAGGTTTGGCAAACGGCGATCGGGCTTAGCAGGAGCAGCAGTGCCAAACGGGCGAGCGTGCAGTTCACGAGAGCCACTTTACTCGGAATTTGTATCCAGACGATGCCAGTTGGCGAAAGTATCTGCCCCGAAGTCAAAACAGGAGAGCCTCTACCGTCGAGGCTCTCCTGCTGACTTGCTGGCGGTTAGCTGGCTTTGGCGAAATCCACTTCCGACTTCGCCACGTTGGACCGCAACGATCTGAAGCCAGCGCGCACTTCTTCGGAGAAGAGTTGCGGCTGTTCCCAGGCGGCAAAGTGTCCGCCTTTCGCAACCTTGTTGAAATGGATCAGTTTGGGAAAGGCTTGCTCTGCCCAGCTTCGCGGGGCTGGATAGAGCTCGTCGGGAAAGACGCTCACGGCAACCGGGATGGTGACGCCTTTGACATTGAAGTAGCTTCCTTTGCCCCAATACTCCCAATAGAGACGGGCACCGGAAAGCGCTGTGTTCGTCAACCAGGTGATGGTGATGTTGTCGAGGATATCGTCGCGGGTGAGGCCCTCGGATCCTCCCGCAAAGACGCGCGCGATCAGCTCGTAGCTGCGCGCGTCGTGATCGAGGAAATATGCCGCCAGGCCGACGGGTGAGTCTGCTATTCCGTAGAGCGTCTGCGGGCGGAGCCCCATCTGGAAGCCGTAGGCGATTCCCTTTTGATAGACGAACTGCAAACGGTTGTAGGCGACCTTTTCATCGGCGGAGAGACCCGATGGCGCCGGCGCGCCGGAGAAAGCCAGCTTGTCAATCTCGTTGGGAAAGACGCCAGGCATGTTGGTGTGAATG
>PMSS01000318.1 GCA_003167515.1 Acidobacterium sp. | reverse complement strand
CAGAAGTCTGTTAAAGAATTGTTCTTTGCTTTTGAATCGGGTCACGACTTTACAGCCTGCGGAAAAAACAACCCACGCATCCCGCCCACACCCACACCCACGCCCAAACCCAAACCCAAACCCGAGCGAAGGCCAGGTTCACCCCACAGCAAGAAGCAAACTCCCCTGCCACTCGAACAGTCAACGTAACCCTATCTCGCGTTCACCCCAAAGTACTGCCGTGCACCGTTTTGAAACGGCATAGTCTTAACGCGGAGCCGATCTCGCCGAAAAGCACATCGAGCAGGCGATCTTCGCTTGGGCGCGCTTGCAAAGTGCCAACCTTGAGAGCGTGCACGCGGAAGGGGCACTCTTCGGAGGAGGGCATTTGGAACCGACTAGCTCCATTCGGCGCAACTGGAAGGACGGGCCTGGACATTGCGCATCGGGAAGGAGCGGCTTCCACGGTGCACGCTCGACCCTTGCAAACACGCGTGATCGAAGAAGGCCCCGTCCAGATGTGCCCCGACCAAGCGCGCGCCTTCCAAACGCTTCTTTGGGGCAAATATCAAAGGGGAAGATTTCAGACACGCAACCGGCCTGACCGTCGCACAGATACAACAGGCGCAGAACTGGGAGCACGCAACCTGGGACCCAGAATTTGCCCGTGAATCAGGCCTACACTAGGCAGAAGAACCAACCCCGTAGGAGAACCCTAACTCACACTGAACCCCGCCATTTTCCCCAAACCCCCCAAATCCCGAAAAAACTGTCAACCCCCCGAGCACTTACCCAAAGTAATGAGGCAAAAATATACTTGGCTCGCCCACCCGGGCCGGGTATACGATGGAGGCCGTATGCCCACAGTCAGGACAGCCCGAAGGGGGGAATATCTAAATGCTTCCCTTCGTGCGAATACTACCCTTTCCAATCAGGCGGGTTTTGATGGCTGGTCCTAACGATTTGAGTGGCCACGCATTGTTACCGAGCGGCGACGCGAAGCTGTGGATAATGCCTGCCATTCTTGAATTGTTTGCATTCCCTTTTGCCTGGATTTCCGTCCAAATGTTTCATGATCACGAACTGTGGCGCGCCATCGCTGGATATGCAACTACTGGAATCGTCCTTTGCGTTGCGGGCGTGCTATGGGCCGTCTTTCGGAAACGCATCGCCGATATTTGGCCGTGGCGGAAGCTGCGAACGACTAAAACTGAACTCGTAAAAGCGCTGGCCGACAATGCCGAATTAAGGAAAGAGCTGGGATCGGACCTCGGGAGGCTGTTTTCTCCGCTGCAAATTGAGGCATTTTCAATCGCCAAGGAGTTGCGCGATTTTCTCGCGACTCTCGATCCGTTCCCGGCTCAGCCGCCACATAATCCAGGAGAAGCTATAGAAGAGTATTTACCCCGACTTCATTCGGAACAGATCGCTGAAAAACAGGGGAAATGGCGCGCAAGACTCATGCACGGTTACGCCAATAGGAAATTTGGCGAGCGAGTAACCGCGCTAATGCATCGTCTCGGGGAGCAATTGGATTACCCCGCCTATGTTCCGACCTTCGAGGAAACTCCCCCAATGACTGGGGACGACGTTCGCAAGCTGGCTCAGCAAATGGAAATGATGGGCATTTGGATAAATCGCAAGGAGAGAGAAGAGGTTGACCTTCTCCATCCTAAACTGTGAGTGAAGAGTAAAGGAGTAACAGTGGCGGAACCGTCAGAGTCTGAAAAGTTCGACGCCGCTATGCGAAAGATTCTCTCCGTATCCAAAGAGGAGCTAGAGAAACGAGAGAAGAATTGGCAGCGGAAGCGAAAACGGGCAAAGAAAAAGCGGGCGACTTCTTAGCCCGCTTCCCCCGGCCTTGCCGCCGAGTGGCCCGTGTCTGGGTAGTCCGTGGTCAGTTTGGTTTTCCCGTCAGTTCGGCGAAGGTGATGCGCTTGCCGACGATCTGCCGAACAGCGATATCGAAACGGTCAGCGTCATTTAGCGGGTTCTCTCGCGTGGCGCGGTTGTTAAAGCGAAATACCTGTTCGGAGACGTAACGATCAAGATGAAAAGGTTCCACAGCAACGTAGGTGCCCTTCAGTCCACGCTTGAGCAGGCTCCAGAAGTTTTCGATGCCCTGAGTGTGGACCTGTCCGCGCACGTACTCTTCAACGTGGTTCACAGTGTCGTGGATGTAGTCCTTCGCGGCCAGCGTGTCGAAAGTGCTGGCGTTGTCGGTGTAGATGGTTGCTCCAGTCTCAATCTCCTTCAGGATCGCGTTTTGCAACGTCTCGCGCTTCACGTTCGGAACTACCTGTGCACGCACCTGACGCGAATCACGGTCGAGCATACCCATCACCGGAACCTTCGCCGTCCGCCCGCCAATGCCCGTGCCCAGCGACATGCGCCTTTTGGCGTGCATGAACTTCGGCGTGCCGCCGATGAAAGCCTCATCCACTTCAACCGGCCCGCTGCCGCCCATTTTGCCTTTGGGAGCTTCGCCCAAAGCCAAGCGGATGCGATGGAGCAGGAACCAGGCTGTCTTTTGCGTGACCTTCAGATCGCGGGCGATCTCGTAGCTGCTAATCCCGTTTTTGCAGTTTGTCAGCATCCACGTTGCCGTCAGCCACTTGTCCAGCGTGATCGGGGAATCCTCATAGATCGTTCCCACCTTGACGGAAAACTCGCGCCGGGGATGGTGGCTCCCACACTTCCACGTCCGCCGCGTCGGGTTAAAAGCACTGACTTTGGCGGAGCCGCAGATCGGGCAAATCACTCCGTTCGGCCAGCGCCGCAACGTAATGTATTCGACGCAGTTGTCGGGATTAGAGAAGTAAACAATGGCCTCTTGGAGGCTCGTCGGTTCGGTCTGCATCTCGTTCTCCATGAACCAAATAATAGCCTTAAATGGTGGGCGAGTCAAGTAAGTTATTGCCAGTAATGACCCAACATTCCAAACCACTTCCCCGCCAACCTACCCAAAGAAAGTTGGCAGCTTTATCCTCCCGATCTGATATTCTGAACTTAGGATAGAAGAAGAAAAAGAAGCCCGCCTCGCGCGGGCTTTTCTGTTGTTGGAGGGCCCATCATGGCCGAGGAATGCTTTCACGTCGTGCCGAAAACGCAGCCAGAGAACCTCCCGGCCTCAGTCGTGACTACAGCGATCTCACACCATGCGCATCGGAAGAGAAGTACCGAAGCAAATTACACACCGTATTCGTTGTGGGCTTCAGCCCCCGCGAACGGGTAGAAGCCCCGGGCTTTTAGCCCGGGGAATCAGAGCGGCAAAATTTAAGGGCTTTAGCCTCGGGCCTTTTTGGAGCCTCGGAGCCCCAACCCCGGAAACTGTTGTCGAGCTTGTCAACATTCGCTAACCGCCGCATTTTCAAATGCACTCGCCCGTCTCGGCCCGAGGAAAAAGACAGTTTCCGGTCGACCGAGCCCGGTAACCAGCAATCCGGTCCGAAACGGCCGCTCGCAGCTCGCTGCCCGCCTCCAGACTCCAGGCTCCGATAAGTATTTTGGAATGTGATAGAACGACAACTTCCACTTTGAATGCAAATACATGGCCGCCACCCATTTGTGAACGCCACGCATCAATAACAAAACAAAATAAATACCCGCATCCACCTTCGAATCAGATTGATACACAGAAGCTAAGAAACGCCGACCCAGTAGAATCAAATTCTTAAGCGTCGCGACCCGGAAAAAGCTGTAGAGAGGGGTACCCGCAAAACGCTGCTCCGCCTCGGCCACAACGCGCCTGACCCGCCGCCCTGTACGCTGAACACCGAACGCTGTAACCTGGATTGGATATGACCCAAATCCAGCACGGCTTCGCCACTCGCGCCATCCACGACGGGCAGGAACCCGACCCGCGGACCGGCGCCGTCAACGTCCCCATCTACCTCTCCTCCACCTACGAGCTCCAGGGCATCGAGAAACACCGCGGTTGGGAATACTCCCGCGTCTCCAACCCCACCCGCGACGCCCTCGAAACCTCGCTGGCCTCGCTCGAAGGTGGCGCCTCGGGACACGTCTTCGCCAGCGGCATGGCCGCCATCGCCGCCCTGGTCACCATGCTCAGCGCCGGCGACCACGTCATCTGCGGCGACAACGTTTACGGCGGAACCACCCGCCTCTTCAGCCAGGTCATCGTCCGGCACGGCATCGAGTTCTCCTGGGTCGATACCTCGAACCCCGACAACGTCTCCCGAGCCATCCGGCCTGCTACAAAACTGGTGCACATTGAAACGCCAACCAACCCGCTCATGACGCTCACCGACATCCGCGCCGTCGCCAATGTCTGCCACGAGCACGGCATTCCGATGTCCGTCGACAACACCTTCATGTCGCCCTACTTCCAGCGACCGCTCGAGCTGGGCGCCGACATCGTCATGCACTCCACCACTAAGTTCCTCAACGGCCACTCGGACGGCCTCGGCGGAGTCCTGGTCGCCAACAAACCCGAGCACGCCGAAGCCTTCCGCTTCGTCCAGAAATGCACCGGAGGAATCCTTTCGCCCTTCGAAAGCTGGCTCGTCCTCCGAGGCGTCAAGACCCTCGCCGTCCGAATGAAGCAGCACGACGAAAACGGCCGCAAAGTGGCCGCGTTCCTGGCGCAGCACCCGAAAGTCAGCCATGTCCTATACCCCGGCCTGGAAACCCACCCGCAGCACGAGCTGGCCAAACGCCAGATGTCCGGCTTCGGTTCCATGATTGCCTTCGAAGTCGGAACCCGCGCCAACGCCGACAAGCTCCTTCAGAGCGTCCGGGTCATCACCAACGGCGAGTCCCTCGGCGGCGTCGAGTCCCTTATCTCCCACTCCGCCACCACCACCCACGCCGCCCTCAGCCAGGAGGAGCGTGAGCGCATCGGCATCACCGAGGGTCTGGTCCGCATTTCCGTCGGCATCGAAGACGTCGATGACATCCTCAACGATCTCGATCAGGCCCTCGCCAACCTATGAAGTGGCTCTGCCTGTTGCTCAATGCGGCTCTCGCAACCCTGGCCCAACCGCAATCGACGCTGGCGCCTGCGCCCAGCGCAGCATCGCCGAACCCGACCTACCGCTACTTCCGGGTAGGTTCGAACTCGACGGTCCACGTCCACCCGCATGCCGGATACGCGCTGATGGGTGGAGGCACCGATCTCGACGAGGCTTTCCGATGGCTCTGCGATCACGCCGACGGTGGCGATTTTCTGGTGCTTCGCGCCGCCGGAACCGATGCTTACAATCCTTACATCCAGGGGCTCTGCCATCTCAACTCAGTTGCCACCCTGATCATTCCAGATCGTTCAGCCGCTGGCGCTCCATTTGTCACTGAGACGATTACAAATGCCGCCGTCATCTTCATCGCCGGCGGCGATCAGGCCGGGTACATCAACTTCTGGGCGGGAACTCCGGTCGAAACGGCCTTGCGCTCTGCCGTTAAACGAGGCATCCCTGTCGGAGGAACCAGCGCCGGCCTCGCTGTTCTCGGCCGGTACATCTACTCCGCGCAAAACGATCCGCCCGACGGCCCCGATCTCACTTCGGACGCGGCCCTCGCCGACCCGTTCAACCACCAGGTGGTCATCGCACCGGATCTGCTTGGGATTCCCATCCTGCACGGCATCATCACCGACTCGCACTTCGACACACGCCACCGCGAAGGCCGTCTGCTCGTCTTCATGGCCCGCATCCTCGCCTCGGGGAAAGCAGATCGTATCCGCGCCATCGGAGTCGACGAACAGACCGCAGTCTTAGCCGACCGCGACGGTCACGCAAAGGTCGTCGGTAGGGGCGAGGCCGACTTTTATGAAGCGTCCGACAGACCAAAGGTCTGCAAACCCAGCCGCCCTCTGACCTTCGGTCCGATTGGCTTCGATATGGTTCAGGCTGGAAAGGATTTCGATCTCAAAGGATGGCACACAGACAACGCCGGAGCCACCCTCTGGGTGCGCGCCGGTGAAGTCTCTCTTGAACCTTGGCTTTGAGAGCAGTCCCGAAGCCGCTTCCCGGCAGACGCAGCCAATTCGCCGCAATAGATCAAACCCGGCTCCCAGCTACTGGCTCCCGGCTACCGCCTACAGGCTGTTTTACTGGTGCGGCCTTTGCTCCGGCGCCGACGGCACGTTCAGAACGCCCGGTTCCAGCACATTCGGTGTTTCTTCATGCAGCTCCGGCAACGGTCCTTCGAGCGCGATCTTCAGAACTTCGTCCATCGTATCGACGAAGTTGAGTTTCATCGCGTTTCTCAAATTCTCCGGAATATCCGGCAGGTCTTTGCGATTGTCCTCCGGCAGAATCGCCTCGAAGATACCCGCGCGATGGGCTGCCAGCAGCTTTTCCTTCAACCCGCCGATCGCCAGCACCTTGCCGCGCAGCGTCACTTCGCCGGTCATCGCCAGATCGCGCCGCACCGGAATCCGTGCCAAAGCGCTGGCCAGCGCCGTTGCCAGAGTAATACCGGCCGAGGGCCCGTCCTTCGGAATCGCCCCTTCGGGTACATGAATGTGAATGTCGACGTTGCGATAAAAGTCCCGCGGCAGCCCCAGATGCTGCGCCCGGCTTCGCACATACGAGAGGGCAGCTTGTGCCGACTCCTGCATCACGTCGCCTAGTTGCCCGGTGGTTGTCAGCTTGCCTTTGCCGTCCAGCACCTGCACTTCGGTCTGCAGGATGCTGCCGCCGACTTCGGTCCAGGCCAAGCCGTTGACCAAGCCAATCTCGCTCTTTTCGTGAACCTGAGAGTCGCGAAACTTTGGAACGCCGAGAACGTCCGCCAGATTCTCCGGCGTCAGCGTCTCTTTATGTTTCGCCCCGTTCTTCACGACACGCCGCGCCACTTTCCGGCACACGTTTCCGATCTCGCGCTCAAGGTTGCGTACTCCCGCCTCGCGCGTGTAGCTGCGGATCATGTCCGCCAGCGCCGCATCGGTGAACGCAATATTCTTTTCGGTCAGACCTGTGTTGTCCCGCTGCTTCTTGACCAGGTATTGCTTCGCGATTTCCAGCTTTTCCACTTCCGTGTAGCCGTGCAGTCGAAGCACTTCCATGCGATCCTGCAACGCAGCTGGGATGGTGTGCAGCACGTTCGCTGTCGCCACGAACAGAACCTGCGAAAGGTCGTACTCAACGTCGAGGTAATGATCCTGGAAGCTGTGGTTCTGCTCCGGATCGAGCACTTCCAGCAGAGCCGACGATGGATCGCCGCGAAAGTCCGAAGCCATTTTGTCGACTTCATCCAGCATGAACACAGGGTTGCGAGTCCCGGCTTTTTTCATCGACTGGATAATCTGCCCCGGCAGCGCTCCGATGTACGTCCGCCGATGCCCACGAATCTCCGCCTCGTCGCGAATGCCGCCGAGCGACATGCGCACAAACTTCCGGCCCGTGGCTTTCGCAATCGACATACCCAGCGACGTCTTTCCCACGCCTGGAGGACCGACGAAGCACAGAATCGAACCCTTGGGATTCTTCACCAGCTGGCGCACGGCCAGGAACTCCAGGATCCGCTCCTTGATCTTCTCGAGGCCGTAGTGATCCGCGTTCAGCACCTTCTCCGCATGATCGATGCTGCGCGTTTCCTTCGACTTCTTTCTCCACGGCACCGCCAGCAGCCAGTCGAGATAATTGCGCGACACGGTTGACTCGGCTGACATCGGCGGCATAGCTTCCAGCTTCTTCAGCTCCTGCGTCGCTTTCTCGAAAACGTCCTTGGGCATGCCGGACGTTTCAATCTTCTTCTTCAGCTCGTCAAATTCGCTTTTCTCGCCGCGTCCCAGCTCTTTCTGGATCGCCTTAATCTTCTCGTTGAGGTAGTACTCTTTCTGCGCCCGCTCCATTTGCCGCTTCACGCGCGACTGGA
>PMSS01000099.1 GCA_003167515.1 Acidobacterium sp. | reverse complement strand
GGTGGGGTTGGGTTTGTTGGGGTGGGGTGGGGTTTGTTTGGCGCTGGGTGGGGTTAGTTTGGCACTGGGTGGGTTAGTTCGGGCTGGGTTGCGGCTTTGCTGGGTTGGGTGTGGGCTTGGTTCTGTGGGTTGTTTTTTCCTAAGGCGTGAGTCGTGTCCTGATACAAGAGCCATTCCCTCACTCAATTCGAAGTTGTTAGGGTAAAGGGGCCGCTGAAAAATTCTTGTGCGGATTTTGCGCGGTGCCTGACCGCGGGGGCGGTGTGTACGGATTCCCTGGAGCCGAAACTTCCGCATGGCCGGTGATGCTCCCGGGAACACGCAGCTTGCCCTACCAGGTCTCAATGTGCGCATTGGCGATAATGGATACGTTGCTGAAGCTCCTTTGAGGTGATGGGGTGAAGGCAGTGCGAATTCGCCGGTTCGGCGGGTCCGAAGCGGTTGTAGTAGAGGATNNGGATGTGCCCGTGCCCACGCCCGGCGAGCAGGAGGTGCTGGTGCGGGTGGCAGCTGCTGGGGTTGCGCCGTGGGATGCGCTCATCCGCGAGGGCCTGAGCAAGGTTAGCCCGCAGCCACCCCTGACGCTCGGCTCAGACCTCTCCGGTGTCGTAGAAGCTGTTGGCAGGGGCGTAAGCGGGTTCGCGAGCGGCCACCAGATCTATGGCGTCACAAATCCGCAGTTCTGCGGAGCACAGGCCGAGTACGCCGTCGCTGCAGCGGGGATGATCGCACTCAAGCCGAGATTGCTCGACTTCGTCGAGGCTGCATCTGCCCCCGTGATCGCGGTGGCCGCATGGCAGATGCTGTTTGAATATGCGCAGGCGAAACGCGGCGAAACTGTGATGATCCCCGGGGCTGCAGGCAACGTGGGGGCGTATGCGGTGCAGATGGCGGTCGACGCTGGTGTGCGCGTGGTTGCAATAGCGCATGCAAAAGATGAGCCGCTGCTGCGCTCTCTCGGGGCGCAAGGCATTGTCGACTCATCCACACCGCGGTTTGGGAAGCACCTGCCGCGGGTTGATGCCATTCTCGACTGCGTCGGCGGCAGCATACTCGAGCTCTGCCTTCCTGCGCTTAAGCCGGGCGGCAAGCTGGTTACGATAGTCTCTTCACAACCACTCCCACAACGCGCCGATGTGCAGCCCATCTTCTTCTACGCAGAGGTGACTGCGGCACGTCTGCGCACGCTAACGACCCTGTTTGAGGAGCGACGCATCACACCGCGTGTCGGCTCCATTCTTCCGCTCGAAGACGCGCAAACCGCGTACCAGATGCTCGCGGGAGCCCCGCACAAGCCCGGCAAAATCGTCCTGCAGATCCAGCAGTAGCGATCCAGGAGCCTCCGCTTCAAATAACGACATCAGGCCAACGCGCACATTGACGGTGTTCCCGGAGAATTGTCGGCCATCCGGAAGTTTTCGGCTGTCGGCACGCAGCCGTTCTGTGCCGAAATTTGTGCGTTTTTGTGCGGCCAGCCTGTGCTTCCAGGGCTTCCAGAGCATTTAAGAATCGGCAACTTATTTGTCTTCAATGGAGCCTTGAATCGTGCCCTGATACAAAGCAAAGAACAGTTCTTTAGCGAACCTCAGGGACAGTTCACGAGAAGGATCAGGGGCCGCTCCGGTTGGGCGGCCTTTTCCCTTTGCGCCGGTCTGTTGAGCCGACCTACTGAGCTGGCTTATTGAGCTGGCTTATTGAACCGTCAGGTTTATCTGCACGGTGTGCGTGATGTTCGACATGACTCCGGTGACGGTGATGGTGTAGGTCCCGGAGGGGGTCTGGTTTTGTGTTCCTCCTGAACCTGAACCTCCTCCACCATCCGAACCTCCTCCTCCGGAGCCGGAGCCCGAGCCGGAGCTGGCCGCCACGCCGCACCCGGCGATGATCAGCAATACGGTTGCGAGGAAAATCATCCGTCTAGCAGGCGGTCGGGCGTGTCGCCCTGGGCGGCGACGAAAGCCGGCACACCACAGCGGGAATGCGAGGGCCAGCAAGGGGGCGGCTGTCTTCCAGTCCCGAACATGGAAATTGGGGTCGCGGCGATTCGGATCTCGCCAGTTCGGATCGCGGCGCAAGGCGGAGGAGGTGGAAGGTGACGCGACTCCGGTGGCGAGGGTTGCGGTGACGCTGGAGGTGTTGAGGCCGGTGACGGCCATGGTGGTGGGGTTGAGAGAGCAGGTCGAATTTTGTGGAGCGCCGGTGCAGGTCAGGGCCACAGTGCCCGCGGTTCCGCCGAGCCCTTCGAGCTGAAGGGCGAAGGTTGCGGTTTCCCCGCTGGTGACGATGGCTGAGGACGATCCGCCGATGGCCATGCTGAAGTCGTCGCCTTGCCCGGAGAGCGCGACGGTGAGGGGGGCGGTCAGGTTGGAGGCAGAGATGGTGAGGGTTCCGGTAGCGGCTCCCGCGGCGGCCGGAGAAAAGCTGATGCCAAGCTGGCACGTCGCCGCGGCCGGCAGCGTCGAGGGACAGTTGTTGCTGGCGAGGGTGAAGCCGGTGGTCACAACCGAGGTGAGGCTGGTGAGAGCGTATCCGCCGCTGTTGGTGATGGTCACGGTTTGTGGGGTGCTGGTGGTCGCGACTGCGTAGCCGCCAAAGTCGATCGATTTCGGCGTGGCGGAAACGCCTGGCGGGGCGATCCCCGTACCGGCGAAAGGAATTTTCTGGGTGCGAAACTCGTCGGTGACGGTGAGGGTGCCCGACTCTGCGCCGACAATGGTGGGAACGTAAGAGACTGCGATGGCGCAGGTCGCGTGTGCCTGGAGGAGCGTTCCGCAATTATTGACGGCTGTGAAGTCGCCGGTGGCGGTTGCGGCAATGCTGGTGAGCGGCTGGTCGCCACTGTTCGTGAGGGTGACCTGCTGGGGCGCGCTGGTGGTGCCTACCTGCTGCCCCGCGAAGCTAAGCGACGTGGGTGCAAGGCCGTCGGTGGCCGGGGCCTGTCCGGTGCCGGAGAGCGGGGTGGTTTGCGTGCCGATGGCGTCGGTAACGGTGAGCACGCCGCTGCGGGCGCCGGCGGCGGTGGGTGTAAAGACGACGCCGAGGGTGCAGCTGTATTGGCTGGCGAGAGATTTGCCGCAGGTATTGGTGGAGATGGCGAAGTCACTGGTGATCGTTTCTCCAGTCAGGTTCACGGACTCACCACCGGTGTTAGCGACGGTGAGGAAGAGTGGAGCTGACGGAGAGCCGATCGCAGTCGCGGGGAAACTGAGCGCCGACGGCGTTAGTACGATGGTTCCGGCGGCTATCGCGGTTCCGGAAAGCGACACGGTTATCTGGCCCCCGGTGACGTTGCCGAAGATGGTCATCAGGCAGGTTCGTGCGCCGCTCTGGGAGGGATCGAATGTCACGCCGATCTGGCAGGTTGCGGCGGGGGCGACAGGTTGGCCACTGCAGTTGTCGGTCTCGGTGAAGTCTCCGGTGAGGGAGATGCTTGAGATGTTCAAGTCCAGGGTGCCGGTGTTCCCGATAGTGATGGTCTGGGCGGCGCTCACAGACTGCACCTGCTGTGCGGCGAAGGTGAGAGACGTGGGCGAAATGGTGGTCGCGGTGGGAGCAATACCCGCGGTGAGGAGATTGACCTGCCAGATGCCGCGGCCCCAGGTGGCAGCGCGCAGCGTTTGTGTGGCTGCATTGTTGTAAGTCATCAGGCTGATGACTGGCGCATTCGGCAATCCGCTGCCGTAAACATTCCAACAGGCTCCGCTGCTCGAGGCACAGCTGGCGACGTTCTGCGCGACATACACACCGGTGTCGAGAGCGACGTAGACGATGTTCGCGTTGTTGGGATCGACGGTGACGCTGTTGGCGGGGACGAAAGGAAGATTCGCGGTGATGTCGGTCCAGTGCGCGCCGGCATCGGTGGAACGATAGACCAGGGGCAAGTAGCTTGCGGTGCTGGAGAGCCCCTGGATGGTGGCATAAACCGTTTGGCCGGTCGGGTCGTGCGGGTCGGGATAGATGCTTGAGATACCGTATCCTCCCGGATCGAACTGCATCCCGCCCGCACCGCCGTTCGTCACCGGCGAAGCGTACCGGTCGATCCATTTCGTGTTCGAAGCTTCTGAGGCGCTGTCGATGGCGGCGGTGAAGATGTGGCCGGGGATGAGTCCTCCGCCGTCGTAGGCACCGGCGATGCCAGCGTACAGCTGTTCGGAAGCCGCTGAGGATGTGGACGCGGTGGGGGATGCGGAAGCGATGGGGGCTGCGGCGAGCGAACGAATCTCGGCGTTTCCGTCGCAGGAGGGTTCCTGATCGTCGTCGAGCATGGTGCTGAGGAGATTAAGCTGGCTCCATCCGGCACCGGTGGCAGGGCCTCGCCACAGGCGGCAGGTGCCGATGATGATGTTGGCGGTGTTTTCGGGGTCGAGGATCCATGGCGCAGGGATGGATTGGTAATCGTTCTCGATCTGGGATTCGCCGATCGCGACGTTGCCGAAGCCAGCCAGGTTGCAGGCGTTGCCTTGCGTACATCGGTTGATGCCCACGCCGAACTCGGAAGTGGCATACCAGTTTTCAGAATTGGAGGGATCGATGGCGGCGCCATCGCCGTCGCCGTTGAGGACCTGGTTCCAGGCGGATGCGGTGGGGCCGGGAGCTACGGTTCCGAGGTGGCCGAGAGCAGCAAGCCATGTCGATGGGGTGGTTGGATCCTCGCTGAAGGCCTCGACCTGGGCCAGGGAACCGAGGCCGGCGTTGAGATTCTGAAAATGGGTGGCGTCATCGGTGGAACAAGCGGGCGCCTGCTGGTTCACGCTGTCGGTGGAGCGCCAGAGTCCGCCATCGTTGCCGAAATAGAGCAGTCCGTGGGCGCCGAAGGTGGAATCGACGGCGTGCTGCGCGGGTGCGACGTGTGCTGCGGCGCAGGTTTGGGTATTGGTGGTGTTGCGCCAGACACAGCTGTTGGCCAGACTGCACTTCCAGATGTCCGCTGTGCCGGCGAAGAGCAGGGTGTCCTGTTGGGAGGGCACGGCCGCGAGCCAGAGATCGTAATCCGCCTGGGCGATGGGTCCGCCGGCCTGGGTTTCGAGGGGGTGGTCGGGAATCCGCGTTGCGAAGTGCACCGTGGAGGACGCACACGACTCCGAGGTGAGTTGGCAGACGTCGCGCCAGAGGCCCTGGTCGATGTTGTTCTCGTCCACCGTCAGCGCGAACATATCGCCCGTCGCAGGCTGAGCCGCAAGCGCGCCGCGGAAGATGGGACAGGCTTGCGAGCCGAGTTGGCTGGGATTGGTGGGGCACATGCTCGTCGTCAGATTGACGCCAGGCTGGTTGGCGAGCCGTGTCCAGGTCATGCCGTCGGAGGACTCGTAGTAGCCGTGAAAGCGAACGGCGGCGTAGAAGCGCTGGCGGATGGGATTCCACACCACGGCGGTTGCCGGATTTCCGCCGGAGCTGGAGAGCCGGTCAGGCCCCTGGACTATCTGCTGCGAGCCATCTTCGATGGTGGCCAATTGCCAGCTGAGGCCGGCGTCCGGCGAATAGTAGAGCCCGAGCATGCTCTGGGCACTCGGCGACGTGTCGACGGTCGCCTCGTATCCCGACTCCGTGACTGCTGCGACGACCAGATTGGGAGTGGTGGTGCTCCAGGCGAACCCGGCGAATGCGCTGCCGTAAAAGCTGTAGATGATGCCGGAATAGGAGAGGCTCGCCGAGGTGGCGTGAATCAGGGTCCAGGTATTGCCTCCGTCGGCAGAGCGGAGGATGCCGGCACCGTACCAGGAGCTGGTTGCGTTGTTGGGATCGCCGGTGCCTGCGAGAATGACGCCGGTTCCACCGGGCTGGACCGTCACGGCCCCGATGCTGAGCGAGGTCATGGGTGCCGAGGACGAGGACCAGACGCTGAGCGTGTCGGTGAGCGGGATGAAGCTCGCGCCGCCCACGCTTCCGGCGGCGTTGGTGGATTTCCAGACGCCACCGCCCCCGGTTCCGACGTAGAGGGTGTTCCCGGAAGAGTCGGAGGGGTCGGCGGCAAGGCTGGTCACTTCTCCGGTGACGAGGTTCCACGCGGAGGTGTTGACCTGGTCCGGACCGACGGGTTGCCACGTTGTGGTGAGGGGCGGGCCTGCCGGGGCGGCGCCTGGTGCTTGTGCCTGGGCCCGGAGCATCTGGGGCGTTGGTACCGGCTGCTGTGCAGAGGCAGCCGATCGGCTGGTGGTCAGTGCAGCGGCACAAAAGAGCCCCATTGCGAGGATTACGGCACTGCGAATCTTTCGATCGCCGGCGGATGAGCTGGCGGTCCAGTGTTCTCCTGACGCCAAAGTGACGCCTCTCCGCAACCCACGCGCCGGAGGTAGTCGGCCCAAAAACTCTTACCGTGCGATTGCTATCGCGCTCAAGCACTCGGGGCTCCCCCGCGAAGACAGTCAAACGCGCGGGTTGCGCCGCCGAGATGTGCTCATTATTGCGGGGCACGGCGAAGCGCAGCACATTACTTTTGTCAGTGGCAGGTGCCTCTCGTACCCAACGAAGGTCACGTTGGGAAAGGGAGATTGAAATCGCTATGCGGCTGGTGTTCGGGGGAATCTCAGGTGGCCGAGGCACGGCGGGGCGTTACCGGGTCGATCTCCGGGAATCCGCAGGCTAGAGCTCCTGGTTCAGGCCGGATGAATAGGTTCTCTGTGCTGCGATCAGGTGGCCGATGGAAATTGAGGAGTATTTGCCCTCGGGCGCTGCCGACCGCGTCGACTCATACTGGGTGATGACCTCGGCGGATTCGGCAAGGGAATCGTCCGCAGAAAAGAGGCAAGCGGTCGCGGTACGCCAGACGATCTCAAGGTCGCTGCTGAATGAAGCAGTGCGCATGTATTCGAGGTCGAGATGGGCTTTGGCCGGCTTCACGAACAACTCGTAGAAGGTTTCGAGCTGATCTTCGGGAATCTCGGAGAGGAACTCCTCTTCTTTGCGGAAGGCCAGGGTGGCGGCGCCGGTAATGCCGGGGCGGCAGGCCATGTGCAATGCCTCGTGGTGGGGCAATTTGGGACGTGGTCCGACGAGGCACATATCGCCACGGAGGACGTTCCAGAATTGAGGCAGCTCATCGAGCTTGTAGCGGCGCAACAGTGCACCGACCGGGGTGATGCGCGCATCGCCGCTGACGGTGATGGAGGAGTTGCTACCCTTTTTGGGGCACATGGAACGGAACTTGAAGAGGGTGAATTCCCTGCCGTGGCGGCCCATGCGTTTTTGGCGGAAGAATATGGGTCCTGGGGAACCGAGACGCACCAGAGCGGCGGTAAAGGCCATCACCGGCAGGAAGACGATGAGAGCCAGGGCAGCGACGGTGAAGTCCAATGTCCGGCGTGGGCCGGAAAGGGCCCAGGGACTTGCATCGCCTACGGTGCGTTTTGAGGAAAGGAGAGCGCTGGAAAGGACAGCACTGGAAACGACAGCACTCTGCGCCTCGCTATGCGAAGTGTGTAATCGGGGAGTTCGACCGACAGAGTTTACGTGCGATACACCATCTGTTCGATCGGTTTTGTCCGAAGGAAAAATATTATCGAATGAAAGAGAGCTCATCCCACCCATCACAACGACTTTGGCGTTCTCGACGTGCGCACATCTAAGGAAATTGGATCAACATCACCGGCGGGCTGTTTTATGTATGAATGATTACCCTTGTTACTAATCTGTGAACTTTATAGGTATGTGTTCTGGCTTGCAGTATACCAGGGAAGCAAAGCAATCAAGGATCATTTTTGGGCAACTGTGCACCAATGTCACAATATGGTCATTACGACAATAACCCTCCCGAAATGGTCACCTCAATCCCCCAAAGGTATACGTATCCCGATAGATCAGTCGGCACCGTGCTAGACTGTTACCACAGGGAAATGCCACGCACGAATCAATAAAACGAGACACTTCGCAGCGGGTTTCGGGTTCGCTGTCCGCTTCGTGCGTTACCTTCGTATGACCAAGCAACTCGCCTCGTTCTTCGTGGCCTCGTGCCTTACTGTGGCGCTGCAGGCGTTGGCACAGGACAACCTTCCGGGCAGTTCGCAAAGTCCGTCATCCAACCCCGACTGCTCCGATCCGCTTTTGGCGAGTTCGTCACAATGCTCCGCACAGGGCCAGAATCAGACTCCCCTGTCTCCTCCGAATCCGACGACCCAGCCCGGGCAAAACGGAATGCAGCCGTCTCTGAATTTCAACTACACGGACAACGAGAACCTCGGGCGCCAACCGTCTAACCGGCCGCAGACCCAGCAAACACAGCCTCCTGAGCCGCTGACGGAATTCCAGAAGTTCGTGGCCTCGACGACCGGCCAGGTTCTCCCTATCTATGGAGCGAACCTGTTTCGCCAGGTTCCCTCGACGTTCGCGCCGCTGGATTTGGTGCCCGTGCCTCCCGATTACGTTATCGGCCCGGGCGACGAATTGCTTATCCGGGTCTGGGGCCAGGTGAATTTCCGGGCTGACGACCGGGTGGATCGAGAGGGAGAGATTTACCTGCCGCAGATCGGGCCGGTCCATGTGGCGGGAATCCCGTTCTCCGCGCTCGATGCGCACCTTCGTTCGGCGGTTGGGAGGGTTTACCGCAACTTCGATCTGACCACGGATATCGGGCAGATCCGAGCGATACAGGTGTATCTGGCGGGGGAAGCCCGGCGTCCGGGCATGTACACGGTGAGCTCCCTCAGTACCCTGGTGGACGCGCTGTTCGCGGGCGGCGGCCCCTCGTCCGCGGGATCCTTCCGTCATATCGAGTTGCGCCGAGGCGGTACGATAGTAACCGATTTTGACCTTTACTCTCTGCTCATCCACGGTGATAAGTCGAAAGACGCAATGCTACAGAACGGCGATGTGCTTTTCATCCCGCCGGTGGGCCCGCAGGTGGCGCTGACCGGCAGCGTGAGGAAGCCCGCGATCTATGAGTTGCGCGCTGGCGAGTCGCTTGCGGATCTGCTCGCCGATGGCGGCGGCGCTTCGGTTGTAGCTGCCGAGGCGCGTTTGTCGATCGAGCGCATCGACGAACATCGCGATCGTTCCACGATGGAGGTGGGGTGGGACCAGGCAGGTCTGGCGACCGCCCTCGCCGATGGGGATCTCATCCGCGTGTTCTCCATCGTCGCGCAGTATCAGAAGACCGTAACGCTACGCGGTAATACCGCGAACCAGGGTCGCTTTGCCTGGCACGCCGGGATGCGGGTGAGCGAGCTGATCCCGGATAAAGAATCGCTGATCACCCGCAACTACTGGTGGAAGCGCGCCCAGCTCGGACTGCCTGCCCCTGAATTCGAACCGCTGCAGAGCTTCCCGAATCTTCGACAGCCCTCGACGCCCATGGAGCTGCCGCGGCGGCAATTGATCGAGCCGCACGCCAACAGCGGGTCGGCGGTTCCCGAAGGGCAGGGGTCAACCAATGACACGACGGCAGGCCAGGGGCAACAGAATTACCCCGATCAGAACTACAGCCAGAGCTACAACCAGGCGAATCCGGGCGAGAATTCCGGCGGCGAGGCTGGCTTCCCTGGCGCGATGAATGGGGCTTCGAGGGACCTCACAGCTGCGCAGCGCGCGGGCAGCGCAACCCTGGCGACCGGGCAATTGGGGTACGGGGCCGGGGCACCTTCGACTACGCGGACCGACGTTGGGCCGGTTGCGCCGGAAATCGACTGGGACTATGCGGTCGTCGAACGGCTCGATCCGGCCACGCTGAAAGCGACTCTGCTCCCCTTCGACCTCGGACGGCTGGTGCTGCAGCATGATGCTGCGCAGGATCTGGCGCTCGAGCCCGGCGATGTCGTCTCCATCTTTTCGCAGGGAGACATCCGCGTTCCCATCGCGCAGCAGACCAAATTTATCCATCTTGAGGGCGAGTTCGTGCACGCGGGCGTCTACACGGTACAGGCCGGGGAAACCTTTCGCGATCTGGTGCAGCGGGCCGGTGGACTGACGTCGGCTGCTTATCTTTACGGTTCCGAGTTCACACGCGAGTCGACGCGCGTGATTCAGCAGCGCAGACTGGATGAATACGTTCAGACGCTGGAGATGCAGATGCAGCGAGGCAATCTGGCGCTGGCCTCGGCACCGGGGAGTTCCGCGCAGGATCTGGCCAGCGGCGCGGCGGCGCAGAACAGCGAGCAGCAGCTGGTAGCGCGACTTCGCCAGATGCGCGCCACGGGCCGAATTGTGCTGGAATTCAAGGCGGGCAGCAGCGGGCTTGACGTCCTGCCGGATATCGCGCTCGAAGATGGGGATCGTTTCACTGTTCCTTCGGTGCCGGCCAGTGTGAACGTAGTGGGCGCCGTTTACGACCAGAATTCATTCTTGTATGAGGCGGTGCGGCGGGCGGGCACCTATCTCCATCTGGCGGGGGGACCGAATCGTGACGCCGACAGGAAGCACATTTTTATCATCCGGGCGGATGGATCGGTGATCAGCCGCGAAGCCGAGAGCGGGATCTGGGGCAACGAGTTCGAGAACCTGCCGATGAATCCGGGCGATTCGATCGTGGTCCCGGAGAAGACCTTAAAGCCTTCGGCGCTGCGCGGCATTCTTGACTATTCGCAGATGTTCTCGCAGTTTGCTTTAGGGGCTGCGGCACTCAGCGTGATTCAGTAACCGAACCAGCGGGCATCCAACCTGTAAGATACGGTTATTGCGCGCCGTCCTCAGGGACCCGGCCGAATTCATGGCAACAGAAACACACTATTCCGAGCTGAGAGAGACTACGGGCGATCTGACGCCTGCGCCTCGTCCGGGCAAAAAAGCCGAGATGGAAATCCATCTGTTCGATCTGGTGCTGGTGCTGGCGCAACGGCGGCGCACCATTCTGGTGGTCACGGCGGGGTGCGCGATCGTGGCGCTGGTCGTTTCTTTTCTGCTGCCGAAGTGGTACACGGCGACGGTGCTGGTGCTGCCGCCGCAGCAGAGTTCCTCTTTGGGTTCGGCGCTCGCATCAGAGCTTGGCAATCTGGGAGCGGTGGCTGCACTGGCCGGCGGAGGCCTGGGGATCAAGAGCCCCAACGAGATGTATGTGTCGATGATGCGGAGCGAGAGGGTTGAAGACAGCATGATCCGGGACTACGAGCTGCAGGGGGAGTACCACAAGCGGCTCGTATCCGATGCGCGGAGGGCATTCGAGCGTCATGCGTCGGTGGACGGTGCGGGAAAGGACGGCCTGATCCGCGTGTCGGTGGAAGCTCGCAACCCGGCGCGCGCGGCGCAACTGGCGAACGGGTATGTGCAGCACTTCCAGGAATTGTCGCAGACGCTCGCCATCACGGAAGCCTCGCAGCGGCGGCTGTTTTTCGAGAAGCAGCTGATACAGGCGAAGGACAACCTTGCGAATGCGGAAGAGGGTCTGAAGGAAACGGAGCAATCCACAGGGCTGATTGAGCTGGATAGCCAGGCCCGCGCTCTGATCGAGTCAGCGGCCGGCCTGCGCGCCCAGGTGGCGGCAAAAGAGGTACAGATTCAGGCCATGCAGACGTATGCGACGGGAGAGAACGCACAGCTGGTTGAAGCCGAGCAGGAGCTGGAGAGCCTGCGCGGTCAGCTGGCAAAGCTGGGTGGATCCGAGGACACGGCAAACTCGCTGATTGTGCCGAAGGGGAAGGTGCCGGAAGCGGGTCTCGAGTATGTGCGCAAGCTGCGCGATGTGAAGTATTACGAGACGATCTTCGATATTCTGGCGAAACAGTTCGAGGTCGCGAAGCTCGATGAGGCAAAGGAGGGTGCGGTGGTTCAGGTCGTCGATCCAGCGATTCCTCCGGACCGCAAATCGTTCCCGAGGCGTGGTCTGATCATCATCGCCGCGACGGTCGCGGGGCTCTTCCTGGGAATCCTGACTGCGACGTTCCAGGAAGGCTGGGAACGGCTCAGGGAAGATCCGGAAGCCGAAGCCAGGCTGGCGCTGCTCCGTGATGCTTTTCGGAGCAGGCGCGCTTCCTCCGCGAGCTGATGGGTTCGAGCCGGTCGGCTTATTCCGGCAGATCCTTCGAGCCTGTAATCGACAGCTTTGTGGAGACGCCGCCTGTGCTCGTATCCGCGGCGGGTGAGGCGCCCGCCACGAAGACCTGGTAGCCGCCTGCACGAACGGCGCGGTGGCCGCTGTCGTCGACCTCGCTCAGCTGGCGCGCGTCGAGCTTGAAGTGGACGATGGTGCTGGCGTGCGGCGCGAGGTGCACGCGCTGGAAGCCTTCGAGGCTGCGCAGGGGGTAAACGCCGTCCGATGGAGGAATCAAGTAGAGCTGGGCTACTTCATCGCCCGGACGATTGCCGGCGTTGGTGATTTTGACATCAGCGGTCAATGGCTCGCCGGCTTGTAGCGATTCCGACGATAGCTTGAGATCCGAATAGCGAAACGTGGTGTAACTGAGGCCATAGCCGAAGCGGTAGAGGGGGTCGCCCGAGAAGTAGCGGTAGGTGCGGTTTTTCATGCTGTAGTCGGTGAAAGGCGGGAGCTGGTCATCGGAGGCGTAGAAGGTGATAGGCAGCCGGCCCGACGGGTTCGCTTTGCCGGTGAGGACGTCGGCGATGGCCTCGCCGCCGGCTTCGCCTGGGTACCATGCTTCGAGCAGAGCCACGGCATGATCGTTTGCCCAGTTCATGGCGATGGCACTGCCGCTCATCAGGACTACGACGACGGGCTTGCCGGTTCCGCCGAGAGCTTCGAGGAGGTCACGCTGCGTCTTTGGCAAATCTATGTTGGTGCGGTCGCCGCCGGCAAAGCCTTCAATGTGCACCGGCATCTCTTCTCCTTCGAGGTTCGGCGAAATGCCGACGAAGGCGAGGACTACGTCGGAGTCTTTCGCGACCTCGACTGCTTCGTTGCGCAGCGCATCCGCGGGGGCACGCCATTCCAGCGAAAGTCCCGAGCCCAGCAGTGGCGCTTTGAAGACGTACTCCACGCGGATGCTGTGCTCACCGGTATCGGCGATGTCGACTTCAACCGGCGCCATGCGTTGTCCTCGCCGGTTCGGCGACGAATGCTGCGTGCTGTCGTAAATTTGCTTGCCATCGAACCACAACGCGTAGGTTTCCTGGTTTCCGCAGCGATAGCAGCCGCCCTGGCGGATCGACAGCTCGTACTTACCGGGCGCAGGCGCAGTGAAAACTCCGCTCCACCGCACGCTGTAGTTTGTAACGGGCACGTCTGGCGCCGGTTTCGCACCGTTCCAGTCGAAATCAATTTGCGGATCGGTGCGAACCAGCGCCGGCGTTCCGGAGAAATCCGGATTGCCGAAATATTCTCCCTTGAGGCCGTATTCCTTCGAGCCCGCCGCGGGATGCAGCGCGGTTCTCGGCGCCACGACCGGCAGTTCTTCCACGTAGCCCGATCCCTGCGCGTAGACGACGGTGGCCTTTCCACGCAGCGCCTCTTCGATGCCGTCCAGCGGCAGCGATGGATGCGACGGAATCGCGTTGTAATTTCCCTCAATCGCGGCCAATGACGCGGCGTTCGG
>PMSS01000323.1 GCA_003167515.1 Acidobacterium sp. | reverse complement strand
GTGGCGCGGACGCTCGAAGCGAAGCATTTCTCCTCGATCCGCCGAGTGGTAAAGACCCCGAAGCGCTGGGACCGTATTGTGGAGCTGGCGAGGCAGAGAGGCACGCAGCTGCCGGCCGCGCCCGATTCCAAGCCGCTGCATGATTTTTTGTCCGACCAGCAGAAGAAGGATCCGGATCACTTCGCCGACCTGTCGCTGGCCGTGATCAAGCTGCTTGGCCCTGGCGAGTACGTGCTCGAAAAACCTGGCGAGCCGCCGCAGGGGCATTTCGGTCTCGCTGTCCAGGACTACACGCATTCGACTGCGCCCAACCGGCGCTACGCCGATCTGGTGATGCAGCGCCTCCTGAAGGCCATGATCCTTGGGCGTCCGTCGCCGTATTCCGACGACGAGCTGGCCTCGGTGGCCGCGCAGTGCACACGTATGGAGGATGCGGAGCGCAAAGTCTCGCGCGAGATGCAGAAGCGNNCTGCATCTCGCGCGAGATGCAGAAGCGTATCGCCGCGGTGGCGATGGCCGGCCGCATCGGCCAGGCGTTCGACGCCATTGTGACGGGCGTGACCGACCACGGCTCGTTCGTTCGCACGCTCAAGCCTCCCGTGGATGGAATGCTGGTGCGCGGGCAGCAGGGCGTCGATGTGGGCGACAGACTGCGTGTGACACTGGTGCGAACTGACCCGGCACAGGGGTACATCGATTTCGCGCGCGCGTAAGCTGAAAGCGGAATCTAACGCTGGCGGCTGATCTCCCATGCGCTCCGACCTTGCCACATTTCTTGACGATTTTCGCCGTCATGGCGACGCAAGCGCCATCGTTGCGCATCGCGGGAACCGCCGTGTGGTTTCGACCTGGAACCAGATCGCCCATCTCGCGGATCGCTTCGCCGCCGAGCTGATGCGCCGCGACATTCCCATGGGAGAGCGCGTCGTGATCTGCGGCCAGAACGGCCTCGAGTGGATGGGCGCCTTCTTCGGCTGCGTTCAGCGCGGCGTCATCGCGGTTCCGCTCGACCCCGCGGGAGCGATCGACTTCGCCAATCGCGTGATCGCCGACACGAAGCCTCGCCTCGTCGTCGGCGACGCTGCCCTGTTGCCGGAATTGGCCGATATTCCGCCCAAACTGAGCTTCGAAGATTTTGCCGGGAAGCTGGCTCCGCCCCCAACATCCAGTTTGCGCGAGCCTGGGCTCTCGCTCGATACGCCGTTTCAGATTCTCTTCACCTCTGGCACGACCGCGGAGCCAAAGGGCATTGTTCACACCCACCGCAACGTGCTCGCGAGCGTCGACCCCATCGAGCGCGAGATACAGAAGTATCTGAAGTACGAGCGTATCTTCCACCCGCTGCACTTTCTACACACGCTCCCGCTCAGCCACGTCTTCGGCCAGTTCATGGCGTTATGGATTCCACCGCTGCTCGGTGCCCAGGTTCACTTTGAATCACGCCTGCAGGCGCAGCGCCTCATCGAAACCATCCATCGCGAGAAGATCGCCGTGGTCTGCTGTGTACCGCGCGTGCTGGACTTGCTGCGCTCGCATCTGCTGGCGGTCGATCCGCGGCTCGAGGATAGGATCGCGCGTGCGGCTGGAATCCAGCTCTGGCGCCGCTGGTGGCGATTCCGCAAAATTCATAACCTCTTCGGGTACAGATTCTGGGCCTTCGTCTGTGGCGGAGCGGCCCTGTCGCCCGAACTCGAAGGCTTCTGGGCTAGCATAGCGTTCCTGCTCGTCCAGGGCTACGGAATGACCGAAACCTCGGCAGTCATCACGCTGAATCACCCCTTCAAAACAGGCCAGGGGACGATCGGCAGGGTGCTGCCCGGACGCGAAGTGCGCATCACTGACGAGGGCGAGATTCTGGTGCGCGGCGACGTGGTGTCGCGAGCTACCTGGCAACACGGCGCGTTGAAGCGGAACGAATCGGAGTGGCTCGCCACCGGCGACCTGGCGCAGAGCGACGAGGAAGGGCAGCTTCATTTTGTCGGCCGCAAGAGCCAGGTGATCGTCACGCCCTCGGGCGTCAACATTCACCCAGAGGACGTAGAAGCGGCACTGAACGCTCAACCCGGCGTCCAGGCCTCCGCGGTTGTTCCGCTATTGGCCACAGCAGGAACGGAGCCTGTCGCCGTCTTGCTCTTTCGAGGATCGAAGCAGCAGGCGCATGACGCGGTCGTCGCCGCCAACCGCCAGCTTGCGGAGTTCCAGCAGATTCGCCAGTGGCGGCTTTGGCCGGAGCTCGACCTGCCGCGCACGTCTACCGGCAAGGTACGCCGTCCCAAAGTGACGGAGTGGGTGAACGCCCAGCGGACGGAGACCAACGATGGCGCTTCCTCCAATCCACTGCTGGCCCTCATTCTCTCCGTCAGCCACGCCACTCCAGAAAACGCCGGCGACGATGCCCGGCTCTCGGAAGACCTGGGCCTCGACAGCCTGGGCCGCGTGCAACTGCAGTCGGAGCTGGAGCAACGGCTCGGCTTGATCCTCGACGACGAGGCCGTCGAGCGCGTGGTCACTCTGGGAGATCTGCGCCGCGAGCTGGGTATGGAAACAGTGCTGGCAACTGGGCCCGAGAACCCCGGATCCAGCGCTCCGTCGACGACCCCCGAAACAGTGCCAGCGCGTGCGGACGAAGAAATACGCAAACCAGGTGAGCAGGACATCTATCCGCGCTGGCCGTGGTGGTGGGCCGTGCGCTTGCTGCGGATCGCTTACCTCGAGCTGATCTCGCAGCCGCTGGTGCGACTCCTCGCCAAGCCGCGCGTCGAGCGATCAGCGAGCCTCGAATCTGAGCGGCCACCGCATCTGCCGGAAGGTCCGGTCCTGCTGATCGCCAATCACGTCACGGCCTACGACGTGCCCTTGATCCTCTACGGTCTGCCCGGACCCATGCGCCGCCGTGTTGCCGCAGCCATGGCGGGCAACATGCTCCGCGACTTCCGCCACATGCGCAACGTGGGACCCGAGGGGCGCGCCGTTACCCCATTTCTCGACGTGCTGGGTCCCGCTGCCTGGCTGCTGATCACCGCCCTCTACAACGTCTTCCCCCTGCCACGCAGCGCAGGATTCCGCCGCTCGTTCCAGCACGCTGGCGAGGCGCTGGATCGGGGCTACAACGTCCTGGTGTTTCCTGAAGGGCGTCGGACCGACGCAGGGCTGCAACCCTTCCGTCCCGGCATCGGTCTGCTGGTGCGCGAATCGGGCACGCCGGTCGTTCCGGTAGCGCTCGTGGGCTTGAGCGAACTCAAACAGCGCGGCAAAGGCTGGTTCCGGTCAGGCAGGCTAACCGTCCACATCGGTGAACCACTGCATTTTGCCCAGGACGAAACCCCGGAGCAGATCACCGCCAAACTCCACCACGCGGTCAAGGGTCTTCTCGATAAGACCTGACAGCACTCCCCGGCAGGCACACGAATGCGACAGCCGCCTTCGTAGCCGCTGGCATTCCGGCAACTCAGCTTCGCTTAGTAGCGACCGCGGCCGCCGCCGCCGCCGCTGCGGCTTGCGCCGCGCCCCGCACCCGCGCCGCCGCCCTTCTGCGCGTTATAGCAATCGCGGCAGTAGACCGGCCGATCGCCACGCGGTTCAAAGGGCACCGTCGTCTGTTGGCCGCACCCGGAGCAGATAACGGCTGTTCCTCTGGACTCGGCTCGCTGGTATCCTCCACCACCGCCGCCTCCCTGTTCGTTCTTCTTTGCCTGACGGCACGGTTTGCAGCGCTTGGGCGCCGAGTACCCGCGTTCCTGGAAGAACGCCTGGTCCTCGCTCGTAAAGGTGAACTCCTGCCCGCAGTCGCTACAGGTGAGTTGCAGATCGCCAGCCATGGTGAGTCCTCATTTCCACTCCCTGTCATCATCCCCTATTCCGGCTTTCTCGTAAACTGCCGGCCAAACCTGCTTAGTCGGAAACCGGCCGCATTCGCGCCGCAAACCCCTTGCCCTCAATCGCAGATTCCTCCTGGCGGCCTCGAAACGATATGATCTCCCTTCTGGGGTGAACTCTCTTATGGCCTTCCCTTTCAAGGGCGTCGACTTTATCGCGTTCGACAGCCTGCTCACCGACGACGAGCGCCTGTCGCGCGATACGGCGCGGCAATTCATCGAAGACAACCTCGTTCCCATCATCGAAGAGTGCAATCGCGAGGGCCGCTTCCCTCGGGAGCTGGTCCCCCAGATGGGCCAGCTCGGCTTCTTCGGCGCCAACCTTCACGGATACGGCTGTGCCGGCATGTCGAACGTTGAGTATGGCCTCGTCATGCAGGAGTTCGAGCGCGGCGACTCCGGCGTCCGCAGCTTCGTCAGCGTGCAGTCGGCGCTGGTAATGTATCCCATCTTCACCTTTGGTTCCGACGAGCAAAAGGACTACTGGCTCCCGAAAATGGCCACCGGCGAAAAGCTGGGCTGCTTCGGCCTCACCGAACCTGACTACGGGTCAAATCCTGGTGGAATGCGCACCCGTGCCGACCGCGTTGGCGACGAGTACGTCCTGAACGGCGAAAAGATGTGGATCACCTCCGGCAGCATCTCCGACGTGGCCGTGATCTGGGCGAAGACCTACGGAGACGCCGGAGAAGACGGACCCGGCGAAGAGGGAAGAGTCCGCGGCTTTCTGGTCGAGACCGACCGTCCCGGCTTCAGCGCCTGGGATGTGCATGGCAAGTGGTCTCTGCGAGCCTCCGTGACGTCAGGCCTTTCGCTCCAGGACGTGCGCATCCCCGCAGCGAATCTGCTCCCAAAATCCGACGGCCTGAAATCGCCGCTGATGTGCCTGAATCAGGCGCGTTATGGCATTGCCTGGGGCGGTGTCGGCGCCGCAATGTCCTGCTACGACACGGCCCGCCAATATTCGCTGATCCGGAAGCAGTTTCGCGACCAACCGATCGCCAGCCACCAGCTGGTGCAGGAAAAGCTGGCCTGGATGATCACTGAGATTACCAAGGCCCAGTTGCTGGTTCTGCAAGTAGGCCGGCTTAAAGACGAAGGTAAAGTCGGCCACGAGCATATCTCCATGGCCAAGCGCAACAATGTGTGGATGGCGCTCGAGTGCGCGCGTCTCGCCCGTGACGTGCTGGGCGCGAGCGGCATCACAGATGATTACCCGGTGATGCGCCACATGATGAACCTCGAGTCCGTCAAAACCTACGAGGGAACCCACGACATCCACACGCTCATCCTCGGCCAAAGTATTACAGGTATTGCAGCGTATTAGGTTTTCTCAAGCGCGTCGTTGTTGTCAGCAGGACGCTGCAAAGAAAGCCGGGTCCCCAGCGAGCGCTGTTGCTCCCCGGAGTGGAAAGTGCTACGGGTATTGCCGCTTACTGATCAGTCATCGCCGCAACCCCCTGGCGGCGGCGTCGTCTAACTGTTTAGCGCCTCACTCAGGGGCGCAAACGACCCATGCATTTTCCCAAGCTTCGGCGGCTCCCCGAACTCGACGCCCTGCGTGGCCTGTTCCTCGTCTGGATGACGCTGACCCACCTCCCCACCCGCTTCAGCGACTTCGTGAATCAGCCCTTCGGCTACATTTCCTCCGCTGAGGGTTTCGTTTTCCTTTCGGCGCTGCTCATCGGCAGACTCTACATCCGCAAATCCATGGAAGATCCGGCCGGAGTGCGCGCACAAATGTGGAAGCGCTCCCTGAAGCTGTACGCGTACCACATGTTCCTCCTGGCGTTCGCGTTTACCGTCGCTGCCAGCTGGGCCGTACACGCGCACCGCGCCGCCATCACTAATTTGCTGAATTTTTACCTGAACCATCCCGGCGTCGCTATCGCAGGATCGATCTTCCTGATCTATTGCCCCCCGCTCTTCGACATCCTGCCGATGTACGTGCTCTTCCTGTTCCTTACCCCCATATTTCTCTCCGCGGCGGTGCGTTTGGGATGGAGGAGCGTACTCGCGGCGAGCGTGCTGATCTGGCTGCTCGCCCAGTTCGGACTGCGCGACATCGTTCACTCCTGGGTTGTTCACATCACCCATCTTCAGATTCCCCTGCAGGAAACCGGCGCCTTCAACCTCTTCGCCTGGCAGATGGTCTGGATTGTCGGCTTGTGGCTGGGCGCGCGCTCCGCTCAGCACGACGTCCCGCTGAAACTCGTTCCGCGCTGGGGAATAGCGCTCAGCGCGGTGGTCTGCATCTTCTTTATCGGCGTTCGCCACGAATGGCTGGGGCCGCGCCTCAACGAGCAGTCGATGGGCGTTCTCGTCGACAAATGGCAGATCGGCACGCTGCGCGTCGTCAACATCGTGGCCTTCGTGATCGTCTTCTACTGGCTGCGCAAGTACGTCCGCGTGGTCGTCGCGCGCGAGCCATTCCTCACCCTCGGCAAAGCATCGCTGCAGGTCTTCTGCGCGCATCTCTTCTTTGTCCTGGGCGGACTCGCGCTGCTCTACGGAGAGATGGAACAGCTCCACGGCATCACCGCGATCGCCCTGCTCGCGGTGACGTTTGTCTCGCTCTTCCTGGTGGCCGCCAACGAAGTCCGCAAAAGACGCCGCGCAAAAGACGCCGCAAACAAGCCTCCCGCTCCCGATATCCCCACCCCGCCGCCCGTCACCGTTTCCAGCAATACCCACTGCATCGCCGTCGGCGCCTCAGCCTTCGAAGAACGCCCGCTCTGATCCCTACCCGCTTCTGCCGGAATCCCCGCAAATTTACTCGGGAAAGAAAGACTCTGTCGTCCTGAGCGAAGCGAATGGACCTCGCGTTTCGCCGGAACCACCATCATCCTCCCGGGAAAGAAGAAAAGCTGACATCTGAGCGATCCTTCCGAGTTCGTTGCGCCCGCAGTTTGGGCGCAACAATCAATTCAGGCGAGAGTCGAATGGACCAGCGTTTACACCTGTGCCGCGCAGCGGCACGACGGGAAAGGCCTCGCCTTCAGGCCTGGGAATAGCGATCCGCAAAATCCGGGGGCTTCAGGCCCGGCACTTCTTCGGATTACAAATCGAAGGAACACCCTGCAAAGTGTCCTTCCGCAATCTCTGGCTCAAGAAGCTCGTCAAGCACTGGCGCGTCGCCTAACAAACAGGCATACTTCGATCGTGCTCACTGCGGCAGACGTCTCATCACTTGTGAAAGACGAATTCTCGCGGATCACCGATGTCGCGGTCCTCGATAGGATACGCGAGCTTCTAGTCTCTCCCTATCCGGTCGAACGCGCTTGGGATTATGGAAAATCCGGCGAGCGCTACACATGCTGGACGGTTCTGGAGCATCCCTCATCAAACTCGGGGATTGCGTACTGTCTCCAGGGATTTGGTCCTTCCGATCCTTGGGGCCTCGTCTTTCTATCGGGTGACCACATGGGAATAGGGATGGATAGCGGATGGTTCCCGACGCTTGAGTCGGCCATGAGGGAGAGCATGGCATGGGAAAGTCCCAATCCTAACGATTATGAGATTCCCTGAGGCAGGAAGTTGCCGAGCGATTGTCGCTATACCGCGACCGTAAAGCTCTCTTCCGTCCGAGTCACAGCCCGATACAGCGTGTCCCGCTCCACCGGAACCCTCCCAGCAGCCGTGATCAGCCGCATCAGTTCATCCCGCCGCATCCCCTGTGGAGTCGTCGCGCCAGCGTCGTGGTAAATCTTCTCCTCGATCACCGTGCCGTCAATATCATCGGCGCCAAACCGCAACGCGATCTGCGCAATCTTCGCCGTCATCATCTGCCAGTACGCCTTGATGTGCGGGAAATTGTCGAGCAGCAGCCGCCCCACGGCGATCTGTCGAATATCGGTGAGCCCCGTCGTGCGCGGCAGGTGACTCAGCGGCGTGTTGTCAGGATGAAACGCCAGCGGAA
>PMSS01000317.1 GCA_003167515.1 Acidobacterium sp. | reverse complement strand
CTACAAAGACGCAGCAACCCTGCTCACTGATTTCTGGACCGACGTCGATCTCATTCTGAAAGAGAGGAAACCTTCGCGATGAACACTCTCAAAATCCGCATCGCCTCCCGCCAAGCCTACAAAAAGAGAACAATGGCCATCGCGAAAGGCAAATACGTTCCTGCCAAAAACGAGCCAAAAGTCTGGTTTGAATCGCTCGGGGCGCTTTCCCAGATCCTCTCCGACCAAAACCGATCCCTGCTGCGGCTCATTCTCAAAAAACAACCCAGATCTCTCCACGAACTGGCAAAAGCGTCCGGGCGCGCAACCTCGAATCTTTCCAGAACGCTCCGAACCATGGAACGCTACGGGCTGGTCCAACTCGAATCAGGACCGAACCGGCAACTCATACCCCGCGTTAACTACTCAGGCGTCGAGTTCACGGTATCGTTTCAAGGGTGACCCACTCCCCCACCCACCTACAGGCCATCACCCTGGCCATCACCGGCTTCACCCTCTGGGTCCTCACCGACACCGCCATCAAGCTCGTCAACCAATCCCACCTGCCCTCGTACGAAATCCTCGCCTTCCTCGGCCTCTTCATGGCCTTCTTCATGTTTGTCCGTGCCCTCGCCCGCCGTGACCTCCGCGCTCTCCTGCCGCACCAACTTCGCCCGCAACTCCTCCGCTGCGCCCTCGACCTCGGCAACAACTTCTGCGTGGTCATCGCCCTCGGCCACCTCACGCTGACGACCTTCTACATCCTCATCTTTCTCGCGCCCATCGTCGTCGCGCTGCTCTCGCCGGTTTTCCTCCACGAACCTCTGACCTGGAAAAAATCTCTCGCCATTCTCACCGGCTTCACAGGCGTCGTCATCGCCGTCCATCCCTGGGGCTCTGCGCACCAGGCCGACTGGATCGGCTACGCCGCCTGCATGGCCTGCGTCGCCTGCTTCTCGGTCAACATGGTCTGGTCGCGCGTTCTCACCCAAACCGAAAACCCCGAGAGCCTCACCTTCTTCTCAGGCATGGCGATGGCAGTCATTGGCTTCGCGCTCATGCTCGTTCACGCCGTGCCACTCACCGCCCGCCTCGCCGGGCTCCTCGTCGCCATGGGACTCCTCTGCGCCATCGGCAGTCTCTGTTTCTTCGTCGCCCTCAAACACACCACCGCCGCCAACGTCTCCCAGTTCCACTACACGCAACTGATCGCCGGAGCGCTCATGGCCTACCTCGTCTGGCGGCAAAAGCCGGCCCTCTCCACCGTCCTCGGCGCAGTCCTCATCATCGCGTCCGGCATCTACATCGCTCTGCACGCTTCCCCGGACGCCGACCACCCCTGGACCCATCCCACCACCGTCCCCGACTGAAATCCGACCCGTATCCTTTGGATTCGTCTTGATTGGCCATCGCTAATTTCCTCCTGCGCAGAACTCCCTCGTTAGGACGCGCGCCCAGCACACCGAAACCCCAGGCCCGTGCACGGCTCCGCTAAAATAAAGCTTCATGGCCACCTCGCCCGATCTGGTCCAGATCGACCTCGCGCCCCGTCGCCCCGCACCCAAGCCCGACTGGCTCCGCGCCCGCGCCCCCATGGGCGACAACTACCACGACCTCAAGAAGCTGGCCCGCTCTCTCAACCTCCACACCGTCTGCGAATCAGCGCAGTGCCCCAACATCGGCGAGTGCTGGCACCACCGCACCGCCACCTTCATGATGCTCGGCAACCTCTGCACCCGCCGCTGCGGATTCTGTGCCGTCCCCAAAGGCCGCCCCGACCCCATCGACTTCGACGAGCCCCGTCGCGTTGCTGAAGCCGTCGCTGCCCTCGGCCTCAAATTCGCCGTCATTACCAGCGTCAATCGCGACGACGACATCATCGGAGGAGCCCGCGCCTTCGTCATGGTTATCGACGAAATCCGCCGCCAGGCTCCCGGCTGCCAGGTCGAAGTCCTCATCCCCGACTTTCAGGGCAACGAAGAAGCCATCCGCCTCGTCGTCAATGCCCGCCCCGAAATCCTCAACCACAACACCGAATCCGTCCCCCGCCTCTATCGCGTCGTCCGCTCCGGAGCCCGCTACGAGCGCACCCTCCGCCTCCTCCAGCTCGCCAAAGAAATTAATCCAGCCACGGTTACAAAATCAGGCGTCATGGTCGGCCTCGGCGAAGAAATGCACGAGCTCCTCCAGGTCTACCGCGACCTCGCCTCGGTCGGCGTCAATGTCCTCACCATCGGCCAGTACCTGCGCCCGTCGAAGGATCACCTGCCCATCGCCCGCTACTACACGCCCGACGAGTTCGCCTTCATGAAGCGCGAAGCGTTAGCCATGGGCTTCCGTCACGTCGAATCTGGCCCGTTGGTCCGCAGCTCCTACCACGCCCACGAACAAGCCAACTCGCAGGCTGCTGCTGCACCACCACCCGGCGTCCGCGTGGTGATGTAACCCGCCAATCCCGCGTACAATCCTGTTTTGAACCTGTTTTTGTAAGGACCACCACAATGGCGCCATCCTTTATGGCGGGCATTCCCGCTCTCAAATCCGACTACGCGCAGCTTCGCTCCCGCATGGACAAAGCCGTCACCGATTTCCAGACCAACCTCGGCTCCATCCGCACCGGCCGCGCCTCCATCCACATGCTCGACCAGGTCAAGGTCGATTACTACGGCACCCCCACCCCCCTCAACCAGGTCGGCCAGATCACCACCCCCGACGCCAACCTCATCGTCATCACGCCCTGGGACACAAGCCTCATCGTCGAAATCGAAAAATCACTCCGCACCTCCGACCTCGGCTTCAATCCCAACAACGACGGCAAAATCGTCCGCGTCCCCGTCCCGCCCATGACCGAGGAGCGCCGCCGCGAAGTCGTCAAGCACCTCCATCGCGTCCTTGAGGATCACCGCACCGCCGTCCGCAACATCCGCCGCGACGGCAACGACATCATCAAAAAAGCCTCCAAAGACAAGAAAATCTCCGAAGACGAAGAGAAGCGCTCCCTCGACGAGATCCAGAAGCTCACCGACGAAGAAATCAAAAAAATGGAAGAGATGGCGAAGAAAAAAGAAGTCGAAGTCATGCAGGTTTGAGCCGGGCTCGCCCGCGCAACCCAATCTCCGCGCCAACGAAAAGGCCGCCCCTCAGGACGGCCTTCAATTTTTCAGAGGATGGTAGCGTTATCCCTGCTTACTCGGCCGCGTTCGCCCCGCTCACCCCTCCGGCCGGAGCGATCCCGACTTGCAGAACCGTCCCCGCCAGCAGCCTGAAGTTTCCATCGCTCAGAAATGTTCCCGAGTCGCTGCTCTTCACCGCGCTGTTCATGGCAACATTCCTCAGCGCTCCCGCCTGCTGATTGAACGCGCTGTCGCCGCCCACCTGCGCGGGTGCCGGCCCGATCAGGTCCCCGGAATACGTTGCCGCGTCGCCCGCACTTTCCGGATAAGCCGCCAGCAACGTGGCCTTCACCGGAATCTCTTTCCCGTCCTTCAGCTTCGCCGAAGTGAACACCAGGCTTACGCTCGCCGCACTGCCGTTCTGCGCTGCCTTCACTTCAGCCACTTTACCGATCAGTTCTGTGCCCTTCGGTAGTTTCACTCCATCGGTGGTCACCGTTCCGTCCAGCTTCGCCGTCACCACCTGCCCCGATGCGGCGCTTGTTGAATCAAGCGTGTGATCCAGCCTGGTATTCACACCCACCAGAGTCTGCGCCGACGCAGACCCCACCGCAATCGCTGACACAAGTGCTACGCCGAAAGAGAGATTCTTCAAAGATTGAAAGCGCATAATAACTCACTCCTCTGCAGACAATTCTGCCGTTACGCTGCGCCGCCTCCTCAAACTCCCATCTCCGAAGAAGACACCGCGAGCGCCCCAATCCTCGGGATTGGCCGCGTTCCCTCGAAGCAGGATGTCTGTGAATAAGCGCAAGCGCGCCAGCGGAATACCACATGGTTCCGCCCCATGGATCGCGCCCATGCTCAGACTCTTCCTCGGAAGCCTCTGAACGGACACGACCCCCAACCGCTTCTGCAAACCGTGCGCCCCGGAACCGCATGCGCCGCGCTAACCTATCCAACAGAGACAAGCGATAACGCGCCGACTGCTCAGGAAACACTACTCGCGGACGCGGATAAAACCATCCTCTGCGCATATTGACGCGCGAGGGTCCGGTTTAGATTCAGGATTGTCGCCACGAAAGTGGCCGATAAAACGTTTTTTTACGGGCTATTAACGTCATATTTTTACGGATTATTCACATTACGTAAGCTACCTGCTCCAGCTCCCGCTGCATGCATTCGAACGTGCACGCGTTCGCTTCCAGCCGCACCACCGCCTCGCGCACCATCGCCTGATCCGCTCCGTATCCGCGGCCCGTCAGGAACGTCGTCACCAGTTCCGCCGCCTGCCACGAATCCATGCCCGATTGCAGTAGCTCCGTCCGCAGACCTGCGAGCTCTGCCACCGGGAATTTCTCGATTCTGCTCTCGCTCGCCATGGTCTTCTCCCTTATTCACCAACCCGGCCCGCTGGAACTGGTCTCATAAACCTCAGACCACCGAAATGCAGCATGTGAGACCCGCCATCGAAGCGGGGCTCATTCAGTCCGCCAAAGCCGCTGCGCTATATATGAGACCAGTTCTCGCCACACTTCATCTGCCCGGCGCGCCGTACGACTCTATCGGCACTCTGCTATCTTTAGACACCCCTTTAGAGAATTTGTGTTGCTAATCGTTCTTCGGTAACGCGCGCCTGTTTCAGTACGGCACCCGTTCTGTTCATCCCACAAATTCCACTGCGGTAACCAACTCGTACACTAATGACGTGACCGATCCCACAAAAGATCGCATCCCTCAGGCAACCCCGCCACCCCAGCATGATGGGCCCTCCTGGGGCCTCATGCTTGCCCTCATCTTCCTCGCTATGCTCGTCGCCACCGGCTTCGCCTGGGTTTTCATCCATCCCTTACTCCATCGGCACTGACTCCATCGGCACGGATCGATCCCGCCTCTGCGGCGCGTCTCTAACTAATACGCTTCCCAGGCCGCCTCCGGTTCTCCTCGCGCTCTACAATCACATCGGACATTCCGCGCACAATCTTCCCGCGTGTGTACGGATCGGAGACGTATGTTGCGTGTCGGCCTCACCGGCAGCCTCGGCAGCGGCAAAACCACCGTCGCGGCCATCTTTCGCGACCACGGCTTCCACATCCTCGAAGCTGACGCCATCGCGCGCGAAATGATGCAACCCGGCCACGAAGTCTTCCACCGCATCGTCGAACACTTCGGTCCCTCGGTCGTCCGTCCCGATGGCTCCCTCGACCGCGCCCGCCTCGCAGCGCTCGCCTTCGATGAAGGCCGCCTCTCCGAGCTCAACCGCATCGTGCATCCGCCCGTTATCGCCGAGCAGGAACGCCGCATGAGCGAAGTCTTCGCCCGCGATCCCCACGCCGTCGTTGTCATCGAATCCGCGCTCGTCTTCGAAGCCGAAGCCTGGGGCACCGTCCCCAACTGGCGTCTGCGCTTCGACCGCGTCATCCTTGTCACTGCGCCCGACGACCTCAAAATCCAGCGCTTCCTCGCCCGCATTCTCCCCACAAGTGCAACCTCTGAAGAACGCGCCGCTTCCGAACGCGACGCCCGCCAGCGCCTTGCCGCGCAATTGCCCGACTCCGCCAAAATCCCGCGCAGCGACTTTGTCATCGACAACTCCGGCTCCCTCGACGTCACGCGCGCCCTGGCCGAACGTATTGCTGCGGAACTTGAGCCGCTTTGCGGGCGTCCGAGCCCGCAGGCGAAATCCTGAGGAGCGCAGCGACGAAGGATCTCCATGGACCACACGGAACTCCGCGCCGCCGCCAGTGTTTGAATTTATAGCTACGGCCGAGTCCGAACCTCTCTCAATGCAATCCAATCTCTGTCGATACAATGGAAGAAAGGCTGGCCCTGCGCCCCTGGAGCGCGCGCCGGCTCAAACCCACGTCCCAGGCCACCGCGCATCCCGGGCCATGACAAGAATCGCAATTGACCACTATGACATTTCGCAGACTTCTTCTGGTTCTCATCCTCGTTGGAGGATTCTGGTACTTCACCACCCACTTCGGCTTCCGCAATTCCGCTGTCCCCAGCGGCAAAGGCTCGCCCCTCAACCTCACTGAGGCTCAAGCCGCGCCCGAGTTCACCCCCACCGAGTTGAACAACATTTCGGTTTACAAGCGCGTAGTCCCCTCCGTCGTCAACATCACCGCCGGCACCGTCACCCTCGATTTCTTCTACGGCCTCGTCCCCCAGACCGATCAGGGCTCCGGCTTCATCCTCGATAAGCAGGGTCACATCCTCACCAACTACCACGTCGTCGCCGACGCCCGTAACGTCGAGGTCCAGACCCACGACAAGCACCGCTACACCGCCCAGATCATCGGCAAGGATCGCCTTCACGACCTCGCCCTCCTCCAGATCAACGCGCCCAATCTCGTCCCCGCCGTCCTCGCCTCCTCGCGCGATCTCCAGGTCGGCCAGCAGGTCTACGCTATCGGCAATCCCTTCGGCCTCAGCGGCACTATGACCGTCGGCATCATCAGCGCCATCCGCTCCGTCAAAGGCGCCGAGGGAGGCGCGCCCATCGAGAACGCCATTCAGACCGATGCCGCCATCAATCCCGGCAACTCCGGCGGCCCGCT
>PMSS01000202.1 GCA_003167515.1 Acidobacterium sp. | reverse complement strand
GCCCAGTCGCCGTCGGCGAGGCCGCGATCCTCGGTCACCGGTTCCATGGTTGAGTGGCTGTCGCGAATCCGCTCCAGTTCCGCATCAAATTCGGCTTCGGTTAGCTCGGTATCCGGCTTCTCGACCTTCACCTCCTGATACCCTTCGACGGAAAACTCGGGGACGACTTCGAAGGCTGCTTTGAAATGCAGCGGCTGACCTTCCTCGAGGCGCAGATCGGTGACCTGCGGCTGCGACACCGGACGCAGGCCCTTCTTCGCAATCGCCTCACGGAAATGCTGCGGCACGACGGCTTCGACAACCTCTTCGCGGATCCCGGCGGAGAAGCGCGAGCGCAGAACGCTCTCCGGCACTTTACCGGGGCGGAAACCAGGAATGCGGGCGAGCTTCTGATACTTCTTCAGCACGGTGCGGAAGCTCTTCGCCACTTCCTCGGCGGGCACTTCGATTTCTACTTCGCGGGTGCACTCGGGGTTCAGAGTGGGCTGGACGTGGGCATGCTCGTGCGGTTCGTGAGTGTGCGCTTCGGGGTTGTGTTCAGTGGTTTCGGTCTCCGCTGTTGCGGTGGGAGTGAGTTCAGTGGTTTCTGCTGAGGTCAAGGTGTGCCTTCTTGTGACCGCCGACATGTTCGTCTTGTTGCGAGAGAGAGGCGGCGAAATGTTGCTCTCGTTGTCGATCCCGCCGCCGGGGGTCCGTGCGGGAAATACGCTGAGAAGTCTTCTCCTTCATGGTACGGACCCAGCCTCGCTGAGGCAAACGGGATGGAGGAAATCGTTCCCTTCTGGTAACGGGGACCGGATTGCCGGGCGCGGTAGTCTAGTTGCAGGATGAGCATCAAGACGCTGAGCAGCCGCGAGATTTATCGGAACCCCTGGCTCCGATTGCGGGAGGACCAGATCGAGCGGAGCAATGGCGCTCCTGGCATCTATGGCGTGATCGAGAAAGACGACTGCGCGCTGGTTATTCCCATTCAGGACGAGACCATTTTCCTGATCGAACAGTTCCGGTACCCCATTCAGCAGCGCAGTCTCGAGCTGCCGCAGGGGGGATGGGAGACGGCGGATGTCGATCCGGAGGAGCTGGCGCGGGGCGAACTGCGTGAGGAGACAGGGCTTGTTGCTTCGACGATGACCTTCCTGGGGACCGTGTGGGTCGCTTATGGGTACGCTCGGCAGAAGATGCACATTTTCCTGGCGACGGGGTTGACGCCGGCGGGGGCGGATCCCGATCCCGAGGAGCACGATCTGGTTTTGCGGACGGCTTCGATTGCGGAGTTCGAGGGGATGCTGCTCGATGGGACCATTCAGGATTGCTGCACCCTGGCGGCGTGGGGTCTGTACCGGCTCTGGAAGGAGAAGAAGGGGTTGTGAGGTGGGCCCCCCTGAGCTGCTTTTTAGGGGTGGTGAGGGGTAAGAATCTGATTCTATTGGGGCGGTGTTTTTTTGGGTGCCGGCTATGAATTTGATTCGAGGGTGGTTGTGGGTATCTGTTTTGTTTTGTTATTGGTGCGTGGCACTCGGAAATGGGTGGCGGTTATCTATTTGCATTCAAAGTTGAAGTTGTCGTTGCATAAGATTCCACAATACTTAACTTACCGGGAGCCGGGAGCCGGGAGCCGGGAGCCGGGAGCAGGGAGCCGGGAGCAGGGAGCAGGGAGCAGGGAGCAGGGCACCGGGCACCGAGTGTCTGTTGCGGATCGGGCCGCTGGTTATCGGGGCCGGTTGCTGGAAACTTGTCTTTTTTTCGACGCGGAGGCGAGTGCGTTTGAAAATGCGGTGGTTAGCAGATGTTGACAAGCTCGACAACAGTCCCGGGCACCGGGCTGGGGCACCGAGCGCTTCCGACCCGGGTTACTGGATTCCGGGGTCGTCCGCCGGAATCAATTTTTTGAAGTTCCGTTTCCGACCGTGTGGCGGGGGCAAGGAAAAGCCTCGCTCCGAAGCGAGGCTGATTTTTTCTTACCCCCTATTATTAGGATACCAAGGTCGAGGCATAAAACTGCCAACTTTTTGGGGGCTTGGTGGCTGGGAAGGCCTTCTGTTTCAACGTTTGTGACTTTAGTTTTTTGCACAATGCTTGACAAATTTGGCGGTTGAGCGAGTTGGCGGGAATTTCGAGAGGTTGGGCAGCCGAAAGGCCCCGGCTCATTCGAAACTGAGGCCAATCCGAAACCCCTAGCCAGCAGCGCGGACGCAGTTACGGCCCTCTTCCTTTGCTCGGTACAGAGCTTGGTCCGCCTTGTGAATCAGGTCTTCTACCTCCATCCTTCCCTCATGCGATGCCACACCGAGACTGCATGTAACGGTGAGGGGGCCGGATTTCGTCGGGAACGGAGTGTCCGCAACTGCGCGTCGGAGGTCCTCCGCACGCTGGACGCTGTTCATCGGTGAACGGCCCCGAAAAACAATCAGGAATTCTTCGCCTCCATACCGCCCCGCAAAATCGCACTCGCCCATAAGTTCAGTGATACGCCTCGACGCTTCCTGGAGTACCGCGTCCCCCGTCAATGATCTGATCTATCCGCTCTGCGTCCTTGCGGAGGTAACGGAGGCGCACGATTAGAAAGAGAGCGGGGCCCAAGATTAGAAGGAGAAACGCGCACAGGCTTCGGAACCGTCCGGTTTGCCAGTAATGGGGGACAACAGCGATCAGGTGCTCCACGACTTCATCGTAGGCGAACGTAAGGCGAATGTCATCCTCAGGCTACGCGTTGATTTAGACTTGGCTGTTCATTAAGGGGAACTCCATTGCCGCTGTTCGACGGATGGGAGACGGTACCCGAGGACGCCGACCCACTTGTCCCCAAGCGGCTGGGTAAAGGTGGGCAAGGAGAAGTTTTCCTGGTACGCTCACCAGAACGAGTTGCGAGGCGTTTCCAAGCCGATCACCGTGGAAAAATGCTCATCCTCGGCGTCGGCCACACCACGGACACAACAGCAGAACTGGCGAAGTGCCTGATGGACCTCGGCGGCCCCGACCCCCCTGAGAGCCTTGGAGCATTAAAGAAGTTTGTGATTCCGTCCGACGACAAGAATGAGGAAGCAAGGGCCGTCGGAAGGCTCGAGTCAGAGGTGAAGGCGCTAGAGGCCCTTCGCGAAAATCCGGGAGTATTGAGAGTACAGCACGCAAATGTCGCTGCCCGCTTCATTATCACTGAATTCCACCCGCGCGGAACGTTGGACAAGAACTTGCAGCTGCTTAGAGGTGACGTCCTCGCAGCACTTCTGGCGTTCAAGCCTCTCGTTGACGCACTCTGCGGAATCCATCGAGTGGGGGCGATTCATCGGGACATAAAAACCGAGAACATCTTCCTAACGGCATCCGGTCAGCTGGTCCTCGGCGACTTTGGGATTGTGTTCTTCCAGGAGGGTACCGAGAGGTTGACCACTACATTCGAACGGGTCGGCAGCCACGAATGGATGGCGCCGTGGGCGTACAGAAAAGAGAGAGTTGAGCTCACCAAGATTAGTCCAGCCTTAGACATATTCCCGATGGCCAAGGTCCTATGGTCGATGATCGCGGGGCGGAACGGCTTTCCCTTTTGGGAATACACGCGAGACGAAAATAACTTGGAGAGGCTTTTTCCGGACAACCCCATTATGGCCCTTGTAAATGATCGCATCCTATCCACACGCATTGTTCGGGAGGCTGGGGAGTGTGACGGATCCGCAGAGACGCTGCGCGAACAAGTTGAGGGATTGATTAATTATATTAAGGATCTCCGGGGCTTCAGGCCGGACAGTGTCGATGTTTGGCCGTGCAAAGTATGCGGCCGGGGCAAATACAGAAGGGGCGGGCCGCCAAAGTATCAGATACGCGGATTCCGTGAGGGTGGGCCGGAAAGCGAACGGGAGCAGCGCTTCTACGCGAGCATTTGTGACCATTGTGGCCACGCAGAATTCTTTACCCGATGATGGAACGGAGAGGCATGCGTCCAGCCCGCGCTCGCCACGCCTTTGGCGTCACCCCGGTCGGGTTCTTAGCCTCTGGGGCCCGTCAGGCCGATGTCGTCCTCGTCTTGGGGCTCATAAAAGGAGTCGGTGTCCAACTTGGGCGCGCCCGGGCAATGGAGATCTCCAGCGGAGTGCAGATGTCAGCTTCGAACTCGCACCTAAGCGGATAGCTGCCGGGGGTCCCCCTCCGAAAATCGGACTGGGAACAGGATGATACGACAGCCGCCTCGTTTAAACTATTCGGCATGAACCTAACCGATCTTCTCTCATCCATCGACTCCGAGATTGCCCGCCTTGAACAAGTGAAGGCCCTGTTGACCGGCACAGGCTCATCTGTCGCAAAGCCTGGGCGTCCTGCAAAGTACAAGATGTCTGCTGAGGGCCGCGCACGGATCGCAGCCGCACAGCGGAAGCGCTGGGCGAAGCTGAAGAAGACCGCAACGAAAACTGCCTGAGAGGATTATGCAGCGCGCCGCAGGCGCTCTTTTTCCCGAATCTCAACCATGAGCTCTCGCTCCATCTGGAGAATGCAGGCCTCCGCTTGAACCAGTATGGGCGGAATCGCCCTTGGCTCTCCTTTTTCAATTGCTGTTTTGATGTCCTGTAGCTTTTCAAGCAGGATTGTGGCGATCGGCATTGGCATATATCCGCCCCGCGTTATGGAGTTGGGAAGATCGACGTTCACCAGCAATCATGCATGTCAAATTTGCCCGCGTGCGGCACACAATAGTCTGAACGATATGGTGTAACCAGAGGGTAAAACGCTCTTTCACTGCGAAATGAAGCAGTTAGACATAAAGAGTGTTCAATATTGCACAGCAAGGCTCCGGCGCAAAATGCGCGACGGAGCGAGGTACTGTATGACTGCGGCGCCAGGGAAGTCCCGGTGCCCGATCAGCCCTCAGTCGAAATGAGCGATCGAATGAAATGGACAAAGAGCCGGTTCGGCGGATGGCGCAGGGAATCACCATTCCGCCGTTCCCGGAGTCCATTCACAAGAGCAATCCAACGAGACGTGTTCGAAGCGTGAGCTAATGGCCTTTAATGCACGCGGTGAGAGGAATAACTACGCCCCCAAGTGCAACGATGCGTGATGGAATAAGCACCACGACCATGACCATAATCGAAATCCTTTCCCAAATTAGTGATCCAGTTACGGAGGTCCAAAACTACCCCCCGCGACCCAATTCAGGGACGAATCGAGATTCCACCGAGGTAGAGTGCGCTTGTCATCCGGCAACAAAGATCACACCCAGTCGGGAGCAATGCGGGAGAACGGAGGCAGAAACAAAGACAAATACAGCAATCGACCAACGAAAGAAACCGCGAATCAACACTTTTTGCTGATCACGTTGAACTCTTTCTTGCCTGTAGTGGCGGGAAGTTCCGTACTAATCCGCATCACCGTGACGAGTATCAGTATCGCGTCGTCATACAACATGTGATGTTCATTTCAGGACGCGCTTGCTACAACTAATTGGTCATCTATGCGGGCTGGTCGCTGCCTACTCCTTTCATCCATCGATTCCGGGATAATCCCGTCTCCAGCAAGCCCGCGGCCTGCTCGCCAGTCAGAACGGTCACGCCCGGTCCGGTAGAGCCGGGGTTCCATCTGCATCTGGAGACAAGAGCGGCGACGGAGCGAGTGCTGTATGATCGCTGCGCTTGGGAAGTCCCGAGAAAAATCCCCCCACGACAATCACACTGGAGGAAGATGCAATGAAATTCATGACCACTTGGTCGTTTCCCGTTGGAAATATTCCTGAAGCTGCCGCGCGATTCCTGGCCGGCGAGGCTGTACCCCCTGAAGGCGTGAAGCTGCTTGGACGCTGGCACAACACGGACTGCAGTGGAGGTTTCGTGCTGGTGGAGAGCAACGATCCGGTGGCGCTCTATACGGATGCGGCAAAGTGGGCGGATTTGCTGGAACTGAACACTGTCCCGGTGATTGAAGATGGCGATGCCGGACCTGTGCTGGCGAACCGCTTCAAGAAATAGAGTCGCGCGGCAGACAGCTGCGCACGGGCCCGGCTTTGCGGCTTGGTCTCAAGCCCGGGGGGATAACCAGATTCCCGATCAGAATCCCGTTTGCCGGGGCTAATGTGGCTAGTGGCTTGTCGCAGAGACTTCGTTACCGATCGGAGTTTCGCCAACCCACGTCTCAACAGCGAGACCCATTCGACTCGCTTCGCGTTGCTCGCGCTCGCTCAGGGCAGGCTGTGGGGCAGCCATTTTCATGGCGGTGCTAACGAAATGCTTGCGACAGGCCACTGGGCAGCGTGGTCTCCCACCATAAAGCTGGCCTCGTTGTGGCGCGCTTTAGAGAATGGGTACCACGCTGCTTTCCGATTTCGTCTTATCCGAAGATGAGACCACAGCGGTTGTGGGATCAACGCCTGTTTCGGGCCGCCTTGATCACCAACGATGGGTTGGATTGAAGACGATGGATGCAAAGGTACCGGCCAATTCGGCGGTGCCAATCCCCTGACCCACGGTGACGAACAGTTGGTTTGTTGCCCCATTGTTTGTGGTTCCGCCGCCGAAGGCAACTCCCCAGAGGTTATTGAGGACAATCGGCCTCCCGCGCTCGTCCCTTATGGTACCGACAAACCTGCCAGAGACAGGATCGAATCCATTGATGGTGCCGTCGACGGAGTTGTTTGAAACCAGGAGCGTGTTGCTCAGCGGCCCAAAATTGCCAGGAGCGAGGGCAATGCCCCAGGCCTGGTTCAGCAGCAGACTATGGATGAGTGTCTTCACGAAGGTACCATCCTCCTTGAAGACGTCGACGTAGCCACCGGCACCGACGTTGGGTACGGCATAGGTGATGTAAACCAGGCCGTTGATATCCTGGACGCCAAATACCGATAAGGTGGATGGGACTGACGGGTCTCCAAAGGACTGCACCAGGTTGAAGTCGCCGTCGAACATATCGATTTTATTGTTGGCGTTGTCCGCCGCGTAGAGGAAATTTCCGGAGGTATGGCTGGTGATAGCCAGGCCTGTGTAACTCGCCTTGCTTGCCGAGTTGTCCACCACGAGGGTCGCCAGGTTCTTGTTCAGGCCCGGCCAGGCGCTGATGGTGCCATCGAGGGTGGCAAAGATGAAAGACGAGGCCACGCCGGAAACCTGGAAATCCGTCTTCGATCCGTTGGCAACGATTCCCGTGGGTGTGCCAGGGCCGTTCAGGCCTGTGGCCTCGACCGGTCCGTTTCCGGCGGTGGGAATCACAACCTTGAGCGCCTCCTGAGTTCCGGCGGCGTTATAGAGGGTCGACCAGCCGGTGTCGTTATCGCTGAGCCACCAGGGCGAACCGGCGCTCCGAGCCAGTCCCCAGGGATTGGCCAGCAGT
>PMSS01000019.1:5363-6135 GCA_003167515.1 Acidobacterium sp. | reverse complement strand
CGCAGCTTGCGGTAGATCTCGATGAGAGCTTCTTCCGGCTTGCGGACGGAGTCGCGGCGCAGGGTGTTGGTGATGACGTTGCCCATGTCGTCGCGTTCGGGGAAGAAGATATCGACGGAGGTGATGCCGGCTTCGACGATTTTGTGCAGCTTGTCGGAGGTGAGCTCCTGATTGGCCTCGACGAAGACTTCGCCGGTGGAAGTGTCGACGACGTCGGCAGCGGTCATGGCGCCGTCGATCTCGGCGGCTTCGACTTCAACCTCGGCGATTTTTGCGGCACGCAGCGCCTTCATGATGGAGGGCGTGATTTTGCGGCCGGAGTGCGCGATTTCCTCGCCTTTGGAGACGATGGCGTGGGCCGGCTTTGCGCCGAGGAGGTGGGTCGGCTTGTCGGACGCGGCATCGAGGGTCCAGAAGAGCTTGCCGTCCTTCACCTTGATTTTGTCGACGGTGTAGAAGGTGCGGAGGATTTCTTCGTCGGACTTGAGGCCGAGAGCGCGGAGGAAGATGGTGCCGAGGAACTTGCGCTTGCGGTCGATGCGGACGTAGAGGGTGTTCTTCTGGTCGTACTCGAACTCGACCCATGAGCCGCGGTAGGGAATGATCTTGCCGAGGAAGTAGGTGCGGTTATTCGCGGTCTCGAAGAAGACACCGGGCGAGCGGTGGAGCTGGGAGACGATGACGCGCTCGGTACCGTTGACGATGAAAGTGCCGTTCTGCGTCATGAGTGGAATGTCGCCGAAGAAGACCTCCTGCTCTTTAATGTCGCGGA
>PMSS01000019.1:0-5352 GCA_003167515.1 Acidobacterium sp. | reverse complement strand
CGCACTTGTTGCAGAAGTCGGGAGTGTTCTTGTTGTAGGTGCCGCACTTCTGGCAGAGGACGTCGCCGGGGTGGAACGGGTCGGTGATGACCATAGCTCCGCAATGGACGCAGGTGGTGCGAAGGTGATGGAGACCCTTGAGGTGTCCACACTTGCACTCCCAGTTGCCGATGGCGAAGTCGACGAAATCGAGCTGAGAGATGTTGCGAAAATCGGTGATGGGAAAGACGGAGGTGAAGACCGACTGCAGGCCGGAGTCGTCGCGCTCGGAGGGAAGCTTGTCCATCTGCAGGAAGCGTTCGTAGGAGCGGCGCTGAACTTCGATGAGGTTCGGGATACGGATAGCGGTTGGGATCTTCGAAAAGTCGAGACGGCTGCGAACCGCGCGGTTCTCGTTAGGCATTCGTTACTCCTCAGGACCCGTGAAGCGAGGAAGAGAGAAGCTTGCAGTCCGGGTCATGCTGCACGCTCGGGAAGCCGGGTTTTACTGCGCACGATACATCCCGCCTCGTCCGGAACGCGTCGTACGTTTTTAGTTACGGCAGCACAAAAAGTGGAGTGCAACGCCGTTTTTCACTTGCGCGGAAGGGCATAAGGGGGTTACGCTTCCGCTTTGCTCGGGCAGTTATGCGGGAAAATCAATCCCACCCGCAGGAATTGCCAGCTCGCCTTCCGGGGCTGCTATAAACATCGGAGCCGGGGCAAGCATTGCGCGACGGAGGAAGGGAAGCGGGAAGAGACGAGAGCGCCGGGATACGCGGAAGACGCTCGCGGAGGCAGCAAGCCCCACGAGCGCAACAACCGGATTGTGCACTGAACAGTGACAGAATGTCCGATACCCGCCGCTCTAAAACCGTCGCCCGCGCCGCCTGACTACCCATTCCACTCGTAATGACAGGTCCGCCGCTGGCCTGTGATTACGCCGGCAAGAGACTGCCGGAACATATCGTGCGTCGTTCCAAGAAACTCGCCCGTCAACTTTAAGAATCATGCGCACAAACAGTCGAGCCCGTCAGGGACGAGCGTGGCTGCGGTTTGTCATGATCATGAAGACGGAAATGCGCCCCGGATGCGGCAAACAGGAATGCAGCCAAGCGGAACGCACAAAAGACATCATAGCGCGTTCCGCTTTGGCATGCAAGTTGCTTGCCGAAGCCGGGGAGGTTATTTCACTTCGACGTTAGCGACGCCATCGAACTTCTTTTTGATGGCCTCGGCGTCGTCCTTGCTGATGTTCTCCTTGAGGGTCTTCGGAGCACCGTCGACAAGGTCCTTGGCTTCTTTGAGGCCGAGCGAGGTAACCTCGCGTACGGCTTTGATGGTGTTGATCTTATTCGCTCCGGCATCTTTGAGGATGACGGTGAATTCGGTCTGCTCGACAGCCGCCGGGGCTGCCGCAGCTGCTCCGCCACCGGCAACGACCACCGGAGCGGCGGCCGCGGCTGAAACGCCGAGGCGCTCTTCGAGCTTTTTGACGAGGGCGGCCGCGTCCAGCAGGCTAAGCCCGACAATCTGTTCTTCCAACTGCTGCAGATCTGCCATTTGTGTTCTCCACGTAAATTTTGTGCTGCGCCACTTTGCTTGCGCTCGGTGGTTGCGGTTCTGGCTGCCTCGAGGTTTCCGATGTGCCCCAGACTTGGCACCCCTTGAGGAAGGAAGAACAGCTACTAGCTTTTAGCTGTTAGCTCCTAGCTTCTAGCTATTCGCTAACGGGTGGTTCAACCACGAGCTCGGTGGTTGAAGCCGAATCCTGACTTGAGGCCGAAGCCTGTTCTGTAACTTCAGCTGCGGCCGGTTGCTCGGCTGCGGGTTCCTGAACTGCGGCCGCTTGAACCGCGGGTGCTTCAACCGCGGGCGGCTGAACTTCGGGTGCTTGCACTGCTGGTGCCGGGCCGCCTGCAAACTTGTTTTCCTTCACACCCTGGTTGATGACGACTGCGAGGTCGCGTCCTGCGGCGTTGAGCACGGTGACCAGACGCTGCGCAGGGGAGTTGATGAGGAAGAGGAGCTTCGCGAAAATCTCTTCCTTGCCTGGCATGGTGGCCAGAGCTTTGACTTCCTCGACATTGATGACTTTGCCGTCGACGATGCCGAGCTTGAAGGTGAACTCGGCGTTGTCCTGAACCCAGGTGGAGAGCGCTTTGGCGAGGGCCACCGGGTCGCCGCTGGTGTAGGCGACCGAGGAAACGCCTTTGAGTCCCTGGAGGGCGGCTTCGATTTTCGTGCCCTGCGCGGCGCGGGAGGCGAGCTTGTTCTTGAGGACGCGATAACGGCCGCCGGCGTTGCGGACGGTCTTGCGGAGCTCGAAGTCCTGGGAAACGGTGAGTTTGGAGAAGGTGCCGACGATGGCGCTGGTCGAGCTTTCGAGCTCTTTAGCGAGCTCGCCGACCTTCTCCGCCTTTTTTTGTCTGCTCAGTGCCATTTCAATTCCTCAATTCATCGTGGCCGCAGGGGCTAAAGCCCGCATTGTTTCTGGCCATTTCGGCACGACTGAAGTCGTGCCCTGATACAAAACCATCTAACGGACCCCGAAACGAATTTTCCAGCGGATCCTGCTGCGAACCAGTTAGGCCGAAGCCGAAGCCTTGGAGGCGCTGTCGGCGACTGCTGAGTCGAGCGAGATGCCGGGGCCCATGGTGGAGCTGATGGTGATGCCCTTGATGTATTTACCCTTCGCCGCCGAGGGCTTGGCTTTGACTACGCTGGTGATGACGGTGATCGCGTTTTCGACGAGCTTTTGCGCGGGGAAGGAAATTTTGCCGACGGGGACGTGAACGAGCGCGGTCTTATCGGTGCGAAATTCTACTTTGCCGGCTTTGATTTCGCGGATGGCGGCGGCGACGTCGTTGGTGACCGTACCGGTCTTGGGGTTGGGCATGAGGCCGCGGGGTCCGAGAACTTTGCCGAGACGGCCGACGGACTTCATCATGTCGGGCGTGGCGATGAGGGCGTCGAAATCGGTCCAGGATTCCTTCTGAATTTTCTCGACGAGTTCGTCGCCGCCCACGATGTCGGCGCCGGCGGCTTCGGCTGCGCGTTGCTTGTCGCCGGAGGTGATGACGGCGACTTTCTTGGTCTTGCCGAGGCCGTGCGGGAGGACGACGGTGCCGCGGACCATCTGATCGGCGTGACGCGGGTCAACGCCCAGACGCAGGGTGAGGTCGACGGTCTCATCAAATTTTGCGAATTTTACTTTCTGCAGAAGCGGGACGGCTTCCTGCAGGGGGTAAGGGCGCTTCTCTACCTGGGCGCGCGCCTTCTCAATACTCTTGCCTGGTTTGGCCATGTTTCCTCGTCTCCCACCGCTCGGACGTTGAGGCTTGCCGGCCGTGGTTGTGGTGACAGCGACTTCCTTAGGGGAAGGCGCAGGTGTTGATTATCTATGAAAATCAAGATTGATGCAAGGTTGGGCAGGGGCGACCAGGGTAACCGCCGATTTCGCAACGGTGAGCGGTCAGGTTTGCAGGGTCTCTCCTTGTGTCTCGCTGCGAACCCCGGGTTTTGGAGGTCCCAGAGCGCCTTTGAAGAGAGAGCGTTGAGCATCACAATCTTGTCGCAGGTCGGGGCAGTAGTGGTGCTTCAATAAGACACCGAGGAAACTTTCCGGCGATCCAACAGCCTCTTCAAGCAGCTTCCGCCTCATCAAAGTCATGAAAAGAGCAATGGAACGAGCTTGGCAATTGATCGATTTCTGTGGATTGAACTCGATATCCGTGAAGCCGGCGTAGGTTTCAAGGCGTGAGAGCCACTCTCGATGCTCGTAGATGGCGCCGATGTACAGCCAGTCATAGAAAAGGGTCTTTGGCTCGAGCGGGAACGAATAACCTTGAAATTTGAAGGCCACCAGTTTTCCCGAGTCTCTGAGGCGACCGTCTTTCTTGGCTTCTCGAGCATCCTTCATATAGAGATCCGTATATGGTCCGCCGCGCTCGAAGACTTTTGAGCCCTGGAAGACGCATTCCAGCGGAAGATGACCATATTCTTCGGTTTTGATCTTCAGGTGGAAAGCACTCAGATGGCGACCCGTCGTTCGCTCCGACTTGGTGGACACTTCCAGCAGTGGGGTGAATCCCGCGGCCTTTGCTGACGCGTGAAGTTCGCGGATATTCTTCTCTTTTTGGATTGGAGCGAAGCCTGAATGCCATTGCAGAGGGAGGAAGATCTCCTCCACGAGGTGTCCTTGGTTCGCCGCTGGAACGAAAATTGGACGCTCAGCCATTGGGAAAATACTCCGAGAAGTATTTGAAGGGGACCGTGTCCGGAACCAGAATCTCACACCGTTCGGCTGCCTGGCGGCGGGCATAGATTGCTGGATCCGACCAATCAGTTCGTGTATAGAGGACCTCAAAATCAATCATATCGGCGGCTTCAAAAATTGGCACCGCGACCATATCTGCACGGTTGGCGACCCCGGGGGTGAACAGCACGCCTTTTAGAGCCAATACAGCTGGGTTGACATACAGCCACGCCGTCCTCTGAATGCGTCCGTCTTGTCGAGCGAGGTATTCGAGCGGGTGGTTTGTATTGAAGCAAAGGTGCACGAACCGATCCATACCGAATCGGCGGTCTGCATCCAGGCTCAGTTCGTTACCTCCGGGATGAAACGTGTCGATTCCAATTTCGCGCAATTTAGCAGTCGAGTGCAAGCCACCCCTCTCCCTAATCGAGGACAAGTTACGGCGATCAGTGAAGTGATAGAAATAACGAATTCGGTCGAAGGGCGGCGGAACTGCCATAGGCCATTCTAAGGCTGCCTAGCACTTCTTCATTGCCTTCTGCCCCGCGCGAATCGAACACGCGCGTTGGGCCGGTCTGCGGCCCAGGCATTTACTGGGTCGACGACGAGGCTGGGCTTTCGCACGGCTGCTTTTCGAACAGTTCTAGGTTTGCTCCTTTCCAGAGCATCGCGGAGTGAATGCGGTTATAGCCGCTGGGGTGATCGAAGAAGATAAACTCTTCGAGTTTGCCGGGGCGCATCTTGCGGTACTCGCCGAGGTGGATGGCTGCCTGCGCGAAGCCGTCGGGCTGGCGGCTGGCGTTGAGGCCGAACATGTCCGCCTCTTTTTCCTCGGTGCGGGTCTGTGTGTTCATGATCGGCGTGAGGACGAAAAACAGGATGCCGGCGAGCAGAAAGACCAGAGGCAGGACGGCCGGATCGGCGACGTCGTGAATTTGCCAGCGGTCGCCCCAGCGTGCGAGTGCCCATTGCAGTCCGTAGAACAGGTAGACGAAGGAGAGCACATCGATGATCGCGAGGAAGAGGATGTCCTTGGGGATGTGGTTGAGGACGTAGTGGCCCATTTCGTGGCCCATGACAGCCTGAATTTCTTCGGGTGAGCCGCGGCGCAGCAG
>PMSS01000241.1 GCA_003167515.1 Acidobacterium sp. | reverse complement strand
CTTTTTGCTTCCTGAGACCCTAGCACAATAGTGTCAGTACAACGGTGGCTACCCGGGGCGCCTTTCTCACATCCTAGACTGTATGCGCAATACTGAAGAAGGCCAAAGGCCGGCCAACTGCGGAGTGGGTTTGAAGGTCGCCCTCCTCGTCTTACCAGCGATAGATGGTCAAGTCGTCCATGTATACGGTGGTAGTTCCGCTGGTGCCCAGGCCGTCGACCTGGAAGTTGGTCAGCAGTGCGGGAGCCCAGCCGAGCGCGAACGCTGAGTTGACCGTGGCGTTGATGTTCTGCTGGACGTCATCGAGCCAAACAGCGTTGTAGGTGATGTTGCCCAGGCTGTCGCGCGAGTAACTGATTTGTACGTGGTGCCAGGTGTCGATGCTCCATTTACGCGGGTTGCAGGATGCGGTCGAGTTCACCCACGTGTCAATCGGATTCTGCGGCGTGCCCTTATTCGCTGTGTAGTCCCAGGTGCTGCTGTAGCCGTCACACTGAAAGCCAAAGATCGCTGTCTGGCCATTGGGCATGGTCTGATTCACGTCCATTTCGAGGTTGGCGAGCTGACTGGAGGAACTGGTGAAGTACACCCACGTGTCGTAAAGGAAGTTCGTGGACTCAGTATCGTCGCCGAAGGAAACGTAATACCGCTCGTCCCCCGCGCTGGTGAAATTGGTCACAAACTGACGTGCTGTGCCGCTGTAGGCAGGCGAGCCGACGAGGCCATCGCTGCCGGTTGAACTGCCGATCGCGCCGGTGTCGTTGATGGCCTGCCAGTTGCTCAGGGCCTGAATCGCGCTGACGCTGATGGCGCCGGAGGGAACGACGGCAGCGTTCGCCGGGGAGGTGACGCTAAGGACGACATCGGTATCGCACGAACCGCCGCCCTCTCCCCATGCCTTGACATGCAGAGTGTGCGCGCCGTTGGCTGCCGTGACGGTGGCATTGATGGACGTAGCGTCTACGATGGTTGTGGTCGTGCTGCCGTCGAACGAATAGCCCATGGCGCTGGTCTGGTTCTCACCGCATGATGGAGCACTCGCCGTGAGAGTGAACGGTGACGTTACATTTGCGCCATTGGAAGGGCCGGTGACGTTGACCGCCTCCGAGGAAACGACAGGAGCGGGTCCGCCCGTAACAGTGATGGCGACGTCGGTAACGCACGAAGCTCCACGGTTGCCCCAGGACTTGACGTGCAGGGTATGCGCACCTGACGGCGCCGTGACACTGGCGTTCATGGAAGTACTGACCACAATGGTTGTATTCGCGCTATTATCCAGCGAATAGCCCATGGCGCTGATCGCCTGTGAGGAGCAACTGGAAGCAGAAGCCGCGAGGGTAAATGATGTCGCAACATCGGAACCATTGGCCGGACTGTTCACGGTTACGGCAGCAAATGCGTGGGCTGCGAGGACTGCGAGTAGCGGCGAGGCAAGGGTGAGCTTCAGTTGGGTGTTCATATGACTCCTTCATGCGTGTACGATCGGCCATCGCGGGCGTGCCGCCAGGCGCAACGCTCGGAATCCGGTAACTGCTACCGAATCTTCGGGCGTTCTTCGGGTTCAGTCTTCCGCGACGACTCAGCCACTGGACACGAGGGTCCGCTGGCGCGTTACGTACGGCGCGGTTAGAAAGATGGGCTGTCAGAGACGAGGAGGCTAAACCAGTGACCGGCTCAGAGCTGGCAACTCATGGTTGGATCGGTATATCTGTGGTCGTTATCTAGACAATAGGGCATGTGGTAACCGAAAGCTATGGTACTTATGCGTGATACTCCTCGACCCATGAGGTCGCGCCGTAAGCCCGTTCGCGGCGACTGGCAGGCTGGCGATCTTCCCTGTTAAGCGCATTGGATAGCTGGGTTTAGCTCCCGTTCGCGAATCGCTGGGAGATCACTGGTCGGCATCGAGCCGAATCCGGAAATGGGTCAATCACGGCGACCAAATACGATCGCCCTTGCAATCTCGATCATTGGTCCGCGATGCGGCTCCGGGTAAATTGTCAAACTAAAATGAGCTATGTTGCAAGGTGAGGCCGCCGTGAGACTGGCGGCCCCGCGCGGACAGCGGATTCCCCACCGACAAAACGGGGATGGCAGTTACGATTTAATCTGCATGAAGCGACTTGCGACGCTATCGCGCAACGCGAGGCGCACAGCCGGTTAGCAGAGTCTGCCACTCTGCATGAGACACTGCATTCCTCGATTGCCCACTAATCTGCAAAAGATTTTCACGCCCGGAGCCCTCTGAATGGGGGATTGACGAGATGGGTTCAGGCTGTGTGGTTTCTGTAGTCACTGTATTTAATGTTACATCCTCACTTCCGAGGAAGATGCAGAATCATTCCTATCCTGAACGCCTGGGGTAAGGAGAAGATATTATATGAATACGGCTGATATTATTACCCAGTTAGTAGCATTGGAACGATCTGTGGGGAGGCGCGACTCCAGTGCGATTCAGTCCAGGCAGCTTAGAGTTGAGGAGAAAGTACTCGATCTGGAGCGGCCGACGATCGAGACGATGCGGGAAGACGCTCTCTTGCGCCGGCGTTTGGACAGTTGCGAGCCACATTCTATAACGGTGTGGCCAGGGACGCCTGGCAGGCGCATGCCCGAGAGGCGCGCGAATGCGAGTTGATCTGGTCAAGCAACTGAACGAGCTCGCCGTCCCGATGAATGTGGCCCGGGGATCGCTGATATTCCGATGCGGCGCTCCGGTATCGGCTGTGTATGTTGTTCGCAGCGGCAAGATTGTGCTGGTGTGGAGGGGGCCGGATCAGGTGTATCCGATGGACGCCCTGGGACCAGGCAGCCTCATGGGTCTGCCCGCTGCCCTGAGCGGGGAGTACAACGTGACGGCGAAGGCGGTCGAAGATTCGGAGCTGGGCTTTATTGCCGTGAACCAGGTCATCGCCATGCTGGAATTGAGTCCACGGCTGGCGCGGGCAGCGATAAAGATGACGGCCCAGGAAGCGTTTCGAATGCAATCAGGGGCTGACGACGGGAAAATCCACCTTGCAAGAGGCTCTCGAAGAACCGGGATTGCCCTTCCGATCGGTACCCCGTCGTGCTCGATTTGAGAGTCCTCCTTGAGCTCTGGAAAAATCAAAGAACGAGACCCTGTCGATCGAAATGGCCGATACGCATAGCGATATCTTTCCTCGAGGCTTATGTCCAGTTGGTGGGGGAACCAGAGACGGTAAAGGGTAAATTCAAGGAAGCGATTGAAGAGCAAGCGAACAGTGGGCATTTACATGCGTTATCAGGAGCGCCCCAGAACAGCCCGATTATCTATAACTCGCCGGAGGGGCTATTTATTCAGTTATCGGACAAGATTGAATACGATGTGCAACTCTTCAGCCACAAGAAGGTTCAAACGACACGGCGGGTAGGTGCGCGCAACATTCGCGGTGCATGGCACTGCGGTTCTCAGGTCGTCGTGGCCGTCAGGCGGAGCCGGCAGGAACGCCGCAAGCTTCTCGCCAAGCTGTTCCCGATCTTTTATCGCATGTTGGGGGCCCTTTCCGACTTTCCCATCCCGCTTAATGCCGGCATCTTCTGCCTCATTGATCGGCAGGCGGTCGATTCCATCAACGCCATGCGGGAAAACAACCGGTACCTGCCGGGTCTGCGCGCCCGGGTCGGTTGTAGCAACACCGTCGTCTACTACGATCGGCAGGATCGCGCCGCTGGCGCCGGCAAGCTGACGTTCATCAGCCGGATCAAGTATGCGATGGACGCGATTACCAGCTTCAGCTATAAGCCGTTGCGACTCTGTTTCGCGCTGTCGGCGCTCTCCTGCTCCCTGGCCGCCATACTTGGGCTGTCAGGCCTGATATCGAGCAGCGCATTGACCGCCGTGGGCTGCCGCGTGGCGGCGGCAATCTTCATGGTCGGAGGCGCGATGCTCCTCTGTCTCGCAATACTGGGTGAATATCTGGGTCGTGTCTGCGACGAAGTACGCCAGAGACCGCTGTCGATCATCAACAAGGTCTACTACGCGTCCGATATGGCTGGGGCTCTGGTGGACCGGTCCGCAAACGAGGAAGAGCCAGCGGCGAGGATACTGCGGATCGCTTAACGACCGCTCCGATCAGGGCGACTGCTGCGGGCCGGTGAGCGGTGGATACGTCGGTAGATTTGCGAGCCAGCTAACTAGTAACATCCCCTCGAACGCCACATCAAGTAGGATGGTCTGCGTTGATCGCAGTCTCTGGAGTACGGGGCTGATACAGACCTGCCTGTTTCGGCCGTTTCACAATCGGAACCCGCGTTCTGATCCCGATGGAAGAAGTTCGAAGGTTTTCGCGATCGGATCATCCTGAAAGCATGGCAGGATAATCGCGCGCGACGGAGATCTTCCGATCTCCTTCACGGTGTGGCACGGCTTTGTTCTTCAGATCAGGTACCAAATGCGAAGGGAATTCCGCTCGCTGTGGGGCCGGCGTGCAGGCGTCCAATACCTCGGCTCGACGCGCCCCTGACTGAGGATAGATTCGACTCTCCCCGATAATGTAGATTCTCCTCGGCACTCCGGAATTGAATGCGTCTGACTCTTGCAATTACGATCCAGTGCGATAGCTTCGACGCATGGTGCCGCGGCGTGGAATTTTCGAAAAAGAGAAGGGAAGCGGGATCTGGTGGATTCGTTGGACGGACGCGGAGGAGACAAAACGCCGCGAGAAAGCCGGGACTCGCAGCGCGGCAGAGAGAAGCTGCTGGCGAAACGCCATACCCAAAAGATCGAAGGCATCAAGCTTCCGGAGAATCTCCGCTCACGCGCCATTACGTTTCGCGAACTCTGCGACGACGCTCTGGTACACAGCAGGCGGAGAACAGCGAAAAGCAAACCCATGAGCTCCGTCTTCGCATCAACCAGCTCTTCCCGTTTTCGGTTCCCGTCCGGGGGAGGCGATCCGGAAAAACGAGATTGTATCGTGGCTTAGTGAGCAGTCCGCGCAAAGGAAATGGGCAGCCAGCAGCCGGAACCGGTGGCAGGCGACGTTCTCTCTGATCTTCCGCATCGGCATCGATAACGAGAAGATCGAGCGCAATCCCGCAGCGCGGATCCGCAGGAAGACCGAGGGCGGCGAACGGGTGAGGTTCCTCTCCGATGCGGAGGAAGCCGCCTTGCGCAAAACGATCGCAAAGCGCTTGCCGGAGTTTCTGCCTCATCTGCTGCTCTCGATCCACAGCGGGATGCGAATGAGCGAGCAGTTCAGCCTGCGGTGGACCCAGGTCGACTTCGAACGCCGGCAGATTCATTTGCCCCAGACCAGGAACGGAGATCCGCGTACCATTCCGCTGAACACGGTCGCCCTGGGCGCCCTGAAGCAGCTGCGCGGCGCCGGCAGGCCGGCCGGGAATGCGCCGGTCTTCCCGTCTGTCCGCGGCGGGGAGGCTCTCCAGGGATCACGGGGTTGGTTCCCAACGGCGCTCGAAGAGGCCGGGGTCGAAGGGTACACCTGGCATTGCAACCGCCATGCTCTTGCCAGTAGACTCGTGATGGCCGGGGTGGATTTGCGCAGTGTCGCAGAGTTGCCCGGGCACAGGACGCTCCAAATGGTGATGCGCTACTCCCATCTCGCTCCCGAGCACCAGGCTTCCGCCGTGGAGCGCCTGGTGAGCCGCAGAAACGGAAGGGACACCAGATCGGACACCGGCGCGAATCGCCGGAAGCCGGCAAAACGGAGTGATGCTGTAAAACGAACAAAAGAAGCAGTTTAATAATACGGAGAGGTGGCAGAGCCCGGTTGAATGCACCTGACTCGAAATCAG
>PMSS01000231.1 GCA_003167515.1 Acidobacterium sp. | reverse complement strand
TCTGCTTGAGACACTACAGTAGATCATGCGGGCCAGCGGCTGATCAAGAAGGAACATTCGGTGTGGCCGGAGTCGGATTTGAAGCAGGCCGACTCGGATTTGACGCTGATTGTGACGCCGGCGGGCGGAGTGGTGCGGAGTGGCGGGCAGGACGGTCCGTGCGGCGCGGCGAACCTGGATGCGGCGCGAGAGTCATTGGCGTTGGGGCCGGAGAGTGTGCTGCTGACAGCGGCGGGCGTGCAGGATCTGCATTTCGGTGCCGCGGAGACGATGCGCTCGACGGCGCACACGGTGCTGGCTTTCACCTGGAATGGCGTTCCGGTGCGGGTGCTGGTGAATGGGTTCAATCATCTGCCGGATGGGGTGGAAACGACCGAAGAGTTCCGCGACTTTTGGTTTTACTGGGGCGATGTGAAGCAGCGGGTCTATTTCGACAACTGGCGCTGGGTTAGTGGCGTGGAGTATCCGAGCAACCAGGTGACGGAGAGGAACGGCTCGGTGTGGAGTTCGACGCAGGCGCTCGATATCGCGTTCAATGCGCCCTTGGAGGAGAAGGATTTCGCCATGGACGCGAAGGTGGCGGCGACCAGCGCGGGGATGCAGGGACTGAAGGCTGTCCCGTTTCGCGCAGGGCAGGATAAGGCGCTGGCGGAGGGGATCGATGTGTACCTGGGCCCGTGGAACACGACGATCGTGAAACAGCCGGACGGCGTGGTGATTCTGGAGACGCCGATTTCGCAAAAGTTTACCGAGGGGATTCTGGCGGAGGCGAAGAAGCGGTATCCGGATGCGCCGGTGAAGGCCGTGGTTTCGACCTCCGACTCGTGGCCCCATGTCGGCGGAGTGCGGTTGGATGTGGCCGAAGGCCTGCCAGTGTACCTCCTCGATCTGAATCAGACGCTGCTGGAGCGGATGGTCGAGGCGCCACACACAATCGATTCTGATCCAGAGGAGACAGCCAAGAAGGCTCCTCAGTGGAAAATTGTCGCGGGGAAGACGGAGATTGGGACGGGGGCGAATCGGATGGTGCTGTATCCGCTGCGGGGCGCATCGACCGAGCGGCAGTACATGGTCTATTTCCCGGAGCGAAAGCTGCTCTATGCCAGCGACACGCTGGTCGTGAATGACGACCATTCGATCTACGATCCGGAGCTCACGCACGAGGTGGAGCAGGCGGTTGAACGCGAACATCTGGTGGTGGACACCGTCTACGCGATGCATCAGGCGCCCGTGGCGTGGAGCGACGTCGTGGAGATGCTGCGGAAGGCGGCTTAGCGGGTTCCGGCCAGGGTGATGAGCGTTTGCACAGGTTCGCGGATCTGATCTCCACGTCGCCCAGAATGACATCTTCATTTAGCAAAGGAACAGCGCGACGTTTCGGTGCGTATTTGTGTCTATGGCCTTGTTGTGCGGGGCTTCATGGGTTCGTCTATGGACACCGGGTGTTCATGAGCGGACAGCTTCAAGTGGATGAGTTGCGGGGATTTTCAGGAGCAGCAACGAACTATTGAAGATGCGATGACATTGTATCCATAAGCGTGTGGAAGGATGGTTGCACAAACGCAGATGGAATCGGATGAATCCGTCGTCGGCCAGGACCTGAAGCAGCAAGCTTTAACGGGCTCGTTTAGGCCGGGTGGGAGCCGGCGAGATGAAGCAGTTCGCAACGTTTCGGCTGGATACGACCAATGAGTGCCTGTGGCGCGGGGGCGCGAAGATCGCTTTGGCCCCGCGGATATTCGGAGTACTGCGGTACCTGGTGGACAATCCCGGGCGACTGATTACGCATGATGAGTTGCTCGATGCCCTGTGGCCGGAGACGTACGTGCAGCCTCAGGTGCTGAGGACATACGTGCTGGAGCTGCGAAAGCTGCTGGGGGATGACGCCGGGCAGCCTCGTTTTATTCAGACCCTGCCGAAGCGCGGATATTGCTTTGTAGCGCCGGTAAGCGATGGCGATGCCAGTGGATCTGCATCGGTGAGCGCGTCGGCGGTGGGCGGCGCGGCAAATGGTGCGGGATCCGGAAATAAGCTCCGATGCATTGTTGGGCGTGATGACGAGCTGGCTCGCCTGCAGGCGCAGGTACGCCTGGCAGATAGCGGTCAGCGGCGAGTCGTCTTCGTTACCGGAGAAGCGGGAATTGGCAAGACGGCCCTGGTGGATGCGTTCTGCAAGGGGCTCGGCGCATCGGCGAACGTGGCGCGGGGCCAGTGCGTGGAAGGATTCGGCGCGAAGGAAGAATACTACCCGGTGATGGAGGCGCTCAGTCAGCTGTGCGCATCGCCGGACGGAGAGATAGCGTGCCGCATCCTGGCGAGGATGGCGCCGGCGTGGCTGGCAGCGCTGGGACGGCAGGCGGAGACCGCGGCGACAGTTCGCGAGCGGATGCCGGGGGATCTGTGTGGAGCGCTGGAGCAGTTGGCGGAGCGAAAGCCGTTGATTCTCATCTTTGAGGATTTGCATTGGGCGGATGAGTCCACGCTGAATCTGCTTTCTGCGCTGGCGCGACGGCGCGCAGCCGCGCGGCTCACAGTGGTGGCAACGTGTGGGCCGGGGGACGGGTGCGTCGACGGCTCGGGGGAGCATCCGCTGCGGGGGATGAGGCAGAATTTGCTGATGCGAGAGCTGTGCGTGGAAATGGCGCTGGCGCCGCTGACGCGAGCCGCGGTGAGCCAGTTGCTCGCGCGGGAGCTCGAGCAGGAGATGCTGCCGGCGGGGCTGTCTGGATTTGTGCACCAGCACTCGGAGGGGAATCCGCTGTTTGCGATTGCGATCCTGGAGCACCTGATCGCGCGGCGGTTTCTGGTGCGCGATGCGACGGACAGGCATTCGGGCGGGCGCTCACGATGGGAAACAGTGGGGCCTTTCGAGGAGATGGAAGCCGATGTGCCGGAGCGGCTGGCGCAGATGATCGAGCTTGAAATCGAAGGGCTGAGCGAAGCGGAGCAGAGGATCCTGGGCGCGGGAAGCGCGATGGGCATTGCGTTTCCAGCATGGGCCGTGGCAGCGGCGCTCGAGGAAGATGCGGCGCTCGTTGAGGAAACCTGCGATGGTCTGGCGCGCCGTCTGCATTTTGTGGAGCGCGGTGGAGAAGATGAGCTTCCGGGCGGGATGCGCTCGGAGTTTTATGTGTTTGTGCACGGACTCTATCGTGAGGTTCTGTACCGGAGGCAGGCGGCGACGCGGCGCGCCATGTGGCACGCGCGGATTGCGCAACGGCTGGGCGGCATCTTCGCGGGGCGCGAATCGAGTGTGGCTCGGGAGATGGCGATGCACTACGAGGCGGCGGGCGAGTGGCATCGCGCGATCGCCGCACAGCGGGCGGGGGCGCGTCATGCTCGTGAGCGTGAGGCGCACACCGAAGCAACCCAGCTGCTGGAAGGTGCGCTGCGCCTTGCGGGGAAGCTCAGCCACAAGGAGCGCGGAGCGCAGGTGCGGGAGATTCGCGACGATCTGACAACAGATGGGGGAAGCGGAGCAGCCCGACGGCTGAGGATCGTGTCCGGAAAAGCTTGACGATTTCTGGATGGGAATTTGACACTTTTGTTTTTGCGGATCGCTAGCGTGGTGGGCATACCCAGGAGGGTTACGCGATGCGATCGATACTCCCCAAATTCTTGCTGGCGTCAGCAGTGATGGCGACAGCCGCTTTGGCAACGAACAACGCGTTGGCCGAGACCATGGTCAACGTCCCCTTCAGCTTCACGGTGAACGGGAAGACGTGTCCTGCAGGCCGGTACACGGTGGACCGGAACCTGATGACCGGTGTGGTCACGCTGAGAAACGATGACTGGAAACGGGGCTTCATGTGGATTGCCGGCTCGGGTGAGCCTGCTCCGGGAGACAGCCGCGTGATTCTGCGGTTCGATGAACAGGGCCCCGTGCACTTCCTGCAGACTGTCCAATACGGCAATCTGATCACCGCTAGGCTCGACGGCAGGACAAAGGAAACTGAGGTTGGCCCCACGCGAGTTGTGCTGGGCCGTTAGGCTCGAATTTCAGAAGCACTAAAGAGGATTCAGGAACGACAGGGAGGGCGCATCGCGCGGGCGATAGTCCTCCCTGATGGTTTTTGGGATGGTCCGCCGCAGGTTCCTCGCACGCCATAATCGCCCTTCAAACCAGCGAAACTCAAGTTTCGATCTGACGAGATTCATTTCCCCTTGACATTCGACAAGAGCGCGCGGTAGATTCTGCTCATTCTGTTGTCGAACGTCGAGGGGAACAAAAACATGCCGCCATCCGCGGATTTACTCCAGGGAACCCTGGACATGCTGATTCTGAAAGCAATTGCTCTGGAGCCGGAGCACGGCTGGGCGATCGCCCAGCGCATCCAGCAGATTTCCGGCAACGTGCTCACGATCGGCCAGGGATCGCTGTATCCGGCCCTTCACCGCCTCGAGTACAAAGGCTGGATTCGCGCGCACTGGGGCGCGTCCGAGAACAACCGGCGAGCGCGATTCTATTCGCTGACCGCGGCGGGGCGGAAGCAGCTCAGCGCAGAGCTTGAGAACTGGGGCCGGCTGACAGGGGCTGTGAATCTGGTGCTGGAAAGGATTTGACCGCTATGTTGCGCGAATGGCTGTCACGGGTGCGTTTTTTTGTGACGAGCAAAAGACGGCGCGAAGTGGATGAGGAGATCCAGTTCCACCTGGAACGGCAGGTGGAGGCAAACGTAGCAGCCGGTATGCCGGCGGCGGAGGCGAGGAGACAGGCGATGATTGCATTCGGGAGCCGCGAGCGGGCGCGAGAAGAATGCCGCGAAGAGCGGCCTTCGTGGGGACTGGAGTCGCTGTGGCGCGATGTGCGCTATGGCGTTCGCGGACTCGCGCGGAATCCTGGATTTGCGACGGTGGCGGTGCTGACCCTGGCCCTGGCGATTGGTTTGAATACGACGATTTTCAGCCTGCTGGATCAGGCGCTGATGCAGACGCTGCCCGTTGCGAATCCGGACCAGCTGGTGGTGCTGAGCTTCGCGGGCGATCATCCGGGGCACACCCATTCCGACGGCGGAAACAGCCCGGGGCACGCGCACGAATTTTCGTATCCGATGTACAAGGACCTGCGCGA
>PMSS01000465.1 GCA_003167515.1 Acidobacterium sp. | reverse complement strand
GTTTAGGCAGCTGGCCGGTATCCCAGCCGCCGCCCAAGGCGCGGATGAGCTGCACGCTCGCGACAAACTGCCGGGTGGCAATGTCGGCCTGGGTGCGCTCATTGGAAAGCTGCGCTGTCTGCGCGGTCAGAACTTCCAGATAGGTGGTCACACCGCCCTTATAACGATTGGTGCTGATGTTCAGCGAACGCTCCGACGCTTCAACTGCCAAATTCTGCTGAACGGATTCCTGGTCGAGGATGCGAATGGCGGCCAGATTGTCTTCCACATCCTGAAAGGCGGCGAGCACCGTCTGACGGTAATTGGCCACTTGCTGCTCGTACGCGTCCCGCGCCTGCTGGGTGATGGCGTGGCGGCGGCCTGCATCGAAGAGCAGCTCCACGGCGGAGGCGCCGAGCGACCACATCTCGCTCGGGCCCTGGATCAGCGTGCCGGGATTGCCGCTGCCGAAGCCCCCGGTACCGGTGAGCGCAACGTTGGGGTAGTAAGCGGCAACGGCAATGCCGATCTGCGCATTGGCCGCGTCCGCCTGCCGCTCGGAGGCGGAAATGTCGGGCCTCCGCTCCAGCAGTTGCGAAGGGACCCCGACGGGAATTTGCGGAATCTGCTGACCCAGCGGCATGGCGGGAAGGCTGAACGTCGAGGCCGGCGTTCCGATCAGCGTGGCGATGGCATGCTCATACTGCGCGCGGGCGATGCCTACGTCGATATCCTGGGCGCGTGTGCTCTCCAGCTGCGTCTGCGCCAGCGCGACATCGGATTCCGTAACGACGCCCCCCTTAAAACGTACCTGTGTCAGTTTCAAATAATCTTCGTAGGAGGCGACGGTGTTATCCAGCAGCACCTTTTGCGAATCGAGGCCGCGCAACTCGAAGTAGTCGGCGGCCAGCTCGGCGCGAACGCTCAGTTCCACGTTGGCGAGCATCGCCGCGGAGGCCTGAGCATTGGCGCGCGCCTGTTCGACGGTTCGACGCACCTGACCCCAGAGATCGGGTTCCCACTGCGCCTGGCCGGCGATGCTGTAGGTGTTGTACTGGTAGTTTGTGAGCCCCCGCGTCGTGTTCGGCTCGTTGTAGGACTCGCGCGTGCGGCCGATCGACGGTCCCGCGGCGAAGGTCGGATAGTATTGCGACCGCGCAACACGGACCTGCTCTCGCGCAGAGAAATACTGCTCCATGGCGGCGCGCAGCGTCTGGTTCGAGACAGCCACTTTGGCTTCGAGCCCGCTCAACTGCGCATCACCGTAGAGGTCCCACCACTGCCCGCGCAGCGTCCCATCGCTCGGCTCCGCCTGCTTCCAGGTTCCATTTGGGGGATTGGGCGGCGGCACGGAGTTCTCTTTCCACGCGGGAGCATCCGCGGCGGTGGGGCGACGGTAGTTCGGTCCCACGGTACAGCCTGCCAGCAGAAACACGGCCGCCGACGCCACCAGTACCGCCATTCGCCTGCCTGGGCGAGTGCGGGTCATTCACCGCCCCCCGGACCCTGGCCACCCTGGTTCTCCTGCTGCGGTGCTCCGGGTACGCCGCCGTTATTTGGAGCGACGACGCGGACTTTTTCGCCTTCGACGATGGAATCGGGAGGATTCTGGACCACTTCGTCGCCGGGCTCCAGGCCCAGGATCACCTGCACCACACGGCCATCGTCCTGGCCGATGACGATGGGCACCAGCTTTGCAATGTCTCCATCGTTGCCGTGGACGACCGTGACCACGCGCAGTCCCTCCTGACGGAAGAGCAGCGTGGAGACCGGCAAAATCAGCGTCTGTTTCGCGACCTTCAGCTGAAAGTGGACTTCGGTATAAGCGCCCGGCACCAGCGAGCCGTCACCATTGGGGACATCGACTTCGACGAGCAGGGTGCGGGAGGTGGGGTCAATGGCGCGCGCGGTGCGCACCACTTTGCCGTGGAAGCGGCGGCCGGGATATTCCACGAGGGTCAGATCGGCGGGCGTGCCCGGCGTGCACGAGGGCGAATCGACCTGCGGCACATTCACGTAAACGCGCATGATGTGCTCGTCGTCCATGTGAAACATCTCGCGCCCGCCGGAGCTCCCGGCGCCGGCGTTGATCAGCGTACCCACATCGACATCGCGCGCGGTCACGATGCCGTCGAAGGGGGCGTAGACCTTCTCGAATCCTGTGAGCTCTTCGAGGCGCTGCACGTTGGCCTGCGCCGACTTCACCTGCGTATTGGTCGATGCCTGTTGGGTGACAAAGTTCTCCGTGTCCTGTTTGGCGACTGCATTCGCCGCGAGCAGATCCGTATAGCGCTGCGCCTGCTGTTTCGCATAGCCCGCGTTGGCCTCGGCTGTGGCCAGGTCCGCTTTGGACTGGGCCAGTTGCTGATCGACTTCGGGACTCGCAATGGTGGCGAGCAGTTCTCCCTTACGCACCCGTGCACCGATGTCGAAGTACCACTTTTCGAGATAGCCGTCGGTGCGCGCGTAAATGGGCGAATCGACATAAGCGAACATGTTGCCGGGCAAAACAATTTCCTGGCTGGGCTCCCCGACCGCGGGCTTGTCCACAATGACGTTCGCGAGGGCGAGGTTGCCGGTTCGCGTCTTCAGCGTCTTCTCCGCGCGCAGACGCGGGATAATGCCCACGACAGCGAGGAGGGCGGCGAGGATGACGACGACAATCAGAATGACAATCGCCTTGCGTCCTGAAATCGGCGGACGGTCGTCCTGCGGATCGTGATTGTGGCTGTCCGAGCCATGATTGGCCGGGCCGCGGTCGCCCTGCTTCCGGTCGGGCTGCTGTTGTTTTGGATCAGTCATACGTTAGCTCCCGGTCACAAGCTGTTGCCTCTTGGCGTGGTGGCGGGCTTCGCGCTCCTGGTGGCGGCGTTCCAGGCGCCCGTGCAGCACGCTGAAAATCGTTGGAACAAAGAACAAGGTCGATACGGTGGCGAAAAGCAGACCGCCGATCACGGCACGGCCAAGCGGTGCATTCTGCTCGCCACCATCGCCGAGGCCCAGAGCCATCGGGATCATGCCGAGGATCATGGCGAGCGCGGTCATGAGCACGGGACGGAAGCGAACAAAGCCGGCGTTCAGCGCTGACAGCCTGGCGTCGCCGACGGTTTCTTCAAGCTGCTCACGCGCGAAGCTGATCACCAGAATTGAATTCGACGTGGCCACGCCCATGCACATG
>PMSS01000431.1 GCA_003167515.1 Acidobacterium sp. | reverse complement strand
ACCCACGGCTTCGACGACGAGGGCCGCCAGTTCGACGGCCAGGGCAATCTTAAGGATTGGTGGACCGCCGCCGACGCCAAGGGCTTCGAAGATCACATCAACTGCCTGCGCGATCAGTTCGCCGGCTACGTCATCGTCGACGACATCCACATCAACTCAAAGCTGACCAGCGGAGAAGACACAGCCGACCTCGGCGGCACCCTCCTCGCGTATCTCGCCTGGAAGAAGCAAACAGTCTCCATGCATCTCGAATCGAAGGACGGTTTCACGCCCGACCAGCGCTTCTTCATTGGCTACGCGCAGTGGGCCTGCGAAAACGAGCGCCCGCAGAACCTGCGCGTCAGCGCCATCACCAACCCGCACTCCCCAGGCAAATATCGCGTCAACGGCATCGTCGCCGACCTGCCGCAATTCGCCCAGTCCTTTGGCTGCAAAGCCGGCCAACCGATGGTCAGCGCGAAAGTCTGCAAAATCTGGTGATGCGGCGAAAACCTGGATGCCCCGGGTCTCGCATCTGAGACCCGGGATTGCACGTCACTCGATGAACATGCAGTCTCCATAGGAAAAAAAACGATATCGCGCCTCGACCGCATGTCGATACGCCGCCAGCACCCGCTCCCTCCCCGCAAATGCGCTCACCAGCATCAGTAACGACGACTGTGGCAAATGGAAATTCGTCAAGAGCGCCCCCACCACCCGAAATTCAAATCCCGGCGCGATGAAAATGCTCGTCGACCCCGAGTGCGCCACAAACTCCGCACCCTCCCGCGCGCAATGTTCCAAAGTCCGAACCGTCGTCGTCCCCGCCGCGACTACCCGCCGCCCCTCGCGCCGCGCCGCATTCAGCTCCGCGGCAGTCTCCGCGGAAATCGTGTACCGCTCCGCATGCAGCCGCACATCTTCCACTCGCTCCACCCGTACCGGCTGAAACGTCCCCAGCCCAACATGCAAGGTCACGGACGTAATCTTGACGCCCCGCTCTCGAATCGCGTCTAGGACCTCCGGCGTGAAATGCAGCCCCGCCGTTGGCGCAGCCACCGATCCCCGCTCCCGCGCGTACACCGTCTGGTACCGCTCCCGATCGCCCGCCCGATCCTCACGGTGAATGTAAGGAGGCAGTGGCATATGCCCCAGCCGATCCACCGTCCCAAAAAAATCAGGCACGGGCGCGAACCGCAACGTCCGCTCCCCAAATTCCCCATGCGCGATGACGGAGGCTCGCAGCTCACCATCCCCAAACACTAGCTTCTCGCCCGTAAGCACCTTCCGCCCAGGCCGCACCAGCGCCTTCCACTCCCACTCTGAAAGCTGCTCCGCCAGCAACACCTGCACCCGCCCGGTGGTTTTGTGACTCGCCTGCGTGTGCAATCCCCCGCGATGCGCAAACAGCCGCGCGGGAATTACACGGCTATCGTTCAGCACCAGCAAATCGCCCGCGCGCAGCATCGACGGCAAATCACGAAACGCCCGATCCTGAAACGACTCTTGCCACGCCCCCCGACCCGAGCCTGTCCCGCGATTCAGCATGAGCATCCGCGACCCCGCGCGATCCGCCGACGGCTCCTGCGCAATCAGCTCTTCGGGAAGATCAAAATCGAAATCCGAAACCAGCATCTACTTCCCGCCTCGCCGTCCCGCGGAATCCGCCCTCGCGAAATGCGCCTCAGCCCGCATCCGCGCCCGCTCCAGCGCATCGTTCAGCTCCATGCGCTTGGCCTCCAGCGTCGCACCATCCGCATCCGCAGCAGGCGGCAAAACCGCCCGCGCCCAACTCACAACCACGCGCGAAAACGGCAGCGGCACCAGGAACCGATCCCACGACCGCATCGCCCAGGCATGTTCCGGCAACAGATAGAAGCTGCCGATCGCCTCGCCCGTCATCGCCGCCAGCTTCACCGGCCCAACTTTGGTCTGATAAATCGGCCCCCGCGGCCCATCCGCCGTAAACACCACAGGCTCACCCGCCGCCAATACGTCCCGCAGCGCCATCAGCCCCGCCGCGCCGCCGCGTGAGCTCGACCCGCGCACACTGTTGTAACCCAGCAGCCCCAGCGTTCGCGCGATTAGCTCCCCATCGAAGCTCCGGCTGATCAGGATCGAGCAGCGAAAGTTCCTGAAATACCACCCCGCCGGCAGCGTACATCGATGCCAGAAACAGAAAATCCCACGGGCGGGCGGCGTCGCAGGAACCACGCCCTCTTCGGCGATCACTTCAAACCGCAGCGTCGCCCCGACCATCGCCAGCAGCATCGCCGTCACCTTCGGAACGATCCAGAGCGCCACGCGCTGGCCCAGGGTAAAGCCCTCCTTGACGCTGTCGCTCACGCTTCCGATTGTAGCCACGCATTCTCGATACGCCGCGATCGCAGCGCCGGAATCCCCGCGGTCACTCCGGTAAGAGCACCAATGTCCGCCGCGTTGCCCCAATCGTGTTACAGCGTAGCCCGCGCTCGCGACCGAAAATTAATCGGAATGTTCAGGACGATATGAAACGCATCGTGATCTTCCTGTTGCTGCTCGCGTGCGCACTCTGCGCCGCTGCGCAGACTCAGGCCCAGACCCCGGTCAAGCTAACTTCTGACCGCGTCTGATCACTGCCCCCGTCCCGCCCCTCACTGCCCCGAGGTACTCACCGGCACAGGCGCACTCTTCGGCGTAGCGATGTATCCCTTGATCTGATTCTTATCGACGCTATTCACCACCAACTCATACAGCAGGTGATCCTTGCCCGTGTAGAACTGGATCGGCTCATCCAGGTTGCGGTCCTTCTTCTGGATTTCCTTGTCGTCCGAATAAACCACCAGCGTAAATTTGCTGTGCTTCGGATCGGCCTTCTTCAGCTCCAGCGCTACCGTCGCCACCGCCTTTTTCTGATTCTTGCCCAGCGTGAACTCGTAGTAGTTCCGGTCGCCCATGTGCTTCAGGACTTCCAGTTCCTTCCCATTGGTCGCAATCAGACCGCTCTGCAGCCCCAGATCGCCCTTCATCGCCTGCATCGACGCTTCGTCGGTCTGCAGTTGCGTCTTCGTCGCGGAGAGGTCCGTCTTTACCCCGCCCACGTCCGTCTTCACCCCGGAAACATCGCTCGAAACCGCGCTGATCTGCTTCTGCGCCGCCGCCAGCCGCTGCGCATCAGCCTGCTGTCGCGCCAGCAGGTCCTGCGCCTTCGCCTCCAGTTGCTTCTGCGTCATGCCCAGTGACTGGCCCAGCGTCTCGGTCGTCACCTTCAGTCGCGCGTTCGTCTGGTCCAGCGCCGCCGCCAGCTGTTTATTCTGCTGCTGCGCCGTAGCCACCTGCGCCTCGGCGTTGGTCAGCCGTCCGGCCAGCTTATAGCTCCACACCAGGCCCGCCAGCGCGCATATCACCGCCAGCGCCAGCACGCCGATCAATAAATTCGAATAGCTCCTCTTCTCCGGCACTTCCGTTGTATCGTCCATAGCAGCTTCTTTATTCCTTTCCCGCGCCAACTGCCGATGGACGCAATGTATCCCAGGCGCGCTGCCCCCCGCAATGCCAAACTGCACGCCCGCCACTGGTTATGCATCCTGTCGCAACGGCGGATAATCTATGAACTATGCCCCGCTATCAATACCGCGAGATTGAGCCTACCCGCGAAGCCAAAGAAGTTTTCACCCGCTGGATCGAGTCCATGGATGACGAGTTCTCTCGTCACTCCAACATCGCACTCCGCGGCGAAATTGTCCGCGACAATCTTCATCAGCTCATGCTCGGCCGCCCCCACGGCGGACGCCTCAATTTCACCCTCACCACCGAGCTGCCCTTCAATGTCCTCCAGCTCTCGCTCGATCCCGCCAACGTCACCCTCGAGCCCGAATACTACGGCGACATCGACGCCGAACGTTACGCCCTCATCAAGCCGCTGGTCTGGTTCTGGCGCATGTTCGACCGCTCCCCCGTTGCCCTCAACCACTGGCTCGGCTTCCGCCTCCGCGCCATGCTCGGCAAGCACATCTTCAAAAGCATCGGCACCAACGTGAAGATTTACCACGGCGTCGAGTTCACCTTCGGCTACAACCTCACCCTCGAAGACGATGTCATCATCCACAACCACGTCCTCCTCGACGATCGAGGAGAGCTCATCATTCGCAAAGGCACCTCCATCTCTGAACACGCCGCCGTCTTCTCCCACGCCCACGATCCAGTCGAAGCCTGCATCATCGAGCATCGCCGCACCGAAGTCGGCCCCTCCGCCCGCGTCACTTATCGCTCCCTCGTCATGCCCGGCGTTCGCATTGCCAAAGGAGCGATGCTCGGCGCCCAGGGCGTAGCCACGCACGACATCGGCGAGAACACCATCGCCGGAGGCGTGCCCGCACGCAAAATCAAAACCACCACCGAAGCTCATCGTTTCGAAGACCGCACCGGCGAAGGCCCCTGCGTCGAGTTACCGCCTAACGACTGAGGAAGCGGTCAGCGAAGAACCGGTCAGCGAAGAACCGGTCAGCGAAGAACTGGTCAGCGAAGAACTGGTCAGCGAAGAACTGGTCAGTTAGAAATTCTCTGCTGACCGGTTCTTGGCTGTCCGCTTCATCGCTGACCGGCTACCGGCTACAGGCTTGTTTCCCTGATACCATCGAATCGACTTCCGATGGATTCCAACCGCCTCATCATTGCGATCTTCGAGTTCGCGGTGCTCCTCTTTTCGCTCAGCCTGCACGAAGCCGCTCATGCCTGGATGGCCAACCGCCTCGGCGATCCCACCGCCCGCATGCTGGGCCGTGTCACCCTGAACCCACTCCGGCATATCGATCCGCTCGGCACCGTCATCCTGCCGCTGATCATGCTTTTCGTAAGCCCAGGCTTCCTCTTTGGATGGGCGAAGCCCACTCCCGTCACCCCGGCCAATTTCAAAAACGTCACCCGCGACGACATCCTTACCACTGTCGCCGGTCCGTTCAGCAACATCCTCGCAGCCATCGGCGCTACCCTCGTCCTGCTCATCCTTTCGCGCACCAGCGCCAATGGCGCCGACATCGTGCATCAGATCGCCGCCACCGGCAGCCTCGAAGGCTCCCTCATGTCTGCCAGCCCTACTCTGGTCCCGCTGGTTCTCCTCCTTTATCTGGCGATGATCCTCAACCTCTTCCTCGCCGCCTTCAACCTGCTCCCGCTGCCCCCGCTCGACGGCTCCCATGTCTTCCGCCACCTGCTTCCTTACCGGGCCCTGCGCGTCTACGACTCACTCGGCATGATCAGCATCTTCATCATCTTTCTGCTGGGCGGCCGCGTCGTCGGCTTCATCGTCGGCCCGCCGATTGCCTTCCTTCGCTCGATTCTTCTCTCCTTTTAAGGAGACACCCGGCACAACGCGTCAATTTCGAACGGCCACGGCTCCTCTTGCGACTTTTTCCGCAGCCACTTTAGTAGTACAACGAAGAACGAACCGCAACCGAGCGTGGCAGCAAGTCATGAAAAGTTCCGCAAGCCGTCTCCTCTTTCCCGTCCTCATTGCCAGTGCGCTGCTCGCCTTCATCACCCTCCGTCCAGCGTCCTCCGAGCATCACTCCTTCCGCGCCGCCGACGGCCAATTCCTCCTCGATGGCAAACCCTTCCGCATCATCTCCGGCGAAATGCACTACGCCCGTATCCCACGTGAATACTGGCGCGATCGCCTGCGCATGGCCAAAGCCATGGGCCTCAATGCCGTCACCACCTACGTCTTCTGGAACGCTCATGAGCCCCGCCCCGGCGTCTACGATTTCTCCGGCAACCTCGATGTCGCCGAGTTCGTCCGCCAAGCCCAGCAGGAAGGCCTCTACGTCATCCTCCGCCCCGGCCCCTACGCCTGCGCCGAATGGGAATTCGGCGGCTTTCCATCGTGGCTCCTCAAAGACCCGAACATGGTCGTCCGCTCCCGCGATCCAAAATTCATCGCCGCTGCCCGCAGCTGGCTCCTCCGCCTCGGCCAGGAAGTAGCCCCCCTCCAAATCGGCAACGGCGGCCCCATCATCGCCGTGCAGGTTGAGAACGAATACGGCAGCTACAGCGACGACCACGTGTACATGGAAGACATCCATCACATCCTCATCGACGCCGGATTCACCCAGGCCCAGCTCTACACTGCCGACGGCGCCGACCAGGTTCCGCGCGGCAGCCTGCCCGAACTCCCCGCCGTCATCAACTTTGGTCCCGGCGAAGCGCAGAAGTCCTTCGCCAAATTAAAAACGCAGCGCCCTACCGGCCCCTACATGAACGGCGAATACTGGGACGGCTGGTTCGATCACTGGGGCGCGCCTCACGCGCAAACCAACGCGAAGCAGCAAGCAGCTGACCTCGACTGGATCCTCCGCCAGGGCTACTCCATCAGCATTTACATGTTCCACGGCGGCACCAGCTTCGGCTGGATGAACGGCGCCAACTCCAACGGCAGAAATTACGAGCCCGACGTCACCAGCTACGACTACGACTCCGCCCTCGACGAAAGCGGCCATCCCACCCCGAAGTATCTCCTTTTCCGCGATATTATCGAGCGCAACACCGGCGTCCCGCCCCCGCCCGTCCCGACCGCGCCATCGGCATCTACCATCCCCGCCTTCACCCTCGACCGCGCCGCCTCGCTCTGGGACAACCTGCCCGCACCCATTCACTCCGACCAGCCCTTAACCATGGAAGCGATGGATCAGTCCTACGGCTACGTCCTCTACCGCACCACCATCGACGGCCCCGTCACGGGCGACCTCTCCGTTGGCGCTGTCCACGACTACGCCCAGGTCTATGTCAATGGCAAACTCGCCGGCATCATCGACCGCCGTCTCAACCAGCACGCTTTGCCGCTTGCCATCGATTCGCCCCACGCGCACCTCGACATTCTCCTCGAGAACACCGGCCGCGTGAACTTCGGTCCCTCGATCCCCACCGAGCGCGTCGGCCTCCTCGGCGGCGTCCAGCTCGCAGGCCACCCGCTCACCGGCTGGGACAACTACTCGCTCCCCATGCTCTACCCCGGCTCCCTCACCTACTCCAGCAAACCCTGCGACGGTCCCTGCTTCTACCAGGCGTCCTTCAACATCGACCACCCACACGACACATTCCTCGACGCCAGCGCCCTCGGCAAAGGCGAAGTCTGGATCAACGACCAGCCGCTCGGCCGCTTCTGGCACATCGGCCCCCAGAAAGCGCTCTGTGTCCCCGCGCCATTCCTCAAGCCCGGCACAAATCACGTCGTCGTCTTCGATCTCGAAGGCGAGTCAGGCCGCAAATTACAAGGCCTCGATCACCCCGTTCTCAATGCGCTCACCGCAAAGGCCCCGTAGACGCTGCGCACCGCCCGTCCCGCATAGCGAACCATTCATGAATCCCCCTCCGCCCGTCCTGCATATTTAACCTGAGGAGAAACACCGAATGACCCAGTCCCACGGCTACGCCGCCCAAGACGCCACTACTCCGCTGGCGCCCTTCAAATTTTCCCGCCGCGAACTCCACGACCACGACGTCCACGTCGACATCCAGTGGTGCGGTGTCTGCCACTCCGACATCCACTCCGTCCGCAATGAATGGGGCAATGCCGTCTACCCCATGGTGCCCGGCCACGAGATCGTTGGCACCGTCAAAGCCGTTGGCTCCGCCGTCCAAAAATTCAAAGTGGGAGACCTCGTCGGTGTCGGCGTCATCGTCGACTCCGACCGCACCTGTCCCAGCTGCAAGGCTGGTGAAGAGCAGTATTGCGAAGGCGGCTTCACCCTCACCTACGGTCAAAAGGACAAGTACGGCGACCTAACCCAGGGCGGCTACGCCAACAACATCATTACCGACGAGCACTTCGTCCACACTGTCTCGCCCAAACTCAACCCCGCCGGAGTCGCCCCACTCCTCTGCGCAGGCATCACGACGTACTCGCCGCTCCGCCACTGGAAAGCCGGTCCCAACAAGAAAGTCGGCGTCGTCGGACTCGGCGGACTCGGCCACATGGCCCTCAAATTTGCCCATGCCTTCGGCGCTCACGTCGTCCAGTTCACCACATCGGAGTCGAAGATCGCCGACGCCAAACGCCTCGGCGCCGACGACGTCGTTATCTCCAAAGACGCTGACGCAATGAAGAAGGAGGCCAATTCCTTCGACTTCATCATCGACACCGTCTCCGCCCCCCACGACATCAACCCCTACCTCGAAGCCCTCAAGCGCGACGCCACCTACGCCCAGGTCGGCCTCCCCGACAAGCCGCCCATCATCAACCCCGGCAACCTTCTGTTCAAGCGCCGCAGCTGGTCCGGGTCCATCATCGGAGGCATGGCCGAAACCCAGGAGATGCTCGATTTCTGCGCCGAGAAGGGAATTACCGCCGACGTCGAGGTGATCAAAATCCAGCAGATCAACGAAGCCTTCGACCGCGTCGTCCGCGCCGACGTGAAATACCGCTTCACCATCGACATGTCCTCCCTCGGCGCATAAAGCAAAACGGGAGGAGCCTCATCTCCTCCCATCCCAACCTGTCATCCTGAGCGAAGTTTGACTCGCATCGCGAGGCGAACGCAGTCGAAGAGCCTGGCCTGAGCAAGCCGCCGTAAGGCAGCGCGCCGAACGGCACCTCCCGAGCGTCAGCAATCCCGGCGAGCTTGCTCGTCGGGATTCGTGAGGGCAGCGGCTGCTGGCTCTTAAACTGGGTTAGGCTTAATCCCCATCGCGAGGCGAACGCAGTCGAAGGACCTCCCGAGCGTCATTCGCGAGGGCAGCTACCCTCTACCAGCTACTGGCTCCCGCCTACCTCCCGAACTGCCGCCCCATCCGGTAAACCACCCCCACCGAAATCGCAACCTGCTCCGCAAACCCGTTGTGGCCGAAATCCGTCATCGTCGCATCCGACGCGATCCGCACCACCAGCCTCGGCGACCGGTTCAGATCGATCGACCCGCCAAATGCCCCCGCCACCGTGAACTGATTCGAAAACAGCCCCAGCGATGCCGGATTCACGCCGTTCAGCGCGCTCGTGAAATCCCCATACGCCCCACCCGCAAACGCATGCAACAGCAACGCCGCGTGTTCATTGGCCTTCAGGCGATATTCCGGACCTGCTAAAAACATGTGCTCGCTCACAAACGGTCCCGTGATCGGCCCGGCATTCGGCCCCGTCCCCGTGCAGCTTCCGCAGTTGGGAGAGACGCCCGTCGTCCCGTAATACCCGCGCACGTTCGCGCCCACGCCCCACCGCGTCCCAAACTCCCGCACCGCCCGCGCATCGAAGCCGCCCAGGTTCGCGCCCTGCAGCAAATGCGGTCCCGCGTTGAAGTGCGAATACGCCGGGCCGCCGTAAATCTCCCATGGATAGTCGTAGCGAACCCCCGCCAGCGGCGCCGGTGCCGGCAGTTGCGGATTCGGCGGCGGGCTCTGCACTTGCCCCTCAGCTATCACGCAGGAAAACAATCCGGCAGCCATCGCCGCCACAACCAGACAAACACCCCACCTGCTCGTCAACAGAAAAATCCTCCAGCTTGCTTCAGGCCAGCCTGCCTCAGTAAAGGTCGAAAATCTCCAATTGGCTCAGCAAACTTCAAAGATACATGGCCGAGCCGCATTCTGTCCCGCACTCGAACTGGTCTCATAAACCTCATACCAACGAAATGCAGCGTGTGAGACCCGCCATCGAAGCGGGGCTCATGGAGCCCGCCAAAGCCGTTGCACTATATATGAGACAGTTCTCGGCTGCCCCACATCTGCCCGTTGTTGGCAGATCTGGATTCGCGCCCGCCTGTAATACTCGGCCGCCCCACATCTGTCCGCCGTTCGCAGATCTGTGATTCGCGCCCTCCTGTAATCTGAGGCAAGCATGACCCGCCCACCCCCTCCCACGGGCAAGGAATTCGACTCCCTCGACGCCATGATGCGCGCCTACGCGGAAGAAGCCGTGCGTCTCGCTGCAGAAGACCACGGCATGACCCTCGACTACTCGCCCGAGTCGATCTCACCCCTCGAAACCGTACTCTCCGCGCGCACCCCCATCCCCGAGTCCGAGCATGAAGAAGCCACTCGCCTCTGGGGCGCCTATTACGGCGAAATCTTCCGCCGCCGCTATCCCGCCGACTGGATCATGGCCATCTATCCCCAAATCCAAAGCGCCGCCCCGCAAAGCGCTGTCACCGAAGTGGCCATGCCCGCCCTCGACATCGCCGGCTCCCACGTTTACCCGCTCCTCAAAATCTTCCGCCGCCTCACCATCGGGCCCACCGAAGATCTCGCTGCCTTCTACGCCAAAGTCGCCGCCGCCATCGAAGCGCGAAGAAAAAGCACAGGACAGGGAAGGGAATAGCGCCCCAAAAACTCTGAAGCCGACCTCTCGGCCGGCTTCGCACCCAGTCCTCCAAGGGAAAGGGGTAGTCGCATAGATCGATCCTAATCTTACATCGCGCCCTACTTAACCTGGCACTCCGTGCACCCGCAATGCCGCCGCAAATAATCCCAGGAATAAATCCCGGTCGAGTGCCCGTCATTCCACTTGAAGCTGATTGCGTAGTTGCCCACCGGGCTCGCCGACTCCGGCCGTGCCGGAGCTACGTACATCGGCAGCAGACCCGCCGCCTTTGCCTTAGCCTCGCCAGCCGCGCGTCCCGCAGCCTCGCGCTCCTCATGGCAAGTCGCGCATGGACACGCATTCCGCAGCCAGACAAAACCCCAACGGCTGCGATGCCCATCCTTCCAGTCGATTTCCAGCCCCTCGCCGGAAGTTTGCTGCACCCGCACCTTCGCCGGCGTCACCGCATCGCGCGGCAGCTCCGGCGCATCCGCGCGCCGAGCCTCTTCCTCGCTGACCAGACGAATCCCCTCGTGACTCATAACCTCATAATCGCGGCGACGAGCTTGTGGCTAACAGTACGTCGCTAACCGGTTCTCGCTAACGGCTTTTCGCTAACCGCTTCTTAGCTGACCGCGTTTTAGCCGACCGCGCTTAGCCGCCTCATGCGCTTTCGCTACCGGCTACTGGCTACCGGCTGCTCCTGTCACGCCGACTGCAAAAACGCCACCGACTGCAGGCTCGTCACCTCAAACCGCTTCCGGCACCGGATATTCGTGCACGCCACCAGATCGTCCTGCCGCACCATGTACGATTGCGCCTTCGCAAACCGTGCCCGGTCCCGCTCGTCCGCATTCCGCGGCAGCACCGCTTTCCTTCTGCGCACCAGCCAGCGCACCTGGTACTCGCCCTGCTGTCCACAGTGCGGGCAGCTCAGTGTGTGTGTCCTCTGCTCCGGCTTTTCATCGAAAAATTCGCGTTCTTCCATTGGCCCAAACTCCGGTAAAAAGATTTCAATGAAAGTATTTCACATCGACGCCGCCAGGGATGCTACTTTGTAGGACAATCGCCGCTCCCCGCTGGCCTCCCAATCGGCGGCAAACGCAGTCTATTTGTAGCCGTCCAACGCACAAATCCAGGGAACCCCGCGCAGGGGCGATAAAAATGCCGAAGAAACGCGCCAAAAAGAAGACCTTTTCCACCGTGAAGGCCGTCAAAGCCAACGCCCGCGAACGCGTCGGCCAGCCCAAACCCGAGCGCGTCATTCCCGACACTTCCCGCGAAGAAAAGCGCGGCCAGAAGCACCCCAAAACCCTTGCCAAATTGCTCTCAGAGGAGCACTAAAATTCCTCGGCCCTTTTCTAACAGATGCGCCGCCACGTCATGCTGAGCGAAGTTCGCTTTGCGCAGCAAGGCGAACACAGTCGAAGGACCTCCCGAGCGTCAGCAATCCCGACGAGTTCGCTCGTCGGGATTCGCGAGGGCAGCTAACGCCGAATTCTATTCCCCGTTCCCACCCACATCCAGGCCAACAGCCTTCATCAACTTCAGCGCATTGCTGGTCCGCACAACGCCCGCCTTCAGCCGATAATCGAACCTCAGCTGCCCATCCTCGATCGAGTCCTCGAAGTGGCAATTCTGCCCCGCCCCATCCATCGCCTCCGGAATCGCCGTCAGCGCCAGGTCGTGCGTCGTCACCAACCCAATCGCTCCCTGTCGCACCAGCTCCCGCACCACAAACCGCGTACCCTCCAGCCGGTCGTGCGAATTCGTCCCCGACAGCAACTCATCCAGCAGAAAAAGCAGCGGAGCCGGCCCGCTGGCCAAATCCGACAGCACCTTCAGCCGCTGAATCTCCGCATAAAATCGCGAAACCCCGCCCGCCAGCGAATCCAGCACGCAGATCGATGCGCCCACCGCCAGCGGCGAGAGCTTCATCCGCCGCGCCCTCACCGGCGCCCCGCACTGCGCCAGCACCGCGTTCAGTCCCACACCGCGCAGAAACGTGCTCTTGCCCGCCATATTCGGCCCGCTGATTACGATCAGCTGCGGCGCCCGTCCCAGCATCAAATCGTTCCCCACCGCCTTGCCCGCAGGCAACAACGGATGCGCCAGCCCCTCCGCCTCAAACAGGGCAACCACTCGCGTGTCCTCGCCGCGTTCGGCCACCAACTCCGGCATCACATCCGCCGGATGCTCCCACGCATACCCCGCCATCGCCGCCAACGCCTCAAACTCCCCCACCGCCGCAAACCAGCCGCGAATCGCAGGCCCAAACTGCGCCCGCCAGCGCTCCGCCGCCATCGTCAGCTGCGGCGTGTAGAACACAAATGCATTGAACACCGTGACAAATCCATTGCGCCGGTCCTCCAGCCAGTCATAAACCCGCTCCAGCTTCTTCACCGCCTCAGAAGGCGCAACCTGCCCCCGGTCGAGCGAAGCCCGCAGCACCCGCAGCCGCTCCACTGTGAACGGCTCCTGTTCGAGCACCTCCAGAACCTCAGCCAGCACCTTCAAATCCTGCGCAGCTTTCTCAACGCCATCAGCCGACGCGCTCACGCGCCTGTACAGCCTGAAGCTCACCGCGTAGTTAATCAGTGACATCAGCAGCGCTGGATCAAAATTCCGCGTCACAGCCCAGAGCACAAGCGACGCCACCCACATCGCCGCCAGAACCGCCAGTACCCACGGCAGAGCTCTGGACTGCAGTTGCGCCTTGCCCTCGCCCCACGCTGCCAGGGCCTCCGGATGCACTCCCGCCCGAACGTCCTCGCCCGCCGTAAACAGCCGCTCCCGCAAGTTCACCCGCTCCTTCATCTCGCTAACCGCCGCCTGCCGTGCCCGCACTTCCTCCGGATCCGCCGCCGCCAGCAGCCATCGCGCCAGCGTCTCCTCGCCCGCGCGCGTCCGCGCCGTGCACAGCAGCTCGAACAGCGATCCCTTCCCAAACAAATCCAGGTCCCGCGCATACGGATGCGCCGCATCGAAAAATCGATCGCCAGTTTCGCCCGTCCCCATCCACTGGTTTTCAAGGCGCGCCATGCCGCGCGAATAAAACTCAGTCACACGCACAAATTTCCCCAGCCGCCGGATGACGCGGTCGTGCACCACCACCAGCACCACGAAAAGCGCAACAGGGATCAGCAGCAGCCAGAGAAGCCCGCCGCTGCGCAGCAGCCCAAAGGCCGCAATTACTCCCGCAAGGAAGTCCGCAACTTTGGCGTACCCCAGCCAGATATGCCGCTTGCGCTCGCGCTCCACGCGAGCCTCGTTCTCCACCAGCAAACGCCGATAAACCGCCTCAGCCGACTCCACCCCTCAAGAATCGCACGTCGCAACGTGCGCTGCTCAGAGCTGAATGACCTGCAAGCCAGGGATCATACGGAAATGACGAGAATTGACTGTGAGGATCGAGAAACCCAGAGATAATGCCGTAGCTCCGATAAGCAAGTCGCCGAATGGGATTGTCACTCCCCGCACCTGCTGTTCGCCTTCAAGTCTACCGGCCAACATCGCTGTATCTTTCGTGTAAGGGTAAACCGTCAGATCATGCAGAAGTTCACCAATGAACGACTCGCGCTGCCGCCGCATTCCAGGGTTCTGAGCGCGGTAGATTCCGTGGACCAGTTCAGTCAGTCCTACCGAGGACAGCGCGGCGTCCTGGTCGCCCGAAACCACGAAAACCCGTTCCAGCAGTTTCTCGACTGAATCCTCTCGGCGCTCGGCCGTGATGATGACACTTGAATCGAGAATTAATCCCATGGGTTCTTGAGCGGCTCGGAATGGCTCTCGATGATCGCTTCGAGATCCCGCCCAAACTCACCATCTAACGTGACTGTAGACCCGCGTTCCCTCGCCATCCTCAGTGACTCCGACAGTTTCCGCACATGCGGCCCATCCGCCGGTTTCAGCACCGCCACCGGAGCAGCCTCGGGTCCGATCATCACCTCTTCGCCAGCGCGGACGCGAGCCATCAACGCGCCAAAATCGCGCGCGGCGTCAGCCTCCGAGATGTGAATCACCGCCATACCCCGATAACCCCCGAACGCCAGCCTTCAGAAATCGCGCATCGCACCACGCTTAGACTGAGTCGACCTGGCCAGGCTACTCGTTGATCGCTTCCAGCCGCGCTTCGACGCGAGCCATTCACTCAGACAGCGGCCCGATCTGGCGCGCCACTTCGAACTGATTCGCGGAGCGCACGGAACTCAGCTCCGATCGCATCTCCGCCCGAAAGGCGTCGATCGCATTCATGACTGCGTTGAATTGCAGATCTAATTGCCTGGCGAGGAGGCCAGTACTGGTATCCACCTGCTTGGCTAGGGCATCGACCTTCGCCTGCAGCGCCTTCACATTTGGCGCAACCAGGTCCTGGAAAACCTGCCGTACTCCAGTGGCGACATCCGCTGCCATGACCCTATTCTACGCCCGCCCGGATGCTCACCAGATCACGGCTCCTTCCTCGGCTCCCCCGCCGCCTTATCGCTCTTCACCTCCGGCGGGTTCCCACCCTGCAGATACTGCCTGTATTGCGTATCGATAATCCCCAGGTTCCGCGCCAGCCCCAGCCGCGCCTCGTTCAGCTGATACACGCTGCTCACATACTGCGTCTGTGCCTGCGCCAGCGTCGACTGCGCCTCCGCCACCGGCAGGTTGTCGCTGATGCCTGCCTTGAATCGGTCCTGCGTCTGATCCAGCGCCGTCGTTGCCAGATCCACATTGCTCTTCGCTACCCTCACCGTCTCCGTCGCCGTCTCCAGATCCAGCAGGCTGTCCCGCAATTGCTGATCGATCTTCTGCGTCAAATCCGCGAGCCGCGAACGAATCTCATCCAGTTGCGCCTCCGCCACATCCCGATCTCCGCGAAACTGCGCCTCTTTGAAAAGCGGCACGCTCAGCGTTCCCATCGCAGTGAACGTCTCGTGATACACCCCGCCCGAAATCCCCGTCACGCCCCAGTTCCCGCCAAATGTCAGCGTCGGATAACGCTCATGCGTCGTCGCCTTCCGTTCCCGCTCCGCAACGATCAGCTCCTGCTTCAGCGCCTGAAAATCCTGCCGGTTCGCGTACGCCTCGATCCGCGCATCCGCCAGATCCATAGGGTGCAGCTCCGCATATGGAGACGAGTCCGTCAGCGTGATCGCCTGTTCCGGCGCCAGCCCAATCTCCCGATTCAGCGCAATCTTCGCCTTCTCGAAATCGTTCTCCGTGGCAAACACCGCCTGCTGCTGGCTCTGGTACTGCACCCGCGCGCGCAACTCATCGAGGTTCGCCGCCGTGCCTGCAAGATGCTCCTCGTGCGCCTGGTACAGAACCGTCTCGTCGGTCTTCTCGAGCGCCCGCGCGTAGTCCGCTTGCGCCTTGGCAGCCAGCGCCTGCAAATACGTGTTCCCAACATTCAGCACCACCAGCCCACGCGACGACTGCGCGTTGTAATACGCAGCCTTCTGGAACGCCTGCGCCGCCCGCCACACGTCATACCCCGCCCAGTTGAACAGCGCCTGCGAAAAGTTCACCTGCCCGATCGTCGTGTCCACTTTCGTGATCAGATGAAACGACGAAAGACTCGTCCCCGGCGGAAACAACTTCGCAAACAGCGGCTCAATCGACGGGTGAAATCCCTCCGCCTCCAGGTCGTACTGGTGCACCCCGGTCTCGCCGTGCAGCGTCAGATCCGGTAGCAGCACATTCACCAGCTGCAGCTTTTCCGCATCCGCCGTCTTCTGCTGCTCGCGTGCGATCGTCAGCGCCAGATTGTACTTAATCCCCAGCGCGATCGCGTCGTCCATCGAGAGCGCCTTCGGCTCCGCCGTATACGCCACCGCCTGCACGCTGCCCACATACGGATTGGCCGCCGAATTGGCAGGATTGCTCTGCGCCGCCGCCCCTGCTGCGGTTACAGCCCCCAGCAGCACCGCGCCCAGCCCCACCGCAAGCTTCCTCATTGTCCCTGAACCCATCGTATGTCTTCTGTTTAGATCAGAATACCTTCTCCGCGTTGCCAAATTGTTCGCTGCCAAAAATTCCGCCTGACATCCAAACGGCCCCCGACCCGCTCCACTCCCCTGTCCAATCCCCCCCCGAAATCCAGTTTCCAGCCCGCACCTTGCCCGAAAAAGCAACGCCCCCGCAAATCGTTACATCCCACTTTTCGAGAACGGACTGCGAGCTCCGTGTGCACGAACTTCCGCCGCCAATTTCCGAGGATTGACTGGCCGGCCGTAAGCAACGGAAGCTGAAAGAATCGGGAGGCTCGTATGGCAACGCTGGAAGCTGAGATGCTTCCAGTACGAAGCGCGAAGAATTGGCTGGAGCCACTGCTGGCATCCAGTCAAACAGGGCTTTGCCAACATGAGCGGGTCATCCATCCCGAGCGTGCTGATGCTGCGGTGTTCCGCACTGTCGCACCACGCCGTGCGCGCGGCCGCCCGTCACACTGGCCTGTCCCTCGCCGTTGAATTTGCCGAAAATCGCCGCGAATTTCTCGACGAGCTGCGCCGTGGCGCTACCGACCTCCTCATCGCTGGTCCCGAAGGCCTTCCCGACATCGAAATCCGCGAAGTCATCGAGCGCGCTCGCTCTGCCCAGCCGCCCATCCCCGTGGTCCTCGCCGGCGGCCGCGTTGCCGAAAGCGAGGCCATCCGCATCCTCCGTGAAGGCGCCACCGAGGTGATTCGTTCCGGCGAAATGGAGCGCCTGCCCTCTGCCATTGCCCGCGCCCTCAAAGTCCGCCAGTCCGGCGTCCTGCAAACCCAGGCCCAGCAGGAACTCGATCGTACCGCGGTCATGCTGCGCGACAATCAGAAGCTCATCACCATCGGCCGTCTCGCCGCCTCCATCGCCCACGAGATCAACAACCCCCTGGAGTCGATCACCAATCTCCTCTATCTGCTCGGCAAGGAAGAAGACCTGTCCCCGGCGGTCAGGAACTATCTCGCCCTCGCCCAGCGCGAACTGGAGCGCGTCGCCCAGATCAGCCGTCAGACCCTCAACTTCTCCCGCGAAACCACCGGCCCCATCCGCGCCCACATCGACAATCTGCTCGAGGAAGTGCTCTCCCTCTACAGCCGCCGCATCATGGAAAAGAATCTACGCATCGAGCGCCAGTACGATTGCCCCGTCGAAGCCGTCGTCTATCCCGGCGAGATGCGCCAGGTCCTCTCTAACCTCGTGACGAATGCCGTTGAGGCTTCCTTGCCCCACGGCCGCCTCCGCCTTCGCATCCGTTTCGCCCGCAGCTGGTCCGATCCTGGCGTCCGCGGCATTCGCGTCTCCGTAGGCGACAACGGCAGCGGCATCCCTGCGGAGGTCCAGCGCCGTCTCGGTGAGCCCTTCTTCACCACTAAAGGCCAGCGCGGCACCGGCCTCGGCCTCTGGGTCGCCCGCTCCATCGTCCAGCGCTACGGCGGTGAAATCCAGCTCCGCTCCTCCGTCAAGCCGGAACGCCATGGGACTGTCTTCAGCATCTTCCTGCCCACCAACCTCCGCCCGCAGAAGGTCACTCCTGCGCACAACGTATCGGACGGCGGTGACGGTGAAACTGAACCTATGATCTTCCCCACTACGACCGCCTCGGACTCCGCAGTCAACCTCTCCTCCGCGGAGAGCGACTCCCGCCACAAGATGGGCGCCTGACAGCCGCGTCCGCTCCTGCCGCCGCTTCGTCCCGCAAGGCACCGCCGACCCCGTCCCCTGACTTTACAGCTATCCACCCGCTCAGGCCGACCCCTGCTACCGCTGCGGTTCTCTATTGCCTGTTGCCTATTCCCTGTCGTTCAGCTGTACCGTAACCACCGAATCATCTCCGGCAACGTAGCCCGCTTTCCGTACATCAGCACCCCCACGCGGTAAATCCGCGCCGCCAGCCACACCATCCCCCATACCGACCCAAACAGCAGCACAATTGAAAGCGCCACCTGCCACGCCGGCGGCATCTGCGCGCAAATCCGCATATACATAATGATGGGCGTAAAAGGCGGCAGCAGCGACAACACCACCGCCGTCGTCGAATTCGGATTCCCCAGCACAAACGGCAGCAGCACCACGCTCACCACCAGCGGAGAAATCAGGATGAAGCTGAACTGCTGCACCTCCTGCTCTCCGCTCACACTCGACCCCAGCGCCGCCGCCAGCCCGCTGTACAGGAAAAAACCTCCCAGAAAGAAAATCGCGAAGAACCCCAGCTCCGCCTTCGTGATTCCCAGCGATCCCAGCCCGTGAATCCCCTGGCTCGCCGCCATCGCCGACCCCGTATAGAACACCAGCAGCGCCCCCCAGATTGCCATCTGCGTCAGCCCCGTCGCGCCCACGCCCAGCAGCTTGCCCAGCATCAGCGAATCCGACGACGCCGTCGACAGCAGCACCTCGAAAATCCGCGACGTCTTCTCCTCCACCACCGACCGCGCAATGTTGATCCCGTAAATCAGCACCGACGCGTACAGCACGATGATCAATATGTACGCACCCAGGAAGCTCCGCTCCGAGTTCGACGTCACCACCGCGCCGTTCTTCACCTGCATCGTGTTCAGCGTCGTCTCCCTCATCAGCGCGTGCACCTGCGCGTCCGATACCCCACGCGCCGCCAGTTGCTCCCGGATCAGGGCCGACCGCACCGCCGTCTCCATCTGCGCCTTGCCCACCAGGTTGATCGCGCTGCCCGAAATCCAGGTCGACTTCGGCTCCGCCTCCCCGGGAACCGGCTCCAGCGTCAGGTACCCACCAATCTGGTGCGCCGACACCTCGGCGTTCAGCCGTGCCAGATCCGCGTCTGTCGCCGGCGCAACCACTTCCACAGTCTGCGGCGGGAACGACCCATCTCTCAGCGCCGCCTTCACCGCCCCCGCCAATGCAGGATTGCTCGATACGATCGCCAGATTCTGCACGCCCTCCATCTTCCGCCCGCTGAACTGACCCAGCACCGCCAGCCCGCCCATCCCCACCGGCACCAGCAGCGTCGTGATCCTGAAAACCTTGCTCCGCACCCGCTCCACATACTCGCGCTTCGCAATCAGCAGCGTATTTCTCAACAACCCATCAAGCATCGGCGCGCCCTCCCACCGTCTCGATAAAAATTTCCTCGAGAGACGGCTCCACCAGCTCAAATTTTGTAATCGTTGCCGTCGCCACCGCCGCCTTCAGCAGCTCCTGCGCATTCGCATGCGGCTTCAGTTTGATCTCCGCGTGACCCGCATAGCTCTTGTACTCTTCGATCGCCGGGTGCTGTAGAAACCCGTCCCCGCCCTCATATTGCACGATCACCCGGTTGCGCTCGTACCGCGACTTCACCTCGCGCATCCCGCCCGCCAGTACCGCCTCTCCGTGGTTAATCAGGCAGATCGTGTCGCACAGTTTCTCCACCTGGTCCATCCGGTGCGTCGAAAACAGTACCGCGTTCCCGTTCTTCTTCAGCTCCAGCAGCGTGTCCTGCAGCAGCA
>PMSS01000141.1 GCA_003167515.1 Acidobacterium sp. | reverse complement strand
ATCGCACGATAACGTGCGTATTGTCCCGTTTCGTGGCGAGTATTACGAAGTTGTGCCGCAAAGGCGCAGTCTCGTGAACGGGCGCATCTATCCCGTCCCGGACCCGCGCTTTCCCTTCCTGGGTGTGCACTTCACGCGCAGAGTCGCCGGCGGTATCGAAGCCGGTCCCAATGCCGTCTTTGCTTTCCGGCGCAATGGATATCGCACCACAGATATCAGTGTGCGCGATCTCAGCAATGCCCTGCTGTTTCCGGGTTTCTGGAAGATGGCGGCAACGCACTGGAAGAGCGCGGTTGGCGAATACTATCGCTCATTTTGGAAGCCTGGGTTCGTGCGGGCATTGCAGCGGCTGGTTCCCGAGATCGGCTCGTCCGACCTCGTGCCTGGTGGATCGGGCGTTCGCGCCCAGGCACTCGGCCGTAACGGCTCGCTGATCGACGATTTCCAGTTCGAGGACACACCACGCATCATGCACGTCTACAACGTCCCATCTCCGGCAGCCACCGCTTCGCTGGCCATTGCGCGGGAGCTCGTCTCCCGAATCTCCAGCCACATGTCGCTCGCCTGATACGCGCTCACGCCAAAACGGCCCGAGATCTTCGGGCGAGGCACGCGCGCCGATCAGCACTTCACGATGTTACTGGCTTCAATTCCCCTGGTCGCGTTGCGCGTATCGACGACCAGCTTTGCTGCCGCGACGATCGCCGGGTAGTCGTATTGCGAATGATCGGTGACGATGACTACGCAGTCGAAGTCGGGGATCCTGTCGAGTGGCGTGCTGGTCATGTTAAGAGCGTACTTGCGACCGTGCCCGACACTGGGAAAAAATGGATCGTTGTACTCAACGTGCGCGCCGCGTTTCTGCAGAAGCTCGATGATCGTGAGAGAAGGGGATTCGCGGAGGTCGTCGATATCCCGCTTGTAGGCCAGTCCAAGAACCAGAATTTGAGATCCCAGTAGGCCCTTGCCCTGCTGGCTCATGGCTTCGATGATGTTATCGACCACGAAGTAAGGCATCCCGGTGTTAATTTGCCCGGCTAACTCGATGAAACGGGTATGGAAATCGAATTCCTTCGCTTTCCAAGACAGATAAAAGGGGTCAATGGGGATGCAGTGTCCACCCAGGCCCGGCCCCGGATAGAAAGCCTGGAATCCAAAAGGCTTGGTTTTAGCTGCATCGATCACTTCGAACAAATCGATACCCATCCGCATGCAAAGCTGCTTCAGCTCGTTCACCAGCGCAATGTTCACGCACCGGTAAATGTTCTCCAGCAGCTTCGTCATCTCCGCCACTGCGGGCGAGGAGACCGGCACCGTGTGATTGAAGATGGCTCCGTAGACTGCGCAGGCTAAATCACGGGCTGCTGGACCGCATCCGCCGACTACCTTCGGAATATCGCGCCGGGCCACCGTATCGTTGCCGGGATCCTCGCGTTCAGGAGAAAAGGCGACATAAAAGCCAGGACTGCTGGCGTCGCGCGCCGCCCGCAACCCCGCAGGATTTCCCTGCTCCAGCAGCGGGACGACGATTTCTTCCGTAGTTCCCGGATAGGTGGTGCTCTCCAGAATCATGAGCTGGCCCTCGTGAAAGTGTGGCGCAATGCTGCGCACCGTCCCCGTCACGTAGCTGAGGTCAGGTTCGTGATGCTTGTTCAGCGGTGTGGGCACACAGACAATCACCACATCCAGCGTCTCGATTTGAGCGTAGTCCGATGTTGCGCAGAAACCCTTCTCGCGGGCCAGCTCAATCTCGGTGGCCGGTATGCGCACAATATAGGAACCACCCTGGTTCAGCTTGTCCACCTTGTGCGAATCGATATCAAAACCCGTGACGCGAAAACGCTCCTCGCTGAAGAGCAGGGCCAGCGGCAAACCGACATAGCCCATCCCCACGATGCCAATCCGGGCCTGCCGGGTCTGAATCCGCTCCAGAAGCTCGGTGGTTCGGTTAGAAGAAGTCAAAGACATAGACACCCTGACAGTGATTCTACCGATGCGACGGGCCGAATGAGTTGGGGTTGATGAGACGACTCGAAGCAAACAACGGCCACAGCGCATAGTTCCGTGCAAACGCCCGTGGGATAATGATGATGCTCCGAGCAGCCCTTCAAACAGCAGATGCGCGGCAGGGAACACGCGAATCTTCAGCGATCCAACACCCGGTGAAAATTCCTCGTCAATGCGCAATTCTGGTCGGCGGCCTTGGCACACGACTTGGCTCTCTGACTGCGGATACGCCGAAGCCGCTGCTCGATTGCGGCGGGCGGCCATTTCTTGCATGGGTTCTCCGCGAACTGGTTCGTTTCGGCGTCAACGAAGTAGTCCTCCTCGCAGGTCATCGATCTGAGCGCGTCGAGAGCTTTTGCCGCGAGCTCCCAGCCTGGCTCCCAAAACCCCTTTCCGTGAAAATCTCCGTCGAACCGTCACCCGCCGGCACCGGCGGAGCTCTGTGGCATGCTCGTCATCTCTTGCGGGATACATTTTTACTGATCAACGGCGATTCCTGGTTCGACACAAATCTGGCTCGTTTCTTCGCCGCCTCCTCTGCTCAGGATGCGGTGGCTTCCGTTCTTCTGCGCCAGATGGAAGACTGTGCTCGCTATGGGACGGCGGAGATCGAGGGCGACCGAGTCGTGGCCTTTCGCGAGAAAACCTCGGACTCCGGACCAGGCCTCATCAGCTGCGGCGTTTATGTCTTCGACCAGCGCCTGTTCCCACTGCTCTCGCCGAAGTGCTCCCTCGAAACCGATATTCTTCCCGCTCTGGTAAGCCAGCGCCAACTCACAGCCTCCGTACTTGAGGGGTTCTTCATTGATATCGGAATTCCCTCGGATTATGTCCGTGCGGGCCAGGATTTGCCACGACGTCTGATGCGCCCGGCTGTATTCTTTGACCGCGCCTTGGTGATCCGGAGAGACCTCACCTGGATGGCAGAAGCAAAAGACGCCGTCCGCTTTGCCAATGACGCCGCCGTGCATGCTTTCGTCGTTCAGGCCGGCGCCACCCGCGAGATCAACTCCGCACGGGATGCGGAAGCACTCCCCGAGAACTTTCTTGAAGACCTGCTGGCGTATGGCGCCACGATCGATGACATTCGTCTTCGTCTCTCTACTCCGGACCAGAGCCAGCGCGAGCCCGCAACCAGCATGATTCTTAAAGTCCTTAAGACCTGGAACGTCGATCCACGCCGTGCTATCGTAATCGGCGATCAGCATGCTGTTCAGGCGGGCCAAGCTGCCGGGGTCGAAGGGCGGCTCTATTCCGGTGAACCTGTTTTAGAGTTCGCCGAACCTCTGATCAGCCGACTCCGGGACGCCCCTTGATGAAAGGTTCGCATCAGGAGACATATGCTGCAGCCGATCGAAACCAGCCGTCCCAGGCGGTAATTGATTTGTCAGCCAACCGCCCCGTACGTGGGATTGCAGTCACGCCTGTCATAAAGAAGAATTGACTCCGGCCTGTGACTGTCGTTACAGCCTTGTGAGGAAACTATGCCATCTGTCGACCCAACTTCGATCTTCGAACAAGCCATCGCCGAACATCTCACTGTCATTCGGAGCATCCATGCCCAACAGCCTCTGCTGGAACGTATTGCTTCGGAGATGACGGCTGCCGTGCAGGCTGGCAAAAAAGTTCTGTGGTGTGGAAACGGCGGCAGCGCAGCCGATTCGCAGCATTTGGCGGCCGAACTGATGGGGCGTTTTCGCCGCGAGCGCCGCGCGCTGGCGTCGATTGCGCTCACTACCGATACGTCGATCCTGACCGCCATCGGCAACGACTACGGCTACGAACATGTGTTTCGCCGCCAGGTGGAAGCGCTGTGCGAGGAGGGCGATATCCTGGTTGGAATCTCCACTTCCGGAAACAGCAAAAATGTCTGCCTCGCCCTCGAAGCCGCGAAGGAAAGGGGCGGCTTCACCGTCGCCTTTACCGGCCAGGGGGGAGGCGCAATGGTCGGCATCGCGCACGCCGCACTGTGCATTAATTCGAAGGACACAGCCCGCATCCAGGAAGGCCACATCCTTTGCGGGCACATGCTCTGCGACTGGATCGAACTGAGCATCTGCCAGTAAGTCCATAATCAAAAACGCAAGATCGGGATGAGTGATGGGCCTGCGCGGCCGACGCATCCGTTCATGGAGCGCCGGCCGTCAGAATTATGGAATCGCCGCCGTGTACGTATTGGACGGCGCGCTTTGCACGCCCGAAGCATCCACGCTGGTTACTTCGTAGGTGTAGCTCGTGCTATCCTGCACCGTGGTGTCTGTGTAGGTGGTCGGCGCGTTGACTGACGAATTCAGTAGCGTATAAGAAGCGCTGCCATTCACAGCTCGGTAGATGTTGTAACCCACTGCCGGATCGGTCGTACTCGATGGCGCGTCCCAGGTCAGCTGGACTTCATACCCGGTGGCCGATACGCCGGTCCCGCTCAGAGCAATCGTTGCCGTTGCTGCGCCGGTGGCGTTGCTGGTCAGGGTCACCGATCCTGTTGCCGCCCCCGACGTCGTTGGATCGAACTGCAGATCCAGCGTTGCCGTCTGCCCCGAATTCAGCGTTACCGGGAAAGTAACTCCCGACATCGTGAAACCAGTCCCCATCGGCGTTCCCGAGCTGATGGTCAGCGCAGCCGTTCCCGAAGAGGTCAGCGTCACCGTCTGAGTTGCCGGCGTATTCAGGTCGACGTCGCCAAACGAAACACTTGTCGAGCCGATCGTCAGCCCCGCTGCCGCGACGCTCAACTGCAGAGCGAACGTCTTGGTTGTGCCGCGTGCAGTTGCACTCAGGGTCGCCGTCTGGGTTGTGCCAAAAGCCGCGACCGTTGCGCTGAATCCGGCACTGTTGGCGCCAGCCGCCACCGTTACCGTAGCCGGCAGGGTGACCGATGCACTGCTGCTGGCCAGCGTCACCACCAGGCCGCCCGTCGGCGCCGCCGCAGTCAGCGACACGGTGCAGGCATCTGTCCCCGCAGCCGTCATCGTCGCGTTCGTGCAGCTGAGCGCGCTCAATACCCCGGCCGTAGCGTCGCCAGTTCCGCTCAGGCTGATCGTCGCCGTCCCGTTTACTGGAGCGTTGGTCGTAATCGTCAGCGATCCCGTCACCGCTCCGGCAGTGGTGGGATCGAATTTCACCTGCAGCCCTACCGCCTGACCCGGGTTCAGGGTCACCGGAAAGCCGGCCCCCGACACGCTGAATCCCGACCCAGTTACTGCCGCTGCCGTGATCGTCAGCGCAGCCGTCCCTGATGAAGTCAGAGTAATCACCTGCGGTGTCGCTGTCGTGTTGACGGTGATATCGCCAAAGTCCACGCTCTCCGCACTCAGACTCAGGGCTGGTGTACCACCGCTCGACTGCTCTGGTTCCAGCTGCAGATCGTAGGTTAGGGAAGTCGTTCCCAGAGTTGCGGTAATCGTCGCGCTCTGTGCAGCACTGACCGTTGTTGCATAGGCCGTGAATGCGGCAGTGCTGGTGTTCGCCGCAATGGTCACGCTCGTCGGCACAGTCAACGCAGCATCGTTGCTTGCCAAAGTCACCGTCACTCCGCCGTTCCCAGCCGGAGCGCTCAGCGTTACGACGCAGCTGTCGCTGTCAGTCCCGGTAACGTTCGCACTGCTGCATGACAGCGCGCTCAGCGTCGCTCCCGGCGGTGAACTGCTTCCGGCTGCCGCTCCTGTACCACTCAGCGTAATAATGGGGTTGCCTGAGGCGGAATTGCTCGTCACCGTCAGGTTGCCTGCCGCCGCACCGGCCACCGTGGGCTGAAACTGTACACTCACGCTGTAGGTGCCGGCGGCGGCGATCGTGAGAGGGAGAGTGCTCTGACCCATCAGCGCAAATGATTGCCCGCTTACGCTGATCTGAGAAATCTGCACCGGGTTGGTGCTCTCATTCTTAAGCGAAACCATGGCGCTCGCCCTCTGCCCCACTGTAACTGTCCCGAATGAGAGCGCATTCGATGAGGCCACCAGCGCACCGGTTCCTGCAGCAGTGCCTCCGCCCTCAATGCTTCCGCAGCCCGACAAAACGACCGCGACACAGCAGGACACAACCGCGAGCGCGCCGATGCGCCACGCGCGGTGGATCCTCAGAATTGAACCGCCAGACCCGGAGCCCGGCTTGAACTGGAACTGCGACTTGCCAAAAGACGCGCGAACAGTACTGCGGGCAGAACCCGCGCGGGGAGCAAAGTATATCGAGTGCATCTACCTCACCTTGTGCAAGACGTTCAGCTACCGACGGACCGCAATCCGGCCTGAGGCGCCGTAATGTCGGTGCTCCTCAGTTGCTGGATCGGGCCCACTTTCGAATGGGTCTGCGTTCGATGGCCGGTTCGAAGGACAAAACGAGCGAATTAAAATTTAACCTTGCTGTCGCACGTCGGTGACCACAATTTTCAACAGAGTGTTACTGTAGTGCGAACCCGCTCATAACGGCCATTTTCGTGGGAAAGAGCCAGTTTTTGTTGCATACTAAGTTACTAATCCCATGTAGGAAATGCGTTGAAAGTAGCCAAATCTTACCAGCATAGGTAATCTTTGCAGCTATTACTTTGGTACCATTTGAAGACCATCTGTGGGCACAACGGTTCCGACCCGCTTTCCAGCGTGGTTCAACCGTCCCGGAGTGGGACCAACTCCCCCGGTTACGAGGGCCTGGTCACCTCGGATTTGCCTACGCCAGACAGCCGGCGAACGAAGAAAGTCGTCGGGTCCGTCGTTTCGCTCGGCGAAACAAGAGGCGCGCGCCATCGGTGAATATTTCCGCCATCCCGATCAGGGAGTCCCTGAATGGCGCGCGAAATTGGGCCGCAAGCACGGCGTTAGCCCGGCAGACTTTCTATCGTCGGAAGGCGAAATACGGTGGTCTGGAAATCGGACCCGCTGATGCTTCTGAACCAGAGCCCGGCCCGTGTGTTGTGATGGAAGCAGCGGAGGAGTGGCGGATCCCGGAACCGCGCAGGAATTCGCTCATCCAACACGATGTGCGATATTCTCATCCTGAACCGGATGCGAACAAACGCGATCCCGGACGCGATGGGAAAAACGGAGAGGCGGCAGAGCCCGGTTGAATGCAC
>PMSS01000389.1 GCA_003167515.1 Acidobacterium sp. | reverse complement strand
AGATCTACGGCATGGCCGGCCTCCGTTGCGGCTTCGCCATCGGCCGTCCCGACCTGCTCGCGAAAATCCAGAGCTATGGCATGAATTCAATGCCCATCCTCGCCGTCGCCGCCGCCACCAGCAGCCTTCAGGTCCCCGAGCTCATTCCCGAGCGGCGCAAGATCAACACCGACATCCGCAACGACACCTTCTCCTTCCTCGCCGCCAATAACTATAAGTTCATCCCGTCGCAAACCAACTGCTTCATGGTCGATANNCGGCACCCGCAGCGAGATGGAGAAATTCCAGCAGGCCTGGAAGGAAGTCATGACCGCGCCCGCCTCAGCCTTCGCGAGGCCACATGCCGATGCGTCCAGGCTCGCGGCCCTCGGCTCCCGCGACTTACCTCCGAACATCGCCCGAACCATTACCACCGCCTAACAACTCCCCGAGCCTACTCAAGCCCCGCTTTTGGCTTGAGTAGGCTTGGGTCCGATGGACGCCCTTCGCGAACCGCGNNCCACAGCAAGAAGCAAACTCTCATGCCCACTCGAACGTCAACGTGACCCTATTCTGGCCACACCCCAAAGTACTGCGTTGCGCCGATTTTGAAAGGGCACAATCTCAACTGCGTCCATGCCAATTTTTTCGCGAAGCTGTTCAGCCGCGCCATCACGGCACCACAATGACCTTTGCCACTGAGGGGTGGTATCTCTGCCCAGCCTCGGAGTGGCTCCTTTTGCAAGCTTCCATCTCGGCCGCCTGAATCCCGAACGCTGCCCCCCCCCCGAATGTGGAAAACTTGTCAAGCCCCAGCCCCAAAAACCGAAGTAACGACTCAACATTCGAGGCCACTTACCAACCAACTTGCAGAAAGAAAGTTGGCAGTTTTATTCTCCAAATTTGGTATTCTGATAATAGAGGGTAAGAAAAGAAATCGTGCTGTAACTCCTGTAAATCGCAAACAAGCGAGGTCGCCTTTGGCGGCCTTTTTCATTGTGGCAAAAACTCAGCAGCAACGCGCTCCTGATCTCCAAACGCTAAACTCCGAGGACAACCATGGCTCTCGAATGCACATTTATCCTGCCGGCCGGCCGTAATTGCCGCTGCCCCGCCACCCGCAACCAGCTCTTTTGCCGCCACCACGCTCCCAAACTCGCCGTCCCGGGCCCGCCGCCTATCCCAAAGCACCGCCGCTACTCAACCCTCGCCCGCTGGCGCTCCCTTGGCCAGAACCTCCAGTGGCTTGACCCGTCGGAAATCTCCCTCACCATCTACGAGATCCTCGAGTGTCTCGCCGGCACAAGCTCCGACCGCATCTCCGAACTCACGGCTGGACGATACCTCCACATCCTGCTCCAGCGCCTCGGCCAGGTTCCTTTCCCTCCACCGGAAATCCCGCAACCAGAGCCCCAGTCCCCACACCATCCCGCATCGAACCCTGCGGCGCCACTGCCGTTCCCTGTCCGTGGCCTCGGCAAAAAACTCCGCCCCGAGGACTTCGACGCAATGCTCCTCGCCTTCAGCGAAAACGGCCTCGTCCCGCCTGAGATGATGCCCGCCAGGCTTCGCCCTTCACCTGCACCAATGACTCATTCGCACTCTCGGGTGAAGCAATGACACGCGCCAACTCATCATTCGCGAGTGCCAGTGACTCATTGGCACTCGTCATGCATCTACTTTTTCCTCAATCATGTAGCTTCATCACACGCGCCAATGAGTCATTCCCCTGCGTCAATGAGTCAAAGACGCTCGTCTCCGAAATGATTTGTTGTTCAGCAAATAGGTGAGGTCACCGAGGTACCACCCCTCGCAACTCATACAAAACAAATCAAAATCAATTTTTCCGAGAAAGAGCTTTTCAGGAATCAGCAAAAGCGGGAGTTAGTTCCCGTTGCCCACCGAATAAAAAATCTGTGCCGCAGCGCGAGCCGCATTCAGCACATTGCCCGGAACAATTCCCAGAATCAAAGTCGCCGCCGCAGTCAGCAGAAGCGCCAGTTGCAACGGAAAAGAGGCCTTCGCAACAGACATAACGGGAGCAGCTTCCACAGGCCGCGAGTAAACTGCGACAGCAACGCGAAGATAGTAGAAAGCCGCAAGACCGCTGTTAATCAGACCGATGATCGTCAGCCAAACCATCCCCGAATGCAGAGCCGCCGCAAAAACGTAGAACTTGCCAAAAAATCCGGCGGTAAAAGGAATACCGATCAGCGAAATAAGAAACAGCGTCATCGCGCCGCCCAGCAGCGGAGAACTATAGCCGAGCCCCCGATAATCATCGATCGAAGTCAGTTGGTCATCGTATCCGCCAACATGACTGATCACTGCAAAGATGCCAACATTCATAGCCGCATAGGAAACGGCATAAAAACTCGCAGCAGCCACGCCATCTGCGGAAAGAGCAGTGAAAGCCACAAGAATGTACCCAGCATGTGCGATCGACGAATATGCCAGCATCCGTTTCACATTGTGCTGGCGCAGAGCACCCAGATTCCCAACAGTCATCGAGATAACCGCCAGCCACCAAAGAATAGGAACCCAGTGCCCATGCAACTGCGGAAGTGCGCCGTAAGCAATCCGCAACAGAACGGCAAAAGCCGCGGCCTTGGGGCCCGTAGACATCAAAGCGACAACCGGCGACGGAGCACCCTCATAGACATCTGGAGTCCAAACATGGAATGGAGCCGCCGAAACCTTGAACCCGAGCCCGATAATGATCATCGCCAACCCGGCAAAGAGAAGACCCGGAGCATGAGTTCCGTTAACTGCCGCGCCAATGGCAGCGACACGCGTCGTGCCGGTTGCGCCGAAAATGAGCGCAATGCCGTACAGAAAAAATGCTGTGGCAAAGGACCCAAGCAAAAAATACTTCAGCGCCGACTCGGGACTCTTGGCGCTTTTCCGTCGGAACCCGGCCATGATGTAAGTCGATATAGAGGAGATTTCCAGCGCGACAAAGACCAACAACAGTTCCACGGCACTCGACATGAGCATCATGCCGACCGATCCAAACAGCATGAGCGCAAACAACTCGCCCAGTCCCTCTGTTCCAGGAGCAACGGCATCCAGCGTGATCAGGAGCGAAGTCAAAAGGATTCCCCCGATCAGCACATGGAAGAAGACGCTGAAAGCATCGGTCTGCACCACGCCGAAATATGCAGTTCCCGGAGGAAGTTGATATTGCCACAAGCTCGCAGCCAGCGCGGCAAGGGCCCCCAGAGCAGCGAGCCACCCCAGCGGCTTCCGGTTCGATGCTTTGGGCATCAACGCGTCAACCACCATCACCACTACGCCCGCGATGGTGAGGACGATTTCAGGCAGGATACGCAGCGAATCGTTCATTGCGTCTCCCGACTGGCTGCCGTCGCAGCAGCAGTTTGTGCGGCAGGCTCAGCAGCCGTTCCTGCTGAGCTTCCTGCAAGTCCGCTCACGGCGCCATTGATCGCTTTCATCCAGTAAGGAGCAGCAACACCCATCACCAGCATCAGTATCGCCATCGGCCACAGCATGAGGTGCTCTCGCGCATTCAGATCCATTGCCGGCCGGTGAACGACAAGCGAGGACGGCTCACCATAAAAAATACGTTGAACCATCCAGAGTATGTAAGAAGCACTGAGAATCACGCTGATCGCCGCAGCCGCGATCCATCCCGGATGATCCTGGAAGCCGCCGCTCAAAACCAGGAACTCGCCGACGAACCCATTGAACAATGGCAGCCCGATCAGCGCGAGCGCCGTGATGACATACAGCGTGGCCAGCATAGGGAGTTTCGCGGCAAGTCCGCCATAGAGCGACATGTCATAAGTCCCATAACGCCCATAAAGGAGACTAACCAAAACCAGCAAAGCGCCGCCCGTCACTCCCTCGTTGATTGTCTGGAACACGGCGCCATTCAGGCCAGCTACAGCAAAGCAGAAGATACCCAATGTGCAAAAGCTCAGATTGCTCAGGATCGAATACGCAACCAGCCGCTTCATATCCGTCTGCGCCAAAGCGACGAGGGCTCCATAGAGCAGACCAGTAACCGCCAAAGCGATCATCAAAGGCGCAATGGCGCGTGCCTGAGTTGGGAATAGGCCCAAGTTGAATCGAACAATAGAGTAGAGTCCTAACTTTCCAGCAACCACCATGGCCATCGCGGTCGGAGCTTCCTGGATTGCGTCGCTCAGCCATCCGTGTAGCGGGAAAACCGGAACCTTAACGGCAAAGGCCACGAGGAATGCCAGCGAAGCCCACCACAAGGCCTGCGGGTTAAACAAGGCAGGCTGGTTCGTCAGAGCGTTCTGGAGCTGGACAAAATCAAAGGTGCCCGTTTTCGCGTAGAGCCAGAGAATGGCGACGAGAAACAGTGCCGACGGCAGGAATGTGTAGAGGAAGAACTTGAGCGCTGCCTGCCGCCCACGAGTAGGGCCAAACATGGCAATCAGAATTGCCATCGGCACCAGCGATAACTCCCAGAAACCGTAGTAGAGGAAAAGATCCAGTGCGACGAAGACGCCGACCATCGCGGTCTGCTGCAGTAAGAACAGGAAATAGAACTCTTTTGTACGCGTTTCAATCGCCCGCCAGGAGATCAATACCCCGATGACTCCAAGGAACGTCGTCAGCAACACGAGCCATAGCGAGAGCCCATCAATACCAAGGTGATAGCGAATCGCCGGACTCGATATCCACGGCCGATTCTCCTCGAACTGGAAGCCGCGTCGCGCATAGTCAAAGTGCGCCGGCAGATGCAGTGACAGAATAAACGTCGCAAGTGTAACCAGCAGCGTGAACCACTGGATCGTGCGCCCCTTTCGCGGCAGCAGGGCGACCACCAGAGCTCCCGCTGCGGGGAGTAAGGTTATCGCGGTCAGGATGGAGTCGCTCAGCACAAGGTCTTCCTTCGGCCAGTGTTCATCGGGCTAATAGGTGGGCGGTCCACCCAAAATACGACACCGCCAGGACAATGGCGGCAAACAGCGCCAACCATCCTGCATAAGAGCGAATGTTTCCCGATTGGATGCGCGCAACCAGCGCCCCCAGTCCCTGCGCTGTGTAACCGGCAGTTAGTGTGCCGCCGTCGATAATGCCGCGCTCGACCAGCACTGCCAAAAGCCAGCGGGCAACAAACAGAACTGGAGTAACAATCACGACGCCATACAATTCGTCCACCCAATACTTATTCCTGAGCAAGGCATACAAAGCGCTGACCTGCGCCGCCATTTTGGCCGGAAGTTCAGGCTTTGCGAAATACATGACATGCGCGACAAACCACCCAGCAAGAGCTACCAGGACGGAACAAAGAGCGAGAAGAAGTTCGAGCTGCTTATTCCCGGCCGGAGAGGCGTTCGGCGCATTCGCCGCGCCTGTGGCCAGAGCCACGGCCGCTTGTTCATAAGGCAGATGAACTGCCTTCACAGCCGGTTCCAGAAAGTGAGAAAACCAATTGTTGCCTCCAAGACCTTCTGGCCATCCCATCCAGCCGCCGATGATTGAGAGAATGGCGAGGATAACGAGCGGTCCGAGCATCACCCACGGGCTTTCATGAACACCGTGGGAATGCCCCGATTGAGGTTCGGCTTCGAGTACCAGCTTCGTGTCCGAGCGCGCGTGAACCGCCGCGCCGTGTTCATCCGCGTCGTTAACTGCAGCCCGGCTCTCGCCGAAAAACGTGAGATACCAAAGCCGGAACATGTAGAAGGATGTGAGTCCCGCGGTTATCAGGCCGACCGCCCAAAGAATCTTGCCTCCATTGGGCGAGACAAACGTCTGGTAGAGGATCTCGTCCTTACTGACAAATCCGGCCAGTGGCGGAAATCCGGAGATGGCGAAGACCGCGGCAGTCATGGTCCAGAACGTAACCGGGATTTTGGTGCGCAGGCCACCCATCACGCGCATATCCTGCTCGCCGCTCAGGGCATGAATAACCGAGCCGGCCGCGAGGAAGAGCAGCGCTTTGAAGAAGGCGTGGGTGATCAGGTGAAACATTCCGACGGCAACGCCGCCCAGGCCGAGGCCAGCCATCATGTAGCCGAGTTGCGAAATGGTGGAGTAGGCGAGGATGCGCTTGATGTCGTTTTGCGCCACCGCGATTAGAGCCGCAAATACTGCGGTCCCAGCGCCCACCCATGTCACAACCGTCAGCGCCACTGTTGAACCAATCGCTTCCCCGGAGGCCGACAACTGCACGCCTGCCTGCATCAGCGGATACACACGCGCGACGAGGTATACGCCTGCTGCCACCATGGTCGCCGCATGAATCAGCGCCGACACCGGCG
>PMSS01000035.1 GCA_003167515.1 Acidobacterium sp. | reverse complement strand
GTCGAAGATTGCGTGATAGACGCCCTTGCCGATCCACTTGGATAGGTAGCGATCAAGCTTCTTGGGCAGGAAAAGATTGGACAGTCGCCGGTTCGCGGGGTCGAGCAGGTACATATCCTGCACGGCTTTGTGGATCACATCATCGTCTTCTGGCTCCAACTCTGCGCCGCCGTTGGTAAGCAGGAGCTTTACAAATGAGTACAAGAACTTGATATTGCTCTCGGTCGGCTCCAGTGCGAAGGGATTTACATTCGGGCCGTCTTTGCCTACCCGGTCAACCTTGCCGCCGTACAGTTCCACTACACTTTCGTAGCTGCCGCCGATGTCGAAGATGTAAGTGAAGCCGCCGTACTTCTGCTCAAGCGAAATGAGTTGATTGCCATGAACTGATTTGCCAGTTCCGGTTGGCCCGATGATGAGCATGACGCGCACACCGTCCACATACACGTCCTGAAAAAACGGCGTCCGTGTGCGGGTCTCCAAGATATTCAGGTACTCGGAATCGAGATCCTCCGAGTGGGGGTGTCCAAGGTGCGGGGCGAACACAGATGAGAGGCGGGCGTGGTGGTCCTCGGAGAGCCAAAGTGGGAAGACATTGAACTTATAGTTGCCGGGGAACATCGCATAGAACGCTGACAGGTTGCCAAGGGTCTCCTCCATCACCTGAGCGCGGGCATTGACGAAGATTCGATGCACAGCGGGAACGGTGTCGCGCAACTGCTCCGCACTGCGAGCTGCTAGCAACAGCCGGAGAGAGTATTCGCCCTGGGCCTTTTTGTCGAGTGAGCGGATTACTTCGCTCAAGTCATCGACGCTGGTATTCGCGGCTTTGGCGCCTGCTCCGCTTTCGAGCGACGTGGTATCGCGGCCGCTCATCACCCGTGTCAGCACTCCCACCTTGAAAAACGAGATGAACTTCTCCTGAGCGTCGATCTCGCTGCGGGCAGCGGACGTGGACTTGACGCGCCATGCCGAGCACAACATGCTGTCGCAACCAAGGGTGAGCAGGGCGGAGAACAGGCACGGCCTGGACGCTTCGGGCGTCGTCTTCAGAGAGAACATTTGTACATGGCGCTTTCCCACTCGCAGGTAGTCGCTGTGCCATGCAACTGGATTCTTCACGATCTGGCGGTCTACGCCCGTATCGCCACGGAGCTGGTCGTGGCCCGCCCATTCTTCAAGATTGAAGAGATAGCTGAAGAACTGAAATGCGCCGTCCTTATCGAGCAGCTGCAACTCCAACGAACCACCGAGATGGCCTTCCAGAATCGTCGCTGTCTTTTGGAGGTCGGCCAACATCCGCGACGTATCGGCGGCGTCCTTCTGCGGTTTGCGCTCGAACGCCTTCACCTTCAACGGCTCCAGCGTGAGGCACCAATGCAGGTCAATACGCCGGAAGCCGGCTGATCGCTCAAGGAAGGCCAGACGGTCGTCCGCAAATACTTGCGTAATCGGGTTCGCATATTTTTGCTGCCGCGGAAGATCGAAGCCCGACATGACGCGGGTGTATTGATACAGGCACGATCCTTCCGGCAGTCCCCTCAATGCGCCTTCAATAGACCGCATTCGAGCGTCAAGTTCCTGGTCGGTCAAACCCTCTTCGTCAATACCGGTAAGGGAGAACAGGCAACCGTAGCCGCCGCCCTTCAGGGCGAAAATGTTTGGGCTCACAAAGCGCGAGATCGGAACGATGCTGCACGCTGCTCCGGCCTTTGCGAACCACGGCGTAAATTTCAACTGTTCACTGTTTGCGCGGGTCATAGTAGGACTTCTGGCTGAGGCTCAGGCCCCATAGCTGAAACATCTTTGGGTGTTTGCGAACTGTGAGCCACGCACCAATCGCAAGCGTGGGAAAGGCCAAAATCGCTAGAAGACGGAACCCAACGAGGAAAACCGTTACGCAGACGAATACGATCGCCATCCATGCCGTGAGGTCGAGACCGAGCTTGGCTCTCGGACGGTTCAGCGCCTGATTGATCGGTAACGGTTCTCCCCGCTTGGACATGGCCGCCACCTACTGCATCGTCTGTCCGGTTAGCGAGCCAATCCACCCTGCGCCCCATCCGAGTATGCCTGCTCCGAACAGCGCCCCGAAGAGGCCAGGAATGGCATCTTGAAAACGGCCGCTTAGCATTCGTATTCCGGCGAAGATTAGACCACCGAAGCAGATGACAGCGCCCGCGTAAATGGCGAAGGTTTTGAATGTCCCCATGAGCGTCTGTGCCCCGGAGAAGTCCATCGTGCCTTGTGCGTGTACAACGCCTGCGAATGAAAGGGCGAGCAGGGTAGGCGCCATCACACGGAGGGCGTGGATGAGGCATTGTTTGAGGGAGCGTTCGGCCAGTCGATTTGCAGGTCGAACAGGTGACCGAATGGGAGTTTTATCCAGTCGCAGGCGACGGCGGAATTGATTCACTTTGCACCTCCGCTGACCTCAGTGCGTCAGCATGGGGCAAAGCTAAGTGGATTCTTCGAAGCGCGTCCAATGATTTTTGGGGAGAGCGTCATTCCGTTTAGGAATAACGAGGGACAATAGGGGCGCGATACATCTTAAACGTCGTAGTTATGCAGAATTTCAGGGCTTCCAATCCCGCCCTGGTATTATGACCCAATGACACTAGTTGCGTGACTCACACAGCAGGAAAAGGACGTACCATCCGTCAACTCGATCTGAATTTCCGTGCCATCGCCAGTGTCTTTGTAGATGCGAAGGGTTTGAATCGTCTTACCTGAAAGATCGGCGCATTCGACGTAGTCTTCCCTCATTTGGGACCTCATTCGACGAGCGTTTAATTCATTATCACACTCATCGTGTGTAGACTCATAGTGGTCACGCTTCAAGTATAGAAGTGTGACCACACGTTCGGTTAAGTCTCGATTTGGCATGACATTGCGCAGACTTCGCGACGACCGGGGCTACTCTCAAGAAGAGCTTGCCGAACGTGCCGGGCTTCATCGCAACTATGTGGGCGGGGTGGAACGAGGCGAACGGAACGTCGCTTTGGAGAATATCTTAAAGTTGGCAAAGGCTCTTTCGGTGCCTCCCAGAGACCTCTTCATCGACTTTTCGTAATCCACGGCAAGAGCAATTGTGCAACGGACCGTCACACAATGCCTCTTTCACAGTGTCCATCCTGATCCAGTTACCGTGTTACAACGGCCGTGGCCTCTGCAAATCTGAAATGAGTTCTAAACCAGCCTCCTATGGAGGGCGAGATCCAATCGCTACATTCGGCAAGCTGACCGAGAGATAATATGAGCGCCGGAGCAAAAATAGGCCACAGGACGTCGCGGGAGCGGCGTTTTGCGGCGGAGTAAAAGTAGTCCACCGCCGGATTCTGGTTTCGTGATCAGTTGCCCTAGCAGCGGGTTCATGGAACACCG
>PMSS01000390.1 GCA_003167515.1 Acidobacterium sp. | reverse complement strand
CGACGTGAACAGCGGTGCGGCCGACACCACCGAGAGCGCCGGTGACGAGGATGGTCCAGCCGGCCTGGACCTGGACGGCACGCTCGACGAGCTGTGCGCCGGTGGTGAGGACCAGGGGCAAGGCTGCGGCTTGTTCGAAACTGAGCTTGTCAGGGATGGGAGCGAGGATATCGGCCTTCACCGTAGTGAACTCGGCATAGGTACCGTGGGCGAGGCCCATGACGCGCTGGCCCTTTTTGAATCCAGTCACGTCGCGGCCGAAGTCGACAACTTCGCCAGCGAGGTCGCGGCCGAGGATAGCGGGAAACTGGATGGGCATGCGAGCGCGGGCTGCGCCGCTGCGGAGTTTCCAGTCGATGGGATTGATGCTGGTGGCCCGGACGCGCACGCGGACCTCGTTCGGCCCGAAGGGCGGTTCCTGCTGATTGGTTTCGTACTGAAGCTTGTCGATATCGCCGTATTCGTACAGAACAACCGCTTTCATCGGGAAATCTCCTCCGGTGGTGGGATGAGGGGCGCCGCGAATGGGTCGCTTGGTTTTCCGAGTGTGTCGGAAGAGAATTACACGCCGACTGCCATACCTTTAGGTTTCTTTGAAAGCAGATAGAGCATGAAGAGGACGGCAAGAAGTGAACCGAAACCGGCGAGGCCGAGGATGCGCAGAATTGCCACAGTGTAGCGGCCCTGGGTGGGGGAATAGCTGCAGCAGTAGAGCAGCACGAGGTCGCTGAGGGTGCCGATGTGGCGGGTGCTGGCCTGGATGATCGCCAGGCGCACGTCGCGCGGTTGATAGTCGACGCCGAAGAGGTACTTTGACATGCGGCCGTCGGGCGTGGCGATCATGATGACGCTGGAGTGGGCGAACTGCGTCATCTTGCCGTCGGGGCCGGGCACGCGAACGTAATGGAAGCCGGTGGCCTGGGCCAGATCGGTGATGGAGCTTTCCGGGCCTGTGAGGAAATGGACGGAGCTGGCGGCGGGATCTGCATCAGGCAAATCGATCATGGATAAGAAGTGCTGCTTTTCCGAGGTGGCGTCTGCGGGCGTGTCGGAGGGGTCAATGCTGGCGACGACGACGTCGTATTCGTGTCCGGCGTGGAAGCCGCTCTGGCGCAGGGCCGATGCCATCCCGCTCAGCACCTGGGGGCAGAGCATCTGGCAGTTGTAATACATCAGCGCCACCATGACGGGGCGGTTGTGGCTGAAGTCGTCGCCGAGCTTGACTTCGCGGCCGGATTCGTCTCTGAAGGTGTCGTTGAGGGGCAGGGGGCGATTGAGATTCTGGTCGATGCCGGCATCCTTCTGCCACGCAGGAGCCTGCTGCGCCGTTGCGCCGACGGGGCGATCGGCAGAGTACTGCGCGTGCGCGGGCATCGCTATTAGTGCGCTGGCAAGAATGATGAGGCTGAAAGTGGCGCGGCGAAGGATCACATCTCAGAATACGCCGCGCAGCACGACATCAGGGCAGCGGGTGCAGAAGCACGGTTTTTCCGGTGCGGGCGGACTGGCGCGCGGCGTCGAGAATCTGCATGACGATGATGTTAGTGTCGAGTGCGGTCAGATCGGCCTGGGGCTCGAGTTCTCCACGCACGACGGCGGCGAGGTAGTGGAGGGATGTGTCCTGGGGTGGAGAGAGCGGCGGGAGGGTCAGAGGGACCTCCGGTGAGGATTCGGCGATGCGCTCGCGGATCTGGTTGGGGTTGACGGCGATGGCGTACCCGGTTGTGCCGTAGACTTCCATATCCTTGCGGCCGAAGGTCCAGTCCCAGGAAGGCATGAGCACGGCCTGCGCGCGCGGATAGCGCAGGATGATGGTGGCGTCGTCGTCGACGTGCGGGTAGGTTTGCGGCTTGTCGGTTTGGGCGACGGCGGTAACGCTGAGCGGAGCTTCGCCGTGCATGAGCCATGTCATCAGATCGGCGCCGTAGCAGCCGAAATCGTAGAGAGCGCCAGCGCCGTTTTCAGCGGGGTCGGTGAGCCACTCAAGGAATTCGGGCTGGACGCCGATTTCTTTCGGGCCCTGGTGGCCGTCGTGGACAACGACTTTGCGAATTTCTCCGAGGCGGTTTTCCCGGAGCAAATCGTAGACGGCGCGATTGCTGGAGTACCAGGTGGTTTCGTAGTTCACCAGAACCTGGATGTGGCGCTCGCGAGCGACGCGTCGGATGGCGAGCGCGTCGTCGAGGGAAAGGGTGAGAGGCTTTTCGACCATAGCGTCGATGCCATGGGCAGCGGCGGCTTCGATGACGCGACGGTGTCCACCGATGGAGGTGTAGATGAGCAGGGCCTGTGGATGCTGGTGGGCGAAGAGGTCGTCGAGGGTCGGGTAGAAGAGGCCGGGGTCCAGCTGAAATTGCTGTTCGTATTTGGCGCGGAGGGCGGGATCGGCGTCGACGATGCCGACCAGCTCGGTGTCGTGTTGCTTGGGGAATTGCTGCAGAAATCCGACGACGTGGCCGTGCTCGAGGCCGACGATGGCGACGCGGACGGGTTGCTGCTGGGCCGGGAGCGGGGAGGCGACCAATCCGAGGAGTGCGGCAACGAGAATCGAGTTCTGCGCGAACCTTAACGGCATGAGCGTTATGTTACCTCCCTTGTGTTCCGAGATGGCGAGTCGTTGCCACGCTTCTTTGCCGGATGGTAGGGTGATTCTTTGACCTGTCTACAGACGAAAATCGCGAAGGAAATCACCACACATGCAGACCAGTTATAACGGGTTGGCCCTGCCCAAAGACGGCGCGGCGATCCAGTATGCGAATGGAAAGTACACGGTTCCCGATCATCCCATTATTCCGTTTATCGAGGGCGACGGCACGGGCCGCGANNTACGGCGGAAAGCGCGCGGTAAAGTGGTTCGAGATTTTTGCCGGCGAGAAGGCTTTTCGCGAGTTCAAAAACTGGCTGCCGGACGACTCTGTCAAGGCAGCGACGGATTTTCGCGTGTCGATCAAGGGACCGCTCACGACGCCGGTGGGCGGGGGGATTCGCTCGCTGAATGTCGCGTTGCGACAGATTATGGATCTGTATGCCTGCGTGCGGCCGGTGAAGTATTACACGGGCGTGCCCAGTCCGGTGAAGCGGCCGGAGAAGCTTGACGTAGTGATCTTCCGCGAGAACACGGAAGACGTTTATGCAGGCATCGAGTTCAAGGAGGGGACCGCGGACGCGAAGAAGCTGATCGACTTTTTGAATAACGAGATGCTGAAGGGCGGAAAGAAGCGCGTTCGCGAGGATTCGGGCGTCGGCATCAAGCCGATTTCCATTACAGGGACGAAGCGGCTTGTGCGGTATGCGATTCGTCATGCGGTCGCAAATGGCCGCAAATCGGTGACGCTGGTGCACAAGGGGAACATTCAGAAGTTCACCGAAGGCGCGTTTCGCGAGTGGGGCTATGAGGTCGCCGTTGAGGAGTTTCGTGGCGACGTGGTGACGGAGCGCGAGAGCTGGATCCTCGGCAACGTCGAAGCGAATCCGGGTCTGACCGTCGAACAGAACGCGGCGATGATTGAGCCGGGGCTGGAATTTGGCAACGATGAATTTCGGCAGCAGCTCTATGCGGAAATCAAGGGTGTGCTTGATGCGATCGGTAAATCGCATGGCAACGGTCAGTGGAAGAAGAAGGTGCTGA
>PMSS01000460.1 GCA_003167515.1 Acidobacterium sp. | reverse complement strand
AAATACCGAGAACCGCGGAGGGACTGAGATGGGCACTGTCCTCGACGACAAACCTGTATCTGCCATAGCCGAGGCTGCGGGTGAGGCTCACCTCGGCACAGGACCAGCGGCCGTTTCGCTCGTCCATGCGCAGGTGCAGGAAACCCTTGTCGTCAGTCCACGCATTCGCCGGATCGTAGGCGTTCACCTCGCCGCCCCGATCGCTGCTCGCTGAGCGAACTGCCCAGTCATGGCCGCTGAAGTGGATCACCGCGGACGCAGCTACGGGAACCGTTTTTCCCTTGACGATGACTACGGCGGCGACGCCGTTGCCCTCGTTGGGGAGGACGCTGAGCTTCGACGCCGGCCGATAACCATCATCGACGAGAAGAGCCGCATACTCCGTGCCCAGGTGCGTCGAGCTTCTCCACGTCGCGTCGGGTTGAATCCTGGTGTAGGGCTGATCGGCGAAAGGCTGGACCCACCAAACGCCGGCATGTGCGTAAAGCACGATTTGCTGCCCTGGCTTCGCATGTTTCACATGGCCGCCAATGGTTTCCACTGTCTCGGGGCCGCCGACACTGGCCCCGGGCACATCCGATATCTCGATCGACGGCTTGGCGGAGAACGGCTGCGATCGGCACCCGGCGAGGAAAACACAGAACAGGATCAGGACGGATCCGGCTGCACCGCGGGTGGCTATTACCGCGTTCATCACAGGGAGGCTTTGTTCTGCAACGCAAAGCGAAGAAGAGCGTTGGCTCCGTCGATGTTCAGCTTGCGGCAGATATTCGTGCGATGGTTCTCAACGGTGCGGTAATGGATCGAAAGCTCAGCGCCGATTTCCTTGCTCGATTTGCCGGCGGCGATCAGATGGAGAATGCGGCACTCCGTCGGCGTCAGGTCGTCCGTGAGGGTGTTCCTGGGCAAAGCTGGCGGCTTCTCCGGTTTCTGCAGTAGCCGGGTGGTGACGGCGGAGCTCAGATAGAGCTGCCCGGCGGCGACCGCCCTTACGCCGACCGCGATCTCCTGCATGGCGCTGTCCTTCAGAAGATAACCTCTCCCGCCCATCTCCAGGGCCGCGCGAAACATATCTTCCTCAGCGTGCAGAGTGAGAAAAATGACGCTGGTTTTCAGATTGAGTTTTTGCATCTCGCGCATGACGCCAAAGCCATCCAGACCGGGCATATCGATATCGAGGACGGCAATCTGGGGGAGCAGCTTCCTGATCAGCGCCAGCGCGGTGTGTCCATCGCCCGCTTCCCCGATGACATGAAGCCCCTCATCCTCCTCGATCATGGTGCGCAGGCCCTTGCGGACAATCGGGTGGTCGTCGGCAATGAGAACGCGGATCGGGTCAGACACGGGTACGCCCTCCGTTGGGAATCTCCACGGTCATTGTCGTGCCGTGGCCTGGCGAGGATGAGACGCGGAAGGTTCCCCCCAACAAGTTGGCGCGTTCGGCTATCCCTGTCAATCCGAAACCGCCTTTCCCGCCCTTCGAGGGGCGAGTTCCAGGCACAAAACCCACGCCATTGTCGCGAATGGTCGCGGTGATACCGTTGCTTCCGCGCGCAATGCGTACCTCGACCTCTGTGGCCTGGGCATGTTTCATTACATTATTCAGCGATTCCTGGACGATTCGGTAAAAATTGATGCGCAGGTCCTGCGGGAAGGCGTCGTCGATGTTGTCGATCTGCGAGACGATCTTCATGCCGGACGCGGAACCGACGCTGCGCAGGATGCCTTCCACGGCCTTGGTAAGGCCAAGGCGGTCGAGCTGAAACGGCCGCAGGTTATAGGAGATTTCGCGGGTTTCCTGAATCGCCAGGGCGGTTTCAGTGCTGATCTCCTGCATGGCTTCTGAGTCGCCGCCCTCCCTTCCCGTTTTCTTTTGGGGGCGCATGGCAAACAGCGCAAGGTTATTGATGACCACGAGCCGCTGGCCGAGGCTGTCATGCAACTCGGCGGCAATGCGCTGGCGCTCATTTTCCTGAGAGGCGATGAGCTGCTGGGAGAACGCTTTTTGCAGGGCCTGCCGTTCCTCCAGCTGCCCCAGCCGATACCGCACGGCCAAGACGACGAGCGCAGCGATGGCCAGAGACTCGAGCAGCGTGAACCACCATGTTCGATAGAAAGGCGCCAGAACGGTAATGCTCAGGCTTTGTCCGGTGTTGTTCCAGACGCCGTCGCTGTTGCGAGCGATCACATGAAAGACGTACTTGCCCGCCGGCAGGTGGGAATAGTACGCGGTTCGCCGCGACCCGGCATCGATCCACGTCGAATCCAGATTTTCGAGCATGTACCGGAATCGAATCTCGTCCGCGTGCACAAAACTGAGCGCTGTATATTCGATCTCCAGATTCTCCCGGCCCGGCGGGATTCGCAGCGACCCGTGAACGGCCGCGGGCACACGATCAAGCAGCGCCGTTTCGATGACGACAGGCGGCGGCTGCGGATTGGTTCGCACAGTTGCCGGGTCGATCACCGCGATACCATCCTGAGTCGGAAACCACAGCTTGCCGTCGCGCGTGCGGATGCCGGCTGGCCACAGGCCGCCGTTGCATTCCACGTTGAGCATGCCGTCGGATTTTCCGTAGGCCACCGAGGTGATGTCCCTGAGCCTGCCCTCGGCGAATGCGTTCAGCTCCTGCTTCTTCACGCGATAGATGCCGCGGTTACAGCTCATCCAGAGATTGCCGCTCCCGTCCTCCAGAATCTGAAAGACCCCATTGTTGAAGAGGCCGTCTCGTTCGGTGTAGCGCACGAATCTGCCGTCCCTGAATCGGCCCAGCCCTCCGTCATAGGTTCCGATCCACAGGGTTCCGTCGCCATCCTCATAGAGCGCGCGGATGTTATCGCTGGGGAGGCCGTCGCGCTCGGTGTAGCGCGTGAACTGTCCTCCGTGCAGCCGCGTCAGACCGCCGTATCCTCCCACCCAGATGTCGCCCGTCCGGCTCTCGATGATCACACGCACATCGTTGGTCGCCAGGCCGTCCTGAGCAGTCAGCAGCTTGCTGGGGCCATCGCGATACGCCACGACTCCGTTCGAGGTGCCCAACCACATCGTTCCTCCGCGATCCTCGATGGCCACACGCGCCACTGTGTGTTCCGACAGTACTAATCCTGCCGGCGCCCGAAACTTGCCGTCCCGGAAAACAACCAGCCCGCTCTGCGTGCCCACCCATAGATTGCCGGCGCGATCTTCGCCCAGCCCGCTCACCAACGGATTCGGTAGTCCGTCCGCGACCCTGTAATTGGTGAACTTCCCGTCCATGAACCGGCTCAGCCCGGACTCCCACGCGCCCACCCAGATGGCTCCGGTGTGGTCCTGATAGATCGGATAAATGTTGCTGTCTAGCAATCCCTGCGCCTTCGAATATACATAAACCGACTGCGCCTGTAGCCGGTACAGTCCGCTGCCTTCCGTCCCGATCCAGAAGTTACCTTCACGGTCTTCAAGGTAATGATCCAGAGGCAGGCTCGTGAGCTGTCCCGACGATTCAAAGTCCAGAAATCGGGAGAGCCGCGGTCCGACATGCGTCGTCCAGACATGCCCGTGCGGATCGCGGTACGAAAATTCACGCGGTCGTTTAGGGTCGAGCCGTTCCACCTTCCGGCTGCCCGGGGGAATGATCCCCTGCTTTCCGTCCGTGGTTTCCATCCACACGTCCCCGTTTTGGTCGAGGCTCACGCCAAAGAGCATCGCGCCGGAAAGCCATGCCGGCAACGAGTAGTTTTCAAACTTTCCCTTCGCAAAGATGTGCAAATGGTCGTGGCTCTGCGCCCAGAATCCGGCGTTTTCCCATCGCAGCGTCTCGTAGTGGGCTCTCATGTTGTCCGGCGTTACATCCACCAGTTCGTTCCTTGCCTTGCTCCATCGCATGATCGACTCGTCGGTGAGCAGCCATATGCTCCCGGCCTCGTCGCAGGTGATTCCCCGGACGCTGTTCGCGGGGACCCCATCCTCCGGTCCGTAGGTGTGAAACGAACCGCGTGAATACCGCGTCAGCGCTCCGCTCTCGTCCATCAGCCACAAATCACCGTCGCGGTCCTCGATCATCGCGCTGAAGCGGTTTGATCCAATCTCAGGAGTATTGCTCTTATTGAAGACGGTGAAGCGCACGCCGTCGAAGCGCGCCAGGCCATCGAGGGTCGCAATCCACAGATAACCGTCCGGGGTCTGCACGATGTCGCGGATGACGTTCTGCGGCAGCCCGCCATTCCCGGCGGTGAACTGATCGAAGCGGTACTGCGTCGCCCCCGCGTCGACAACGCAAAGCGCCAGCAGAACGCCCGCGACTGTACCGCGCCGCGCATGCCTCCACAGTCCCGCCACCCGCTTCAGACCCCGCCCCGCTTGCCGCATCTCCGCCCGCCGCATCCTGGATTCTCACCATCATCCTAGCTGCACGGTTGGCGCAACGGCGCATGTGGTAACGCACAGCCTCGTGCGGTTCTACACAAATCGCAATGTAACAGCGCACGCCGTCCCGTGTAGCATCCCCGATATTTTCTTCGCGACAGCTCTCCTACGCTCAGTCAGGTTGAGACTGGATGCTCCCGAGGAGCAACTTCTCTGGCAACGGTCCCGGCGGTGAACCTGCCGCCGGGACCAGACATTTTCAGACAGAGATTGGGTTTAAAGACATGACGATTCTTATTGTGGAAGACAATCCTGGAGTTAGGCGGTTGCTCTGCCGCGCCGTCGCCGAACTGGCAACGACAGTTCATGAATGCAGCGATGGATGCTTCGCACTGGCGGCCTACATGGCTTATCAACCGAATGTGGTCCTGATGGATATTCGCATGCAGACTCTCGACGGCCTCGCGGCCACACGAGAGATCCTCCATTACGATCCATCGGCGCGCGTGATCATCGTGACCGATTATGACGACGAGCAGCTGCGCGCCGCCGCTGCTGAGGCCGGGGCGCGCGCCTATTTTCTGAAACAGAACCTGACCGACCTGGCGCCGCTGGTCGCTGCGTTGGCCCGGTGAAATGCAAGCGCGTTCCCACACCGTTGCGAGGAATCAGCGCTGTCGCCGCGTTTGAAGTCGGCCGCTGGTCCTTCCAACTCTCACTATGGCAACGGCGGTTGATTCCCGGCGCGCTCGAAGACGATGGACACACCCGACCGACTTTGGTGGGGCTTGTGGCGTCATACTCGGGGTATCCGAGACCGACCGTCTGCCGCAAGTTGTTGAGTTTTATGGTGCGCCCTGAGAGATTCGAACTCCCGACCTACTGATTCGTAGTCAGTCGCTCTATCCAACTGAGCTAAGGGCGCACTGGAAGAGCTGCTGCAAACTCATTCGAGGATAGCAGTTCCACTGCACCCGATCAATCCAGAATGATTCCCGGCGCGGCTCTCAGCGCGGCTTCCGTAATGACGGCGCAAACCGCCCGCGATGCGCGATTCGGACTCAGCACCAGTCCGAAGGCCGGCGCTGGGCCACGCGGCGCTCTTTCGCCTCGCCCGCCTCACGGGACTCAAGCGGTGTGACGGACCCAACGGGCGCAGCGGCCGGTTGCTCGCCGGCTGCTTCGAGCTCATCTTCGGTGAGAATGAAGCGGCGGATATAGCGGAGCGGCTCCTCCCAGACCGCCATCTGTTCCAGATGGTATTGCCACACAGTGTTCGATGTGGATCGCGACGAGCGGCGCGTGAACGATTTTCGTTTGATGGTGACGACTTTTCCTTTCGCATCCAGCCGCGTGTATTCCTGCGAGGGCAGAAGAAACGTGATCTGCGTTCCCTTCTTCCAGAAGTGGCGAGCAAATTCGTGGGAAAAAAGCAGAGCGTAATAGCGGCGGCCCGAAGACAATATCGCGAGAGCCTGATCGAACCCCGGCCATTCCGATTCCAGACTGCCCTGGAACCACTGCCGAAACTCGAAGCCATGAACACGAGCGCGAAGGACAGCGATGCGAAGCAGTTCTGTGCGGGTCATGGGAGTTTTATGGAGAGAGGTGGAGGGTAATACGCGGCGGTTCCGCTCTCGGTGGCCCCAACGGTAATCGAAAACCGGCGGCCGAAGCAAGAGAAAACCGTATTCGATGTTGCTATATCCGGTGCCCCTGCCGCGCTGCCCTGTCTCCACAGTCAGTGGATTCCGTAACTATTCGATTAACTCAGGACCCGCACATAATTAGAAGGCTGTACATCATTGATTCTGAATGAGATAATTACGCCTCTCTGACTACAAAGGGGATAGAGGCGCTTATCGGAGAGTGGCCGCCGATACCTCCAGGACTCCGAACTGAGCCTGCTCCCGGCTGATTCGCAACAGGTTCCGCATCTCGGGCCTCCCCGCGAGTCGGCTCATCCTGTCTGCGGGGAGTGTGGCACCTGACCGCCGCGATGAGAAGCGGGCTGCCCGCATGGGAGTCTTTGGTATATCGAATCGATATTTGAAGACGCGCCAACTATCTGGACCGGAGCGTCTCCTGCAGGGACCTGCACTTCGGTAACCCGGCCGGCCCCTAACTCAGCGAACAAACAAAGAAAACAACCGTTCCGCGAATGCGGCGTACCAGAGCATGCGCCGCATTATAGGGGCTCGGGACGGACAAGCTGTAGGCACGGCGACCTCCATGTTTCCAGCGGAATGAAGCCAGCAATCCCGATGGAATCAGGCCACCCGCTCCCGTCGGGGCCCAGGTTCGTTCCGGGCTTCGCCATCTCTGTTCCCGTAAAACAGCTTTCGAGTCACTCGCGACAAAGTGCGCATGGTTTCTGATTCAGTCGCAACTCATTGCGGCGGCAATGCGACCTTGCCACCGCTCGCACCTCTCATCAACCTGGGAAGAATGATCTTCGCCATGATTGTGTTGGGCGGAGTGGACTCTGCGTTGTAGCCGCCCGCGGTAAACACCGCCACCAGGTCGTACTGCGACACGAGGTAAATCTTTTGTCCGCCGTTGC
>PMSS01000461.1 GCA_003167515.1 Acidobacterium sp. | reverse complement strand
ACATATCGTGCAGGAACAGCGGCAGCTTCGTCGTGCTCTTGACCTTTACGTCCACGATCACGATCACTTCATCGTAGATATTCGCCCCGCCGTTCACGCCGCCCAGCCCTGAACCCGTCGACAGCTCGCGATGGATCGGGTACGCCGACACCGAAATCACCTGGCCCGCGTGCACTGGACCGTGGTTGTTGAACCAGACATACGCCGCAATGCAGCACACCACGATGATGGTCGCGGCCACGCCTGTAGCCAATGGATGATTGCCGGCTTCATTTCTGTCGGTCATATTGCTCGCATTCTAACGGAGTCGTTTCCTGTTTCGTCTCGGCGCTCAAGCGACGAGGCTTGACGGCTTGCAAAGATCCTTCCTCGCTCCCGTGCACCGAGCCCGGGCGCGAGTTTACATCTCGCAGAAACACGCTGTTTGGGGCAAGGCTTCACAACTTGCGAAAAAAACAAGCCAAACAGCCCGCCCCACACCCAAACCCAGCGACNNCAGCGACGGCCAGGTTCACCCTTCTACAGCGGCTTTTCCCCCTCGCGCCGTAACCCCTCCTCAGTGATCGGGCTTCCGACCCTGAGCTAACGTGCTCAACCCGCATCTTTCACGGCAGCCGCGGCCGCAGCGCCGCCAGAAATTCCGCCGCCCCCAGCGTGTTCAGCACATCCTGCTTGCACAGCCACGCTCGCCGCAATTGCCGGATCCCGTATCGCATCTTCGCAAGATGACTCGTATGATGCGCGTCCGTGTTGATCGCGATGCGGCAGCCCAGCTCTTTTGCCAGCCGCAGATCGCGATCGCACAAATCCAGCCGGTCGGGATACGCATTATGTTCGACCGCCACGCCAACGTCCGCTGCGCGCTTCAGCACAACGCCCAGATCCATCTGGTAAGGCTCCCGCCGCAACAGTAATCGTCCCGTCGGGTGCCCCAGAATCCGCACATAAGGGTTCTCAATCGCCCGCACCATTCGCTCCGTCATCTGCTCCGCCGGCATATTGAACAGCGAATGCACGCTGGCAATCACCACATCCATTTGCGCCAGCACCTCGTCGGACAAATCCAGAGCGCCGTCTGCCAAAATGTCCACTTCAATCCCCGCAAGCACCCGAATCTTCCCCTCCGTCTCAGCGTCCACGGTCCGAATCCGCCGAATATGCTCCACCGCCCGCACATCGTCGAGCCCCATTGTCATCGCCAGATTCTTCGAGTGGTCCGTGATCGCGATGTACTCATACCCCTGCGCGATCCCCGCCTCCGCCATCTCCCGGATTGTGTTCTTCCCATCCGTCTCTACCGTGTGCATGTGCACGTCGCCGCGAATATCGCTTTCCTCAATCAGCACCGGCAGCCGATGCTCCTCCGCCGCCTCAATCTCTCCGTTGTTCTCCCGCAGCTCCGGCGGAATCCAGTCCAGCCCCAGCGCCTCGTAAATCTCCTCTTCCGTCGCTCCGGCTACGAACGACCCATCCTCCACCAGCGCCAGCGCATACTCGCTCAGCGTGTATCCCCGCTTCAGCGCCCGCTGCCGAATCGAGACGTTATGCATCTTTGATCCCGTGAAGTACTGCAGCGCCGCCCCATACGACCCCACCGGCAACAGCCGCACATCCACCTGCAATCCGCTTCGCAACCGGAAACTAACCTTGTTCTGCCCTTTGGCGAGCAGCGTATTGAGCGCAGGATAATTCGCGACATACTCCACCGCCGCGCCCACGCAATCCTCCGCGCACGCCGGCCCCGTCGCCAGAATGTCCAGATCGCCGACCGTATCGCGTCCCCGCCGCAGCGATCCCGCCGGCAGGATCGTTTCAACCCCCGGAAACCCTCTCAGATAAGCGATCAGCTTTTCCGCCGCCGTCTCCGCGTCGTCCAGCAGAAAACGGCTGCTGTTCTGCTTGAAATCCTCGATCCCCTTGCGCAGCTTTTCGATCAGCTTCTCGCCGAAACGCGGCAGCCCCTCCAGCCGTCCCTCGGCAATCGCCTTTTCGAGCTCCTCCACCGAGCCCACCTGCACCGCATCCCACAGCAGCGCCACCGTCTTAGGACCCATCCCCGGCAGCCGCAGCAACTCCAGCATCGTCGGGCGATACTTCACCAGCAGCTCTTCGCGCAGCGGCACCGTCCCCGCCCGCTCGATCTCCTGAATATTCGCCGCCATCCCCTTGCCGATGCCGGGAATCTCCTGCAATTTCTTAGGATCATTTGCGATCGTGCTTAGCTGGATGGTCGAAGACTCGACCGCCTCCGCCGCCCGCCGGTAAGACCGGATGCGAAACGGATCGCCCGCACTAATCTCCAGCAGATCCGCCGTGTCCGCCAGCAACTGTGCTATCGAGCGATTATCCATCGCTGTCGATTACATCAGAAAACGCAATCCCAGGCGCACCGCCTCGCTAAATAGGCGACCACCATTTTCCGCGGTAAAGAACACAAATCGCGCCGCTTCAACGAAACGCGTCAGGGCACGAGTTCACAGGCTGCGGGAAAAATTAGCTTCGTACCAAGGGCCGACCACGCTGGTCCTTCGTGCCAAACCCGCGCAATTCGCTACCCGAAACCCCAAATGCCCTGGCCAGGTTCACCCCACAGCAAGAACCAAACTCTGCTGTCATCCGATCGTCAATACGACTTAATCCTGTGTTTCAGCCCGAAAGTACCGTCCTGGGGCCATTTTGAAAAAGCACAGTTTCAATCTCCGCCCCATCGCGCCCTTTTCCGCAAGCTCTTCGCTCGCGCCGCAAACGCAAAATAAAATGCGCGCTTCACCCTTGAGAATCCACCGCAGGAACCGCACAGATCCCCGCGCCCGCAAACGCACTGCAGTAACACCTGCGCATCGCCGACTGTCGGAGAGGAGAATAGGTTCGCGCCTTACGCAGCGTCGGCGGCATCGCGAGCCCGTATCACCTGGTCCGCCTGGGGCCCCTTCTGGCCCTGCACGATGTCGAATTCCACATCGTCGCCTTCCTTGAGACTCTTATATCCATCCACCTGGATCGCGCTGTAGTGAACGAACACATCGGGTCCGTCGTCCCGGCCGATAAACCCGTACCCTTTGGCGTTGTTAAACCACTTCACTTTGCCTCTGTACTGAGCCACGTGCGCGAACCTTTCATGAAGCAGTGTGGTTGGGGATTCCAACCTGCTCTGATAAAGACGCCTCGCTCTCAGCTTTGGTTTTCCAGGCCGTGACAGGAAACCCACTCAGTTCTTCTTCCGCCCTCCCATTCGCGCGTAATACATCACTGAAATCAGTGTCTTTCCGTCCAGAATCTTCCCCGCGGCAATCAACTTTAGTAACTCCGAAAGCGGCACAAATTGCAGCTCGAACGTCTCATCCTCCTCCGGCTGCGCCTTCCCCGGCGTCAAACCCTCCGCCAGAAAAACCTGCATCCATTCCCCTAAAAATCCGGGACTTGCGAAGTACCTCACCAGCTTTGTCCACTTCTTCGCCCGGTACCCTGTCTCCTCCAGCAACTCCCGTTTCGCACCCTCCAGGTGGTCCTCGCCTTCCTCCATCTTGCCCGCCGGCACCTCGTACATGTATTGCTGCGCCGCATGACGAAACTGCCGCTCGATCAGCACCAGAGGATTTTTCCTGCTCTTCGAGTCGTCAATCGCCAGGATCACCGCCGACCCGTTATGCCGGATCACATCCCGCCGGACCTTCTTTCCCGTCGGCTCCTCAATTTCCTCCGTCAGCACGCGAAACAGCGGCCCGTCATACGCCACCTTAGACGCCAACACTTTCGCAGGACCCCCCGGCCTGATCTTCAGCTTCTTCACCACCGGCACCGCATGGGTATCCTTCTTAGCCGCCCCGTCTTTCTTCTTCTTCCTCTTCTTCGCCATGAATCTCCTCGCTCTTTTCTTACGGTACCATCCGGGCGGAGACCTCCCTCATGATCGTCAGCAGTGCGCACGCGAACCCCCGAAGTGTCCCCTCTCTGCGACCTCCGTGCTCTCTGTGGTTAAGGCAGGCGTGGCCCCTTCAAGCCCGTCGTTGGCTTGAGTGGGCGCAGCTCGGCATCGATACCGCCCGAGATTTGCCAGAACAAAGTCCCGATGGCGGCGTGCGCTCTTCCCGCCTATCCCGAGAAGAGCACGGTCTCACAGCTTGCGGAAAACTCCTCGCGTTCCTCCCGGCCGTTCACGCAGGGTCCTGCGCTGCTGGAGCGTCGCCTGAAGTGTGATGTATGCGCACCGCGGCAGCTGAACCGGAAACGTCCACGACTCTCAGCCCGCCAAATCGCTCTGTATGGATCCGGCTCATACACCACATGCAACCCAGCCCTCACGCAACCCAGCCCACCCAACCCAGCTCGACTAACCCAACCCCAACCCCGGAAAAGGCCAGGTTCACCCCATAGNNCTCACCCCAAAGTACTGCCGTGGGCCATTTTGAAAAAGGGCGCGGTTCCAACTACGTCCATGCCGACTCTTCCGCAAGCTGTTTTAGCCGTGCGAAAACCTCAGCAAAGCCGGCTTCAGCCGCAATGGGTGTTTTTCCCTCACGCCGACCACCATCCCCATCCCAAATCTGCATCTTCCCGCCTCCGCCCAACATCCGAACAAAGGCCCCTGCTCTACTCATCGCAGATGACCCCCTCCCCCCATGAGAAACTCTGAGCAGGGGCCTTTGTTCG
>PMSS01000311.1 GCA_003167515.1 Acidobacterium sp. | reverse complement strand
GCAACTGGATCAACGAGAAGCTGATTTACACGCATGGGTACGGGATCACGATGAATCCGGTAAACGGATTCACGCCGGAGGGGCTGCCGACACTGATGCTGAGCAATATGCCGGTGCAGAGCACGGTTCCGGGGCTGACCATCACGCGGCCGGAGATTTATTTCGGGCAGATGACGAACACCGATGTCTACGTGAAGACACGGGCTCAGGAATTTAACTATCCGCAGGGACAGACCAACAACCTGACGTCGTACGAGGGGTCGGGGGGCATTGTTCTGGGTGGGCTGATGCGGAGGGTTCTGATCGCGGCCGACCGCGGCGATCTGTGGAAGCTGCCTTTCAGCGACGACATTACGCCGCAGAGCCGGCTGCTGATGCGGCGGAACATTCTGAATCGCGTGCAGACGCTGGCTCCGTTTCTGACATGGGATTCCGATCCTTATGTGGTGATCGGCGACGATGGGCGGTTGTTCTGGATACTGGATGCGTTCACGACTTCGGACAGTTATCCGTACTCGAGTCACTATCCGCTAGGCGACGCCACGATCAACTACATGCGTAACAGCGTGAAGGTGGTGATCGACGCTTACAACGGGACAACGACCTTCTACGTTTTCGATACGCAGGATCCGATCCTCGCCACCTGGCGGCGAATCTTTCCTTCGCTTTTCCAGGACGCCGCGGCGATGCCTGCGGATTTGCGGCGGCATGTGCGGTATCCGCAGCTGCTGCTCGAGGAGCAGGCGGCGGTGTACGGGCTGTATCACATGAGCGATCCGGAGGTTTTCTATAACCGCGAGGATTTGTGGACGGTGGCGTCGGAGCTGGGCATGGGGGATTCCGGGGAGCAACAGACGCAGACCATGGAGCCGAATTACGTACTGATGAAGTTACCGGGCGAGGCGGCCGAGGAGTTTGTGGAGATCCTCCCGTTTACTCCGGCTAACCGGAATAACTTAATCGGGTGGATCGCGGGGCGCAGCGACGGCGCGAGTTACGGCACATCGATTGTGTATGACTTTCCGAAGACGAAGCTGATCGATGGTCCGATGCAGATTGAGGCGCGCATCGACCAGAATGCGCAGCTTTCCGGGCAGCTGACGCTGTGGAACCAGCAGGGCTCTCATGTGCGGCGGGGGACGCTGCTGGTGATTCCATGCGGAAAGGCGTTGCTGTATGCGGAGCCGATTTATTTGCAGGCGGAGCGGAGTCCGATGCCGGAGTTGCGTTTAGTGGTGCTCGCCTTGCAGGACCGGCTTGCTTATGGACCTACTTTCGAGACGGCGATGGGGGCGCTGTTCGGCGGCGAGGCTTCGTCGATCACCGCAGCGGCTGGTGCTCCTTCGCCAGAGTCGGGACAGACGACGGCAGCGGGCCCGGTAAGTGGGAATGCGACGGGGCGGAACCCGCTGATCGCGGGAGCGGCTCAGGACCTCGAGGATTATCAGCGGCTGACCGCACAGGGGAAACTGGCGGAGGCCGGGCAGAAACTTGAGGACCTGAAGCGGAAACTTGAGCAGCTGCAGGCTGGACAGAAGTAGGCGGTAGGTCTGTCTAGCGAGGGTGCAGCGTCAAAATTGCCGGACTACGTGCTTATGCGGGGAAATCGAAATATGTGTGATTGCATTGACGAATAAACGGACGCGAGGAGCCGATGAAAAGGCAGTTTGCCGGTGAACTGATTTCGGAAGCCGTCGCGATGCTGATCATCATCGCCTTTGGCGACTCGGTGGCGGCGATGTATTCGCTGTACGATCCCAGCCCTTATCGGCAGGCCTACTGGGGCGTATGCATCGCGTGGGGACTGGCGGTCGCCATTGCGATTTACACGACGGGCTCGATTAGTGGCTGCCACGCCAATCCGGCGGTGACGCTGGCGCTGGCGCTCTATCGCAAATTCTCATGGAAGAAGGTTTTGCCGTATTGCTTTGCGCAAACGGTGGGCGCGCTGCTCGGCACGTGCATCGTTTATGCCCTCTTCAACCCGGTGATCGATCAGTTCAATCTGACGAATCATCTGAGCCGCGCGGGGGGCGGGGCTGCCGGTGTTTTCTTCACTCATCCGGCGGCGGGGATTGCGGTGTCGCACGCTTTCAGCGATGAAATTATTCTGACCGCATTTCTGATTTTCGGTATTTTCGCGATTACAGAGCAATACAACGAAATGGCTCCTGGCGCGAACTTTGGCGCGCTGATGATCGGTTTCCTGGTTGCGCTGATCGGCGCGTCGATGGGTTATCTGGAGGCGTGGGCAATCAATCCGGCTCGCGATCTGGGGCCGCGGATTTTTTGCTTTTTCACGGGATGGGGCCGTTCCGCGTTTCCGTCGCCGCTGAATTACTGGTGGGTACCTGTTATAGGCCCGCTGATCGGGGGCGCGCTCGGTGGAGGCGCTTACCAGGTGCTGATCCATCCGTTTCTCCCGGCGCGGAGACGAGCATCGTTGGGGCCTGCATCTCCTGACGGCTCGTCCTAGTGTTGCTAACGGGTCTTAGCGAGCAAGGCGTCTACCTCCTGGCGATGGGGCATGGAGGGCGCTGTTCCTGGGCGTGTGACCGAGATGCCTGCCACTGCGCACCCGAAGCGGATGGCGTCGACGATCTGCTGGCCCTCGGCCAGCGCTACAGCGAAGCCGCCGTTGAAAGCATCTCCCGCGCCGGTGGTTTCGAGCACCGGACCTGCGTCGATTGCCGGCACGTGCTGGCGTAACTTCGCATTCTTCACGAGCGCGCCTTGCGCTCCCAGGGTCACGACGACTGTGCCCACGCCGCGGGTGAGCAGCGCATCCGCCGCTCGTTCTGCCTCTTCGAGGGAACTGACGCGGATTCCGGTGAGCACCTCGGCTTCGCTTTCGTTGGGCGTGAGGTAATCGCAATGCGGATAAATCGAAGCTGGAAGCTTACAACCCGGTGCGGGATTGAGGATGGTCGGCACGCCGAGAGAATGGGCCAGTTTCAGCCCGAATTCGACGGTCGAGAGAGCCAGCTCCAGCTGCGCGAGGAAAACGGCGGACTCGGCGATTAGACCCTTCGCCTGCGCCACCTCTTCGGGGGTCAACTCGTAGCAGGCGCCGGGCACGACGATGATGGAGTTCTCCCCGGAGGCCGCGTCCAGAATGATTGCGGCTGCTCCCGTCGGCGAATCCGTTCTGAGGAGATGCTGGGTGTCGATGCCTTCTGTGCGGTAGAGCTCGCGCGCCATATCTCCGAGCGCATCGCGACCCAGCTTGCTGATGAAGCTCACTCTGGCGCCGGCGCGGGATGCGGCGACCGCCTGGTTCGAGCCTTTTCCCCCTGGGCCGAGGCGGAATTCTTTTCCCATGTATGTCTCGCCCCACGCTGGTAGCTTTTCGGTGCGAAAGGCCAGATCGGTTACATAACTACCCATCACAGTTACAAATTTCGCGCTCATCGAGTCCTTTTCGCCCGCTATCCACTACAAACGTCACAGTCTCGCGCACAATTACCCCGCATAAGCCCGCGCGATCAGCACCAGGGCCAGCAGGTATGCCGCGAACATCGACGCCAGGTAGACTTTGGCGTTTATGTTTGCCCCGCGAAACTCCTTCCACGCGAACACTCCCCATAGACAGGCCACCATGGGCGATGCCTGACCGATGGCGTAGGAGATCGCGACCCCAACTAACGAGGCAGCTACAAAATTGAAGACCGTGCCGCAGCCCCAGATGGCTCCGCCGAGCAGCCCGAGGGCATGGTACGAAGCCGGGGCGCGAAAGTACTCCGCTGCTGCTACCGGCGTTCCGGTGATCGGCTTGCGCATGAGGATGGTATTGAAGAAAAAGCAGCAGACGAAAGCGCCAAGGGTGAGAAACACCGCCGTAGTGTAGGGCGTCAGGGTCGCCCCACGCGTCATGGCTCGAGTTACGAAGGGCGCAAAGATTCCCATCAGGAGACCGGAGATGACGCAAACCACGACGCCACGGCGCGAGACGGCGCTGCCCGCCGTCCGCAGCGCGCCATAGGCCTTGCCGACCAGCACCAGCGCGACCAGGGCCATCAAAATGCCCATCGTCAGCAGTGCCGGATTGCCGCGTGGTTGCAGCGCATAACTCAGCACTACGCCTTCGACCAGGGCAATCCCGATGGAGACAGGAAAGGCGATGGCGAGGCCGACAATTTCGATTCCCGCGACCAGCAGGGTATTTGCAATGTTGAAAATGAAGCCGCCCAGAGCGGCGTAGAAGAGGTTGATGGGGTCGGCGGCATGGAGGTTGGCAAGAAATGCGGTGGGACCTCCGGCATAACTGCCCATGGTGAAGGCGAGGAGGAGGGAGATGAGGAAGATGCCCAGGCCGTAATCCCAGTAGTAGAGTTCGAAGCGGTAATTTCGGGTGAGCTTAAACGTGTTGGCGAACGAACCCCAGCAGACAGTGCTGAGCGCGGTCATGAAGAGAGCGGCGTGAAAGGTAGTGGGAACGAACATGGCGGACCCCGTCTCGGGCGGGTCCATGCTTCGGCCCTTGCGCGAGATCACGCCATTATCCCCTGGCGGAGGCCGGATTCCCGACGATTCTTCGGGGCGGGAGAATTACGGGGTTCCGCCCTCAGCGGCCAGTTCGTGTTTCAGATTCTCGATCTGCTGGAGCTTGCGCGCCGGCATCGATTCAAACTTGAACTCGACGCCCTGCTCCCGCCGTTCGACGAGCCTGGCCGCGACGCGCAAGGGCATGCCTTCGGTGCGCATCCAGACCTCGACAGCTGTGCCCGGCTCCAGACGGCATTTGGTCTGGATCACGCAGCCTTCCCCGTTCAGGACGGCAATCAGGCCCGGATATTGGAGCCCACGCCCCGGCAACACAATCTCCGCATCGCTGGCTGTTCCGCGCCGCGGCGCTTCTTTGCTGTCCGATGACCGTGGGGGGCCCTCTGGCGCTTCCCACCGCATAACACTCGATCCTATTGGCATAATGCTCCCCTTATCGGCGCTGGCGAATCGGACTTGATCGGGGCTTCGCTAAAGATTCGTGGGCAGCGCGTCTGCATTCCAAAAAGGTACAATCCATTTTTCCTTCCCCTTATGGCACGATCCCCCATTCTTCTGATCCACGGCGGCGCATGGGACATCCCCGCCGACCTTCTCGAAGCCCACGAGCAGGGCGTTTTCGATGCTCTTCAGGATGGCTGGCGCATTCTTGAACGCGGCGGAACTGCCCTCGACGCGGTCGAAACCGCGGTGACTTCTCTTGAAGACGACCCCGCCTTCGACGCTGGTCGAGGCAGCTTTCTGACCCGCGACGGCCGCGTCCAGCTCGACGCGCTCATTATGGATGGAGCTACTCTGCGCGCAGGCGGCGTCGCCTGTGTCGAGCGCATCCGCAACCCGATCCAGGCAGCGCGTCTCGTGCTCGACAAAAGCCCGCATGTGTACTTTGTCGGCCCGGGCGCCGAGGAGTTCGCTCAGGCCAACGGCATTCCGCTCGTCGAAAATGCGGAGCTGGTGCTCGACCGCGAACGCCGGCGTCTTGCGGAAGCTCAGGCCCGCGAGCAGGCTGGCACGCCGGACCGCAGTTTTTCAGGACGTCCGGATCCGGATTCGTCCGAGGACTCACCCCAGGACTCGCACGACACCGTCGGCGCCGTCGCCCTGGATCAGTATGGCCGCCTCGCCGCCGCTACTTCTACCGGCGGCACGCTGAATAAGGATCCGGGTCGGGTCGGAGATTCTTCGCTCATCGGGTGCGGCTGCTATGCTGACAACGCGAGCGCGGCTGTTTCTCTGACCGGGTGGGGCGAACCGATTATGAAGCTGGTGCTGGGCAAATGGGCGACGGACCGAGTGATGGCGGGCCGCTCCCCCGAGCAGGTTGCGCCGGAAGCGATGGCGTATCTGCTGCGACGCCTGGGCGGGCACGGCGGCATCATTCTGCTGGCGCCTGACGGCCGCTACGGGCTCGCGCACAACACTCCGCGCATGGCATGGGGCGTCCACACCGCCGACGGTCCACGGGTGGGCACGAGCCTCAGCGACGAGGCGCCGCTTACCGGCGAAGCAGACCTCTATTGATTCTTAACTGGAAAACAGCTGCATCAGGTTCGCCATACTGACGAGGTCCTTAATGCGCGGCGACAGGTTCTCCAGTTCCAGCTTGCAGAGTCCCTGATTGAGTGCCGACACCTTCAGACCCACGAGGGCTCCCAGTCCGGAGCTGTCCATATAGTTCAGGTCGGCGAGGTCGATCACGATGCGGCCGCCGCGTGCGATCAGCGGCTTCACCAGTTCCTTCAACTCGGCGGTGCTCTGGCTCACCAGCTTGCCATGACACCGGATTCTGGTCGTTTTCCAACCTGTTGCGTCTGCCGACTCTTCCACTTCGCAGTGGAAGGCGGGCTCCTGCGCGATGGCCATGCAATCTCCTCTTAAGGGGGATAGGTAGGGATACGTGCCATACTAGCCTTCGCCGCAAGGGGCATCGTGTTAAATTCTGGTTACGTTCCGCATCACCGGCGGACGCCAGCGCAGCGGATGCTGCGAGTCCACCAAGCTGGATGCGGCGCCCATAATTCGCAACAAATCGAGATTCCTGGGGGATCGACATGATAAAGGGCTTTCGCGATTTCATTCTGCGCGGCAACGTGGTCGACCTGGCGGTTGCCGTTGTCATTGGCGCAGCGTTTACAGCCATCGTCAACGCGCTGGTCACGGATATCGTTAATCCGCTGATCGCCGCCATCGTGCGCAAGCCCGACTTTTCCGCGCTGATCTTCGACCTCCATGGCGGCAAAATCAAGTACGGAGACTTTCTGAATGCCGCCATCTCCTTCCTGCTCATCGCCGCGACTGTCTATTTCATTTTCGTTCTGCCCATCAATGCGCTGCTCAAAAAATACCGGCCCGCGCAGGCTGCTCCGCCAACCACGCGCCCCTGCCCTGAATGCCTCTCGGATATTCCGCTCGGCGCAAAGCGGTGCTCGCACTGTGCTCAACCCGTCTCGCCTGCCCCAACTGCTGCCTGAATCGGACCTCCCCCCGGGCTCGATCGATCCGCACAGGTGGTAAGCTTTCTTCTTTGCTTCGGCTTCCAATCCCGGTACTTTGAAGGAGCAGTTCGCTGATGCCCTCGCGCGTCCCCGTTCTTTTCGCCTGTTTTTTTCTCCCCGCTATTGCCATCATCGGCGCCCAGATCGCCCCTTCATCCGCTCCGGCTCAGTCTGGCGGCGTCTTCGGCTATAAGGATTTCGCGGCCGAGCAGGCGAAGATCGACCAGATCTTTCTCGCGGTTCCCGACGCGAAGCTTGCCGGCGAAGAGCTGAAGACTCTGACCGCGGAGCCGCACATCGCTGCCTCGCCGGAAGACCTCAAAACCGCGCAGTACGTCGCCTCGAAATTCAAAGAGGCTGGCCTCGAAACCAACATCGTGCCCTACAAGGCGTGGCTCAACATGCCCGTGGAGGTCAAGGTTCAGGCGTACGACTCCGACGGCAAGCTCCTCATGACCGGGCCGGTGCCCGAACACGTCGACGGCAACGATCCCTTTCAGGACGATCCGCGCGTGACCCCCGCCTTCAACGGATCATCGCCCTCCGGCGACGTCACCGGGGAAGTCGTCTACGCCAATTACGGGCGCCCTGAAGATTTCCAGAAGCTCAAGGATCTGGGGATCGATCTCAAAGGCAAGATCATTCTTGTCCGCTATGGCGGCAATTTCCGCGGCGTGAAAGTCTACGTTGCCTAGCAGTACGGAGCAGCTGGGGTCCTCATCTATTCCGATCCCGCCGACACCGGCTACTACCGCGGCGACATGTATCCCCATGGTCCCTGGGGCCCGGCAACCGCCGTCCAGCGCGGGTCTGTTCAGTTCATGTTCAAGTATCCGGGAGACGCGCTCACTCCCGGCATCGCTTCGCGCCCCAACCTTCCCGAATCGCAGCGCATCCCTCTCGATCAGGTCACCAGCCTTCCCAAAATTCCGTCTGAGCCACTCTCGTATCACGACGCGTCCCCCATCCTTGAGCACCTCAGCGGACCCGACGCCCCGCGCGAGTGGCAGGGCGCGTTGCCTTTCACCTATCACGTTGGCCCCGGCGTCAAGGTCCACATCGTTCTTAAAATGGACTACCAGTACCGCACCATCTGGGACGTCATCGGCACCGTCGCGGGATCGGAATTCCCGGATGAATGGGTGGTTGCCGGCAATCATCGCGACGCGTGGGTTTACGGGGCTGTCGATCCCAACAGCGGCACCGCTGCCATGCTTGAAGCTGTCCACGGCATCGGCGTTCTTCTTCAGCAGGGATGGAAGCCGAAGCGCCGCATCGTCTTCTGCAGCTGGGACGCCGAGGAGGAAGGCCTGATCGGTTCAACCGAGTGGGTTGAGGACCACGCTATTCAATTGGTTCACGCGGTCGCGTACTTCAACACCGATGTGGGCGTCTCCGGTCCCAACTTCGACGCCTCCGCTGTGCCGTCGCTGAAGCAATTCGTTCGCGACGTCACTAAAGCCGTCCCCAGCCCAAAAGGCGGCACGGTTTACCAGCAATGGAAACAGCACCAGGCCGACGCCATGGCGCATCGGCAAGTCGGCGTCGAAGAGCACGCCGGTCGCGGCAATGCTCATGTCGATAACGATGTCACTATCGGCGACCTCGGCAGCGGCTCCGATTTCACGCCGTTCATCCAGCACCTCGGCGTGCCCTCCACCGACATCGGATCTGGCGGTCCCTATGGCGTCTACCACTCGGTCTTCGACAACTACGCCTGGTTCGTGATGAACGCCGATCCCACGTTCGTTTATGAGCAGGAGATGGCTCGAGTCTTCGGGCTTGAAGCCCTGCATATGGCGGATGCCGACGTTCTCCCCTACGACTACGTCACCTATGGCAAGGAACTGTCGTCGTACCTCGACACCGCGCAGAAGAAAGCACAGGATGCCGGCCTCACCGGCCTCGATTTTGCTCCAGCAAAAGCTGCAGCCGAAAAATTCACCCTGCTCGCGAAGCAGGTGAAGGAGAAGCAGGAGCACGCCGCCTCCGATTCATCCGAGGCCCTCGCCGCACTGAACACTCAGCTGCGCGCAGTCGAGGGTGATTTCCTAACAGAGCCGGGTCTGCCCAACCGGCCCTGGTTCAAACACACCATTTACGCGCCCGGCGAATACACGGGCTACGCCGCCGTCGTGATCCCCGGTGTCAACGAAGCGATCGACGCGAAGGACCTTGCTCGGGCGCAGGCACAGCTGACCGTGCTCACCGACGCTCTCAACCGCGCCAACGCAACTCTGGAGGCTGCTGCGAAATAGGCTCAGTCATGGTTACGATTTGCCCGAATGAGCATGATCTGAGGTGTCACCCTTCGGCGGCTGCTTGAATTCTTCGAAGCCGCCCCGCCGCTTCGCCACCATAGCCTCCGTCGCATCTGCATCGCTCACTCGCGAGCCGGTCATGGCGAACGCGCCGGCACCCACGATCAGCAGGAAAAGCAGACCCAGTGCCATACTGAAGTCCACCCGCGCCTCATGCAGCATCGCCCACACACCCTGCTGATGCAGGATCGGAACTTTGGTCGTAACAATGGCGGTCACAATTACCGCCAGCAGCGGAATCGCCGCCAGCCGGGTGAGCAGCCCTAATATGACCATCGCACCGCAGGCGATCTCCACTGCTCCCACCAGCGGAGCCATCACCTCCGGATGAGGAATGCCGATCTTCGCGAACCGTCCTACGCCGAGCGCCGCCGGAAACAGGAACTTCTGAATGCCCTCGGATATGAAGACCCATCCCACCAGAATCCTGATCAGAATCACGGCTCGCATCGACGCCCCTTAAGAACACTATCGATCATTCCGGTCGTATCAGGCAACGCATTACAACTCACGACAGCTGCTTCCACTGGCAGCACGGAGGCGTACATCTCTTGCCTGGTCCGAACCGGATTTCGACGAGGTTCAGCGGCAGTTTATCGCGCGCATGTACCGCGCGTGGCCCTTACGCCGTCTGGTTGTATCGCAGTGCAGCCGCGTCACCGATGGTCGCAGCAGGCGCCGTCTCGAGGCTTCGGACCTCCGCCCCGCGCCGCAACTCCGGCTTTCCGGCAACCGCCGCTGGCAGCAGCCGATTCACCGCGCCCATCGCCAGACCGACGACCTCCGGCGCCAGATTTCCGAGCCGTGCCGCCGCAACTGCTTGCGGAGTGATCGCGATCTCTGTCTCGCCCGCAACGACTGCGCGCACAATCCTCCGTGCCGCGGCGGCCGCGCTCGTCGAAACGCCCGGCAGGGTCGCCGCCAAACTGAACCATCGATACTCCCGCGCCGCGTCTCCTGAAAACATCGCGTTCCCATGCGATCCCGTCCTCATTAACCCCGGACAGACGGTCAGCACGTGAACTCCCTTGGCGCGGAGTTCGGCGTGCAAACCTTCAGAAAATCCCACCTCCGCAAATTTGCTCGCGGTGTAGGGCAACATGTGGGGCACCGCTACCTTGCCGCCAATCGACGCGACGTTCACGATGGTCCCGCTTCTCCGCCCCAGCATCTGCGGCAAAACCGCGAGCGCACAGTGCACAGCCGAAAAGAAATTAGAGTCCATCACATCGTGAAAATCCCCGACCGTTTGGTTCTCCACCGGGCCCACTGTAGTCACGCCGGCATTGTTGACCAGAACATCGATGCGCCCGAAGTGCTCGGTCGCCCGCTCGACGAGATGTTGCGCCTCGTCCGCCTGCCGCAGATCCGTGGGGATCACCAGGATATCGGCCGCATCCTGCACGGCCTTTCGCTCCACCAGCGATGTGCGCGCCCGCTCCAGCTCCCACGGGTCGCGAGCCGCCAGCACCAGCTTCGCTCCGCAGCGTCCAAACTCCTCGGCCATGGCAAGCCCCAGTCCGCGCGAGGCGCCCGTGATCAGCACGACCTTCCCACTCAGCCCTCGCAGTCGCCGCGCCGTCCTCCGGCTTATCCAGCGATAGACAACCGCCGCCGTTGTGCCCGCACAAAGAAGTCCCGCGCCCGCCACTGCGGCGCCCGTAATCAAAACTGCTTTTTTGGGATTCATCGAAGTCTCCAGCGCTCCCGCTATCTCCTGATTATGAGCTTTCGCGGCGCACATTGCCTCCCGCTCCCCAATAGTCCTTCCCGGTCGTGACCGCAAGTCACTCCCGTAACCCCTTTCCCGCCGTTCGAAACGGCCCGTTACCGACGTTTGCTCCGCACTCACCTCAGCCTCCCGCATCACCGTAAATCCTGCCCATCCGCTGCTACACTCCCCACAGAATCCGGCTTTTTTATCCCTGTCCATGCTCTTCAAAGCCCTCAGCGCCGCGGTGTACGGCATCGACGCCAGCATCATCGACGTCGAAGTCGACTTCTCCGCCATAAAGACCCAGGAGGACCACTTCAACACGGTCGGCTTGCCCGATGCCGCCGTCCGCGAAAGCCGCGACCGCGTGCGCGCCGCCATCCGCAACTCGGGATTCGATCTTCCCACCACCCACATCACCATCAACCTTGCCCCCGCCGACATTAAGAAGGAGGGCTCCGGCTTCGATCTGCCCATGGCAGTCGGCATCCTCGGCGCTTACGGGGCGCTTCAGCTTCGCGACCTCGCCGACTTTCTCCTGATCGGCGAACTCGGCCTCGACGGCGCACTCCGCCCCGTTCCCGGCATGCTCCCCGTCGCCGTCGCGGCTCGCGAGCGCGGGATCAAGAACCTCGTCATCCCCAAAGCGAACGCGCGAGAAGCCGCCGTCGTCGATGGCGTCGACGTCTATCCTGTCGAAACTCTCCTCCAGGTTCGCGATCTCCTCAACCAGGCCGGCAATGGCGGCATCCACACGCCCGCTTTCAAAGTGGAAGCCGCGCAGGTTCTCGGCGAGCTGCAGCACTTTGCTCTCGACTTCGCGGATGTTCGCGGGCAGCAGACCGCCAAGCGGGCGCTGGAGATCGCCGCCGCCGGCGGCCACAACATATTAATGATCGGCCCTCCCGGCTCCGGCAAAACCATGCTGGCACGCCGCTTCCCGTCCATTCTCCCGCCCCTCACCTTCGAGGAGGCCCTCGAAACGACCAAGATCCACTCCGTCGCCGGAGTCCTTGACGCCGAAGCCGGGCTGGTGACGCAGCGCCCGTTCCGCGCCCCGCACCACACCATTTCTGACGCCGGCCTGATTGGTGGGGGAGTGATTCCGCGTCCCGGCGAAGTCTCTCTCGCCCACAACGGCGTGCTCTTCCTCGATGAGCTGCCCGAATTCCCGCGCAACGTCTTAGAGGTGATGCGCCAGCCTCTCGAAGACCGCCATGTGACGATTGCCCGGGCTTCGATGTCGCTGACGTTTCCCGCTGCCTTCATGCTTGCGGCCGCAATGAACCCCTGCCCCTGCGGCTACTTCAACGACCGCTCCCGAGAGTGCCACTGCACCCCGCCCATCATTCAGCGATATGTTGCGAAAATCTCCGGCCCGCTCATCGATCGGATCGACATCCACATCGAAGTTCCCGCCGTCCAGTACAAGGAGCTTCGGGGTGGGGCAGCCGCGGAAAGCTCGGCGAACATTCGCGCTCGCGTGCTTGCAGCGCGGGATCGCCAGCGCCAGCGCTTCGCTTCGGCTAAAGAGAAGATTTTCTCCAACGCGCAAATGGGGACTCGCCAGATTCGCGCCCACTGCGAGCTCTCCGCCGATGCTGAAAAGCTGCTGGAGCGAGCCATGCTGCAGCAGGGACTCACCGCCCGCGCTCACGACCGCATCCTCAAAGTGGCGCGCACCATTGCTGACCTGGAGGGGATGGAGAAGCTGGCGGTTCCGCATATCGCTGAGGCGATCCAGTACAGGACACTGGATCGGAGTTATTGGAGCTAACTCGTGGTAAACCACGTTTCACCCAGATCATCACCAAGTGGTGATAAAATGAGTGCTACAGGAGTATCCATGCGAGCCACTGTCACACTCGATGATGATTTGGTACGTAAAGCACAGAAGTATTCAGGCATCAAGGAAAGATCGGCGCTCCTCCGTGAGGCGCTGAAGGCCCTGATTCATTTCGAGGCTTCGCGCAGGCTCGCAGCCTTAGGTGGTTCGGAGCCCGATTTGGAAGACATTAAGCGGGTAAGGGCTGATCGCTTGTGATTCTGGCGGATACGTCGGTTTGGGTCGATCATCTGCGCAGCCCGGATCCGCAGATGGATCGGCTTCTCGGAGCCGGAAGGATTGCAATGCACCCCTTCATTGTGGCAGAGGTCGCTCTCGGCTCGCTCCACAACCGGCGCAAGAAGCTCGCCGCGCTGGATGAATTGCACGAAGTCAACGTGGCGGAACTCGACGAGGTTCGACACCTGATTGAGTCCCATTCGCTCTACTCAAAAGGCCTTGGCCTCACGGATGTACACCTGATCGCATCTTGCATGATGAGCCTCGGCACGCAACTGTGGACCAGGGACAAGGCGCTTGCGATGGTGGCAGTCTCTTTGGGAATCCAAGCGAACCTGCCGTGACGCACCAGCCGACAAGCCTTAATCCGCTTCGGGCTGTTCCCTATTGCCTGTTTTCTCTGTTCCCTGTTCCCTGTAGCGCTCACTCCGTCCGCTCACAAGCCACAGCCACCGAGAAGAAGGACCCCTCCACCCCATAGACCCGATCGATCCGCACCGTCGCCCGCCGGCTGAACAGCTCATAGCGGCTTCCCACCACCACCGTCGGCGTCGATAGCAAGCACTTCGAAGCCAGCACCGGATCGTAACCCTTCCACGCGCCCGCCACCATGTTCGCCATCTCCCCTATCGCGTCCCGCACCATCGCGTCCACTTCGGTCGGCCCAATACCCGTCATCAACTCGGAGACGTGCATCGCCGCCGCGCTCTCGCTCTGCAGCACCAGGGTGCCGCTCATTGCGCCCGCCAGTCCGATCAGCGCCGCGATTGTCTGCCCCTCCATCGGCGCCGCGCTCTCGGTCCGCGCGCAGTTCACCCCGATCATCGTCCCGAACACTTCCCCCATCGCCCGATCCAGACTCTGCTCCAGTTGGGCGATCTCCGCGCCATCCGCAAGTGCTGCCATCTTTCTCTGCTCCCTGCTCAAGCCCGTCTCATTGGGGCGATTGGATTGCTGAGCTCTCCCTCGGGATTCTTGCTCTCAAGTCTCCTTATCGACCGGTTCACAGACTTTCCTCAGTCAATCTGCGGAGTCAAGGTCCCAAGTTGGGAGCTGGCGTCAGGCTCGGATAGAAAGACCCACGTGCCCGTGATAGCGACTAACTGTCGAGTTTCTTCGTGACCAGCTCGTTGAGGAGCGCGGGATTGGCCTGGCCTTTGGAGGCCTTCATGACCTGGCCTACGAAGAAGGCGGCAACGGTCTTCTTGCCTTTGCGGTACTGGTCGACCTGGGCCGGATTGGCGGAGATGACCTCGTCGATCATCTTTTCGAGGGTCGAGGCGTCGCTGATCTGCTGTGGCTTTTCGCACTCGTAGACGGGACCGAAGTCCTCGTTGCGTTCGAAGGACAAATCGAAGAGCTGCTTGAGNNGGGAGACTGTTCGAGCTCGAGGCCAACGGCTTTGAGGCGCATGGTGAGCTCGCTCTGCACGAGATTGGCGACGCGGCGCGGATTTTTTGCGGCGCGGGCGGCGGCTTCGAACTGATCGGCGAAGGCGCGGGTCGCGGTGAGGGTGTGCGCATCCTGGCCGGTGATGCCGTATTCGGCGATCATGCGGGCCCGGCGTGCCTCGGGTAGCTCAGGCATCTGCGCGGCGATCTCGGTCTTCCACGCGCCGGAGACGATGAGCGGCGGGAGATCGGGCTCGGGGAAGTAGCG
>PMSS01000408.1 GCA_003167515.1 Acidobacterium sp. | reverse complement strand
ACCCTCCAAGCGCGGATTCCTATACGAGAGGAATTGGCAATCACGTTGTCCTGCCAGAGCTTGCGGACCTAGCTGAAATCTACACTCCCGAGCGCAAGGCCGAGTTCCTCCTCAACAACTCGATCACCAAAGAAGATTATGACGAGGCTTGCCGTTCGATACGCGAAGATTTCGGGCTTGATCCCAAGACAATCCCATTTACAGATCCGAATATGCGCGATGGTCTGATGACGAACGCTGAGTTTGACGAACTCGTGGAGCGCTCAAGACTCCGGGCCGAGGATCGCCAGAAAGACGGCTGACCACCCAGACCTCACTCCAGATCGATCTCCCCAGTCAGAACATGCGCCCGCAGCCGATACTCCCCATTCACCGTGGTTTTCGTAAAGCTCCGAAAGAACCCACCCTTATCCACTCCCCACGCCGAAGCATTCACGTCGCCGATGTCCACCGACGCGTCCACCGACTTGTAGCTCCCGCCGCCGGCCGTGGCGATCGTAATCTGGCCCGCATATAAATCGATGTCCTTATCGCCCGCGATATCCCCGACCTTTACCTCGCCTGCGCCCATGTGAAATCTCAGGTTCGTCTTCCGCGGCACTTCGATGCGAATATGCAGGTTTCCATTTCTGATGGCCTCTCCCGTCACTTTCAGCCGCCCATACTCCGGCGTTCCCGAGAATCGCAGCTCGATATACGGCGCGTACTCCTCGCGGTCGACGGTGCACGAGACGCGGATCACTTCCGTATCGGTGCCGACCACCTCTACCCCTGCCGGCCGCGATGTGATCACCAACGCCGCCCTCGATCGCAGCGGAGCCTCGATCGGATGCCCGCAGTCGCCCACAGTCTCCGCAAATCCTGCCACATTGCAAACGAAGAGAGCCGCAGCCGCGCCAGCGCATAGCAGTCTCATGCCAATCCCCCGTCAATTCCTACGACACCAGCCCTCCAAAGGTTCCCCACTTCGCAAAGCCAGGCCATATTTCCACTACAGCCCTCCTCGATCAACGCCCTCCGCGCGCCCGCACAGCCAAACCCCAAACACCTTAGCCGGGGCCCTCACTCACCCAGGCAGACAACGATTAACCTCAATTTAACCTCCCAGCTACCGTGAAAGCTCTTTCCGACCCCACCCGCCTCAAGCCCATCGATAAAAAAGACGGCCTCCTCCAGGTCATCGTCGAAACTCCCGCCGGCAGCCGCAATAAATTTGCTTTCGATCCCGACCAGGGCATCTTCTCGCTCAAGAAAGTCCTCCCCGCCGGCATGGTCTTCCCCTACGACTTTGGCTTCCTCCCCCAGACCATCGCGCCCGACGGCGATCCCATCGACGTTCTCCTCCTCATGGACGAGCCCGCCTTCCCCGGAATCTCAGTCCGCGCCCGCCTCATCGGAGTCATCGAAGGCGAACAACTCGACGGAAAAAAGAAAATCCGCAACGACCGCCTCATCGCTATCGCCGACGCGAACCACATGTACGCGAACATCCGCAAGCTCAAAGATCTCCCCGGCAAGTGGATCAGGGAGCTCCAGGACTTCTTCGTCAACTACCACTCGCTCGAAGGCAAGAAATATCGCCTGCTCGGCTGCAAAGGAGCCGACGCCGCTCTCCGTCTTGTGAAGGACGCCCACAAAAAGTCATGAAGAAGTCATGAACGACCTGCTCATTCGCTTCCTCGTCGGCGGTGCCATCGTCAGCCTCTTCGCCATGCTGGGCGATGTCCTGCGCCCCAAGAGCTTCGCGGGCCTTTTCGCGGCAGCGCCCTCCGTCGCGCTCGCCACTGTGAGTCTCACCATCCACAAAGAAGGCAAAGCCTTCGCGGCCCTCGAAGCGAAGACGATGATCTTCGGCGCTCTCGCATTTTTGCTGTATGCAGCCCTGGCCAGCCTGATCCTGCGGCGAGGCAAGCTCAGTGCGCTTTCTACGGCGCTCGTCCTTATGCCCGTCTGGTTCGGGGTTTCGTTCGGCCTGCTGGCCGTCGTCGGTGGGAGATTCTAACGTGGTCGAGATCAAATTCTCCGGCACGAAGGAAACCAAGCCGCACCAGTACCTCGTGCGCTTCCTTTTCGGCGGAGCGGCGACGGTGCTGGCTGGCCTCGTCGCAAAGCGCTTCGGCCCCGGCCTCGGCGGCCTCTTCCTTGCCTTTCCCGCAATCTTCCCGGCCAGCGTCACGCTCATCGAGAGCCACGAGAAGGAACGCAAAGGGGAACTGGGCTACGACGGAACCCACCGCGGCCGCATGGCCGCCAGCATCGACTCCGCTGGTGCCGCCCTCGGCAGCATCGGCCTCCTCGGATTCGCCTTTGTCCTGTGGCGTTTCCTGCCCAGTCAGAATCCGTGGCTCGTTGTCCCGGTCGCCACCATCGTCTGGACCATCATTGCCGGCTCATTGTGGGAGCTCCGCAAAAACCGCCTCTTCGGCCGCCATCCCCGCCGCTCCGCCTCGCATCATCCCTCGGCACGCAGCGCCCGCTGAGCATCAGTTACCGGCTACAGGCTACCGGCTGCTCTTCAGCCGCTCCACCACCACCGGGGCCAGTTGCGAAACATTCCCCGCGCCCAGCGTCAGAATCGCATCTCCCTCGCGCGCCCGTTGGAGCGCCCGCCCAATCGCCTCATCCGATGAAGAGGCATACTCCACATCCCCGCAGTGAATCGCCTTCACCAGCGCCTGCGCAGTGATTCCCGCAATCGGCTCCTCGCTGGCCGCGTAAATATCCAGCACCTCCACCGACGCGGCATCGTCGAAGGCATGGACAAACTCCTCCATCAGATCGCGCGTTCGCGTGTATCTGTGCGGCTGGAAGATCACATGTACCCCGCCGTACCCACATTCCTTCGCCGCCCGCAGCGTCGCCCGAATCTCCGTCGGATGGTGCCCGTAGTCGTCCACCACCGTCACGCCGCGCACGCAGCCCTTCACTTGAAAACGCCGATCGACGCCGCGAAACGACTTCAGCCCGCTGGCAATCGCCTCCGGCGCGATCTCCAGCTGCGCACCAATTGCAACCGCCGCTGTTGCATTTAACACGTTGTGAATCCCCGGCACATGCAGCTCCAGCGGACCATACACCTCGCCACCAGCCGCAACCTCAAACCGCGTCCCGCAGACGCGCTCGCCCGTCCCCGTCTGCTCCGGTCCCGTCTGTTCCGTCACTGGCAACGCAGGCAGCAGCCGCAACACAAAATCCGCGCTCGACGAAGCCCCATAAGTAAACACCCGCCGCCGCACCCGCGGCAGAATTCCCGCCAGCAGCGCATCGTCCGCGCACGCAACGCACGCCCCGTAAAACGGAACCCGCTCCATGAACTCAACGAATGCGTCCTCCACATCCGCCATGTCCCGATAGCAGTCCATGTGCTCACGATCCAGATTCGTCACAATCGCCAGAATCGGTGACAGCCTCAAAAACGAGCGGTCGCTCTCATCCGCCTCGGCCACCAGATACTGCGACTGCCCCAGCCGGGCGTTCGATCCCATCGCATCCACGCGGCCGCCCACCACCACCGTCG
>PMSS01000450.1 GCA_003167515.1 Acidobacterium sp. | reverse complement strand
AAATCGCTGAAGCGCGATCGCAGATAGCTGTATCCGTCGCCCAGGTCCTCGTACCGGCCGTTCACGCCCGAAAGCTTCCGGAGATCTCGCGAAATATGGTCGGCGATCTCCGGAGTTTTCTGCCCGTCATATAAGTGGTTGTAACTCTCCGCAATCTCATCCGCGGTCTGAAACTTGAACGCCAGAAAATCGATGCGCCTCGCGCCCAGATCCATCGCCTCCAGAGCCTCCGTCTCGCGTAGTGGAGCAGCGGCGCGAGCCTCTGCGATCAAAGTCAATGCGCGTTCGGCATCCAGTCGCACGTCCGCACTTACCGGGCGAATCTTCGCTGCAATCTGCTGGCCCTCGACACTCCACGGGTCAACCCAGAAATCCGCATCACGCGCATCTCCCAGTCCCGCCTTTGCGAGCGCCAGATGCGCGCGCATCAGCGCCTGCTGCGCCCCGTTGATGTCACCAGTCGCATCTCCATGAAAGACCGCGCCGTAGTCCTGTTGGAACTGCGCAATGTCGCTGGTGCCCGGTTGCCATGCTGCTGCCGCTCCAAACAGAACCGCATACCAGTCCTCCAGGAAGAGCCCTTCACCATCGTCATCCCAGACCGTGTTCAGCATCCCTGTGCTTCCGGCGGCCTGCCCGTCCGCGACAAAGCCCTGAATATTACGCAGGGCCATATCGAAGTCCGGCCACACGCGATTCCAGTTATTCACGCCGGGCGCGACCCACGTTTCCATTCCGGCCTTTGTATAAGGATCGAGCCATCGATGAAACCCCTCCGGCTCCGGATCGTACTCCCACGCGACCGCGATCATGTCGTGCGGCAGACGTGGCACGAGCGCCGGGCTGTTCATCGCCACATCTCCCCAGAAGAGCAGCCGTCGATCGAGCGGCCGAAGCGCCTCGTGAATCTGCGAAAGAAAATCGATGTAAACCGCGCCCAGACCTCGCTGCTTTACATCATCTGCCGTCCGCCCCTGGCCCAGTTCGGATGTCTCGTCGGCGCCGATATGCAGAAACGGTCCGGGGTAGATTGCCGCCAGCTCGTTGAACCACTCGGTGATCAGCTGTATCGATCCGGCTTGTCCCGGCGCAAGCACCGCGCCGTCAGGCGTCTCCCCCAGCTGCGCGTACTGCTGCCACGTCAGAACCTTATGCAGATGCCCGAAGGCCTCCTGTTCCGGCACGATCGTCACGTGATACCGCTGCGCGTACGCAACCAGAGCCGTCGCGTCGTCGGCGGAAATCGATCCGCCAGGTAGTGCCGGCACCGGATTCGACGCGTACTGCATCGTGTTCTCGAAATACGGCGAGTAGACGCTGAGCTTGTACGCGGCGAAGGTGCGAATCTGTCTCTTCTGAAATTCCAGCGTGGGCAGAGGCCCGCGCGACAAATCGTCATGCACACCGCGCCAGCGCATGGCAGGCCAGTCGCGGATGTCCGCGCCAGCGAGAACCGAAGCTCCCGTACCACTCTGCACAAGTTGTTTCAGGGTTTGCGTTCCATAAAACACTCCGGCCGCAGTATGCCCGATCACGAAGGCCTCTCGCTTTCCCGTCACCAGCACATAGCCTTCCGGCCTCATGGCCGCATCGAATGTCATTTCTTCGCGCCTCAGAACCTGCCGTGCCAGAGGGGTCTCGTCACGCAGCAGGTAGACGCGCACCGCGGTTGCGGACTCCCGCAGCCGCACCCCGCGTGCTTTCCATTCCTCCCTCAAATCCTCCGCGGCGAACCGGTCGTCCTCGTCGCCTCCCGGGGAAAGTACGCGCACGCCCGAGGCCAGAGAAAGATCCTCTCGTGCGCTGAATTCACGCGGCTGCGGAATCAGAGGCAGCCGCGACGATCCTACGACCCCATGAGCCACGGAGGCAACGCAAAGGCAAGACAGGAGTGGCAACCAGAGCCGACCGCGCGAAGACTTTCTCACCTGCTCATCGTCCTCCGGGAAACCTGAACGTCGTAGAGCTGAAATTCGCGAACAGCCGCGCCATCTGTGCTGGACAAAATGTTGAGTCGAACTCGGCTGGCCGTCACCGCGGGGAAGATATCGATCTTCTCATGTCCGATGGCATGCGCGGAGGCCACCGTCTCCCAGGCGCTTCCAGTCCACACGTCGATGGCATACTTCTCGATGCGCTGCCCGCCGTTAAGCCACTCCATGGTCAGTGCGCGATCGAATGTGACCGCCTTGTTGAAGCGAACCTCGAGTGTGGAATGGTGAGAGCCGGCAGGTGCGGACCAGAAGGTATCAGGATCGCCATCGAGTGCCGCGGAAACATCGGCGGCAACCGGTGCATGCTTTAAAGCCAGGTTGTGCGCATACCGTTCGCGCTGAGCACGACCAAATTCCGCGAGACGAGCAACGTCACTGTCCGGCAACAATCCGCGGCGATCGGGAGCCAGCCCGAGCATCAGCTGCGCGCCATGGCCAACGGTTTCGTCCCACGTGGTGAGCAGCTCATCGACGCTCTTGAGCGATGCCTCATCGTTCGGATGCCAGAACCAATGACCCGCGCGCAGCGGCGTGTCCGCCTCCACCGGGCGCCAGCGGAGGTAGCCATGTCGGTCGATCACATTCCAGTTTTCGTATGGCACGCGCCCCGCCTCATTACCTACCCAGCGCGCATCGCCATATTCGAAGAGCCCGGTATCAGCAAAGACAATGGTGTTCGGCTGGTAGGTGCGCAGCGTCTCGATAATCTTCGGAAAGTTATAAACGTGTCCTGCGCTCCCCGCGCCATCCAGCCAGAATTCCACCAGGTCTCCGTAATTCTGCACCAATTCTTCGAGCTCAGCGTTGTAGTAGCGGTCGTAGTCGGCCGCATCCTTGTATCGCGGCTCGTGCCGATCCCACGGCGACAGATAGATCCCGAACTTCAACCCGTATTTCCGCGCAGCCCGCGCGACATCGCCCACCACGTCGCCTTTGCCGTTTTTCCAAAGGCTGGCCCTGACGCTGTAATCGGTCTGCGCTGTGGGCCACAGGCAAAATCCATCGTGGTGCTTGGCGACCAGAACCACGTACTTGGCACCCGCCGCGCGAATCGCCCGCATCCACTGCTCCGGATCGAACTGCGTCGGATTGAACACAGCCGGGTCGGCACTTCCGTCGCCCCATTCGCGATCCAGAAATGTATTTGTGGAGAAGTGAATGAGCACACCGAACTCAAGATCCTGCCACTCAATCTGCTGCGGGGAAGGTTTGATGTCAACGAAAGTCTGCGCGCGGGACGAACCCCCATACCAAAGCGCGGTCACGACGAGCAGCAGGATACGAAAGCAGAGTCTCACCAAATCTCCATTAACGGATTTCCCGTCGCGATGTTCAAAGCGCAGCCGGTGCTCGTCGACCCGTCTGGCGCGCCGCCCACAAAGCTCCTGCGGGTGGATCGGCAGGAGCATCCTCCACCTCGATCCCAGGGTAGCTTCTTCGCAGCTCCGCGATCAGTGCATTTCTGACCGGAGCTGCACGCTCCAGAATGCTGCCGGCGATCGCCACTGCAGGAACTTCGAACGTTGCCCCAGCCCCCGCTTCGAGACCGCGAATGTGCTCGATGACCAAACCGGCCAGCGCAGCCAGATCTGCTCCGCCCTGCGCAACGACTTCCTGAGCAACAGCGTCTCCCTCTTCTGCGATTGCGACCACGAGTGGCGCCAGCTTCGAAAACTCGGGCGCGGGATTGGCGTTCGCAAACTCGATCAGCTCCCCGAGCGAACTAAGCTTCCAGAAGTCCCGAGCCAAATCCAGCAGACGAGTCGGCCGCTGCTGATCGATCGCCAGAAATCCGCGCCGCAATCCCTCCAGCCCCAGAAAATGTCCCGACCCCTGATCCGCCAGCGCCGGACCCCACCCTCCCGCGGTCACGATGCGGCCTTTGGACCCGCGACCGGCCACATTCGATCCCGTCCCCGCAAGCACCAGCACACCGCGACCGCCAAAGAAGGACGAGTCAAGCGCAATCTCCACGTCACCCACGATAATCAGCTCGCCGCCAACGCTACGCGCAAAGGCCTCCCGCAGCCAGTTCACCACCAGAGGAACCGTTTCGCCCGCAGTCCCAACGCAACAGCGCGTGATCGATTGAAGCGAAATGCCGGTCGCGCCTTGAAGCTCGATCAGCCCGGTCCGCAGATTCGCTTCGGCAGTTGCGGCGTCCGCCTTCATTCGCTTAATGGTTCCCGCGCGCACGCGCGTCAGTTCGCGGCTCTCATCGCCCAGCACAAACTCCGTCTTCGTGCCGCCGGCATCCACGCCGAGGAAATACTGCATGCGATTCATCTCTCCCATTCGAGGTGAGACTTCCGGTGACTGCGGTGGTTCGTGTGCCGGCTACCGCGCCCGCTTCGGCAGAAACGTCCAGATCGCCGGGTCCTCCTCGCCGAGCACCCATGAGCAGAAGCCCTGCAATCCGTATTGCTGCGCCAGTTCGTAGCGATCCTTGAACGTATGCAGATCGGTAAAGAAGATCCATTCGCGCATCTGATCGCGA